>CAIUVD010000025.1 GCA_903902515.1 uncultured Planctomycetota bacterium | reverse complement strand
GCTTCTGGATTTTCGACCTTTGCCAGAACCTCGAATTCTTTCTCGGCCAGGGCGGCGCCTATCTGGCGGCAGACACAACCCTGACGGTGACGAGTGCAACTTTCATCCCCACCGGCTCAGTGATCAAGATCGGCAGCGAATTGCTGTTGGTGACCGGCGTCACCGGCAACAATTTGACGGTGACCAGGGGCTATGACAGCACCACGGTTCCTGCCTCAACGGCTGATGCCACCACGGTGACTCTGGCGACCCGCGTGCCGGGCGACTTCATTCTGTATCAGACCGACAGTACCATCCACAAACTGACCCCGGTCCCGGCGGTCAGTTACAACGTCGACCATGCCACCGCCGTGGGTGCTGACGGCGTGGTGGTGACCGGCCTCACCACGAGCAACGTGGTGGATGATCAGGCCGACAAGATGCCCTCGGCCCGCAGCACCGTTTTTGAAGTGACGATGCATGCCTCAGCCGATCGTCTGTACCTGCAGATACCTGAGGCTTCGGCCTTTACCCTCGATGGATCTGCAACGGATTCGCCGACTAGCGGCTCCGTCTATAAAGACCCAACGCTGATCTATCAAAAACTGGGGAGTGCCCCGGTCATTTCCTACCTCGAGGTGTCCACGCCCGTTGCAACGGTAGCGGACTATGATGGTTACCTGGGTACGACGCCGACGGTGACCTTCGAGGTCAATCTCGATGACAATGAAGCCGCCGCTACCGAGATCATCCTCGCGAATGGGGCTATTGCTGACACCACGTCCACCTCGATCACCGTCGATGCCCTGACGGGTGGCTTGTCTGTCAACGATGTTATTCAGATCGACAGCGAGCAGATGCGGGTGACGACGGCCGCCGTCGCAACGGATACCGCGATCTTGGTCGAGCGTGGTTACAATGGCACCACGGCCGCCACCCATCTCGACAATGCCAAGATTTTCCAGACGGCGACCCCGGTCAACCAGAGCATCACCAATTCCATGTCGTGGACGGCCTACGTCATCGACAAGTCCAAAGCCACCACGCTGACCCAGATTAACAATGGCGCTGGCATCAACAATGCCGTCACATCGGTTCCCGTGGATTCGACGGCCTTGATGGCCGTGGGCGACATCCTGTGGGCGGAAGATGAAGCGCTGTTGGTGACGGCCATCCCCAGCGCCACCAGCGTGACCGTAACCCGAGCCCATTTGGAAACCACGGCGGCCACCCACGCCGACAATATTGTGCTGTATAAGGGGGCGGTGGTCGGGTCGACGACCCTCACCAAGAAGGGCACGTTGGCCAATGTGGCCAGCAACACCGGTGGCCGGCAGACGGTTTCGGTGCCTCTGACGGTCCCCTTGGCCCAAGGACAGCATTCCTTGTATGTCAAGGTCGTCGACGCCTCGGCCCAGACCGACGCGACCATCACGGGAACCGGTTATGGCAATGCCGTCATCTGGGATACCCCGACCCTGACCGTCAACGGGGCGGCCATGGCCCCCGGGACGACCACCCAGATCAATCGGTCTAATGACCTGGTCTTTACGGGCTCGCGGTTCAATAATGCCACCGACAGCCGTAAGAGCTTGGTCAGCCTGAAGATCGATGGCGGCCTCCCGGCCGTCGTCAACTTCGTGTCGACCACCCTGGGTGCCAACATCACCAGTTCCGCCACCAGTCTGACGGTGGCCAGCGCCACCAATGTTTCGGTCGGGACGGTTCTCTACATCGGTACCGAGCAACTGACCGTTACCGCTGTCAGCGGCACCACCCTCACCGTTACCCGGGGATCCAACGGCACCGTGGCAGCCGCCCACACGGCGGCTGATGTGATCACCGGTGTGAGCGTCGATACGGCCAGCAGCCTCGATGGTACTGTGCACGCCAACATCACCAACGCATTGAATGGTGCCATCGATGCCTCCCAGACCTCCGTGATCCTTGACAGCACCACCGGGTTCGATGTCGGCAGCATTATGGTGGTCGGCACGGAAAAGATGTTGGTCACGGCAGTCAACAGCAGCACCACCCTGACCGTGACCCGTGGCTATGACGGCTCCACCGCAGCCAGCGCTCTCGACAATGCGGTAGCTACTATTAATGCGACCAACGCGGCCTTCCGTTTCAACCTCAGCAAGTTGCCGGCCGCGTCGAAGCATGTCGTGACCCTGACGCAGACCTATGACACCGATAACGATGCGGCCGTCGATGCCGGCGAGCCCCAGATTGTCCAGACCTACTACCTCGACACCACGACCATCGCCGATGTGATCGCCCCGGCGGTACCGTCGATCACCAGCCCGATGGATGGATCGACCCTGTCCATCAACAAGCCGGCCGTCACCGGCCTGGCCGAACCGGGTGCCAAACTCAAGTTGGTGGCCACCCCCACGGATGGCACCACGGTCATCACCCTGGATTATCCCGTCACGGCGGATGCCACCACCGGTGCCTATGCCTTTGCCGCGGCGGACTGGACCTCGGCCCTGGTGGCCGGCAAGACCTACTCCATCCAGCTCCAGGCCAAGGATGGGGCCAACAACGAATCCGCCCTCAGCGATAGTACCTTCCAGGTCGTCGTACCGGCGTCCACCGTCGTTCCGACTATCACCCCCTCGAGCAGCAACATCAACCTGTCGGGCGGCACCTACTACGCCAAGACGGGCGACATCGAATTCACGGTCACCCTCAAGGACCTTGCGGGCAGTGCCCTGGGTACCTTGGTGGCGGACGTGGCCGGGCTGTCCAAGAATGCTACCGCAACCACCCTGGGTGCCGGTATCACCACCGCGGCCCAGACGTCCATCACGGTGGCCAGTTCCGCAGATATGACGGTGGGATCGCTCCTCAAGATTGGGACTGGGGGAACCGCCGAATACGTGACCGTTACGGCAATCGCCAGTGCCACGGCAATCACGGTGACCCGTGGCTCAGCCGGCACTACGGCGCAGGCGACCCATTCGAATGGCGCGGCGGTGACCGTCACCACCGGTCCTCTGACGGACTTTGTGACCACTACGGGCAATTTCATCACCGGGGTGGCGGTGAATGCCAATGATATCGTGGTGACGGTGAAGCCTGGATCGGCCGCGACCTCGGTGGGCCTCAGCCTGGCGGCAGGCATGTTCACCAAGTCCATTTCCGCCACTCCGGTGGACAACTTGGCGGCGACAGCCCCAACGGTCACCCGCGACATCGCCATTCCGACCCTGACCGCCAAAATTCAACCGGAAGTGGGCACCAGCACCACGGGCATCGGGACCAAGGTCCAGGTGGTCTTGACGGCCAATGAGGCCATCCAGACGACGGTGACCAGCACCCCAGTGACCCTCACCGCCACCGGCACGGGACTTAGCGGCTCCCTTACCTACGGCAGCCCGGCCGTCACCTATGATGCCACCCGCAAGATTGTCACGGTCACCTACACGATCTCCGGCGTGCCCACGGTCACCAGCGGCAACCTGAACATCAATCTGACCACGATTCCGGCCGGATTCCTCAAGGACTACGCCAACAACGAAAGTGCCATCACGGCGGTCACCGGCCAGAGCCGCGTCTATGACAACACGGGTTCCACCTGTGTCATCTCCTCGACGGCGACGACCATCGGCAAGACGGCTCCGATCCCGTTTGTCTTCACCTTCAACGAGTCCGTGATCAACTTCACCAAGGATAAGATCCTGATCACCAATGGTGTCCTGGTCTCCTTGACGGGCACGGGGGCGATTTACACCGCCTCGGTCATGCCGGGCGAAGGCCCGACGGCCGTTAAGGTGGAGTTCGCTTCGGGGGCCACGGTCACGGATGCGGTGGGGAAGGTGTCGTCCTCCCTCAGCACCGGTGGCTCTGGTGTCAGCTGGCTGAGCCGGACCTACGATACCACGACCCCCCGGGTGGTCTCGTTCACCAGTTCGACCCCGGCCCCGACCAGCACCGATGCCAAGCCGACCAGCAAGACGAGCATCCCCTGTTCGATCGTGTTCAGTGAATCCTTGGCTTCCACCAGCGCCCTGACGTCGGCGGCCTTCACGGTCGAAGGTGGGACGATCTCGGGCCTGACCGGTTCCGGATCCGCCTACACCTTCAACGTCGATGTCACCAACCCGAGCACCGAGACCGAGAAGAAGATCCGTTGCGTCCTCCAGGCCGGCAAGGTCAAGGATTCGGCGGACAATACCAACAGTGCGGTCGCGGTGCTGGTGCGGAACTTCGATCAGAAGGTGCCGGCCCTGAGCTTCTCGACCCCGACCCTCGGTGGTTCGACGGCTGCGGCGGCCACCGCCACTGCCCAGTACGTGATCGCGGTGGATGGCACCAGTGCCTTCTACAGCTCGGGTGATGTCTTCCTGTCGAAGGTCGACCTGACCAAACTGGCGATCAGCAATGGCACCATTGCCTCGGTGGTGGTGAAGAACGGCTCGACGGTCCTGACCGACGATTCCCTGCCGGTCACCTCCATCGAGGTCAACGTGACGGGTGTCAGCCGTGCCCCGGGCAATGTGGTCACCCTCTCGGTGATGTCCGGAGCGGTGAAGGATCGCGCTGGCAACTCCAGCGCGGCCACCAGCAAGGATCTCGTGATCCCTGGCGCTGGCTGAGCCTGCGTAACCCGGCGCCTCGGCGCCGGGTTACGGTGGGGTGGGGCCCGGGGGTGAGGAACCCCCGGGCCTTTTCGTTGGTGAAGCAGATCAAAAGCAAAGACCCCCAGGAGAAACTCCTGGGGGTCTTTGCATGGGTCTCGCCTGTCGGCGGTATCAGCGGCTGAGGATCTCGGTGAGGATGGAGCGCAGGGGCTCCTCGTCGTTGATGGCGGTGCGGCGGGCTTCGGCCAGGCTGCGGCCCAGGGGCAGGGCACCCCGGCGGAGGATTTCCTTCAAAATCCGGAAGAACAGTTCCGGATGATCTGGTCCACAGGAGCGACCAGCTTCGGCCAAGCGTTCCACCGGCACGGCTTCGGGCTGGGCTTCGGCAATCGCCAGCAGCAGACGGTCTCGGCCGGCCGGCGTTTGGATCCGCTGGCGGAGGGTTTCGGCATCAGAAAAACGCCCGAGTTCCACCGCCGCTAGGCCGGCGATGGTCCAGGCGTCGTCGGCCTGACGACTGAGGGGCCGCATATCGTGGGCCAGGGCCCAGGCCTCCCGGGGTTGGCGGTGTTCGAGGTGCCAGGCGGCGGCGGCGGTGATCGTCGGATCGCCGTACAGGCCCTCGAAGGGTGCGAGCAGGGTCTGGGGGTGTTCGGGGGACCGCAATACCAGCGGTACCAGGAGGTCGTCCGGTTCCCGGCACAGGAGGACGCTGCGGTGGCGGGCCAGGTAGGTGGCGGTGGAGGACAGCAGATCCTCCCGGGTCACGACCTGGAGGGCCGCCAAGTGGTAGGCCACCGTCGGCAGGGCCTGGGGATCCCCCGGGGCGACCGGGATGTCCCACAGCCAGGCGGCATCAATCAGGCCTGGATCCCGCCGGCTGGCCAGCAGGCGGGCGACATGCAGTTCTTCTCCGGAGAGGGGCGCCAGGAGACCCGGAAGATCCTGAAGAGGGCAGTTGATGATCGAGGCCAGCCAGGTCTGCACCTCCCGGGCCAGGCCGAGGTCGATCAGGTGCTTCAACAGGGCCTGGTCATTCTCGACCGCCGCCCGGGTGAAGGCGGTGCGGATCAAGAGTTCCGTGACCGTGCCTTCGGCAATCAGGGTGAAGTTGGCCAAGTCCTGGGCCCGGTAGTTGGCAAACCCGTCTTCGACGCCGAAATGAATCAGCCGCCAGATGGCGGCCGACAGGGCCAGGCGGTAGGCTTCATCGCGTACCGGGTTTCCGCAACTGAATTGAGCGGCCATGACCCGGCGGAGGGCGGCCATCGCGTCCGGCGATTCGCGATTGATGACGACTTCAAGCGGTTGCACGGGCGATCTCCTCAAGTTTCGGCGTCAGGTGGCCGAGGGCGTTTTCCAAGGAGTGGCACAGGCCATCCATGGTGTCCAGGACCATCCATTTGAAGCGGGCAGTGGAGGGGGTCCGGCGGCGCAGGTGCATCTCCGCCGTGCTGTTGTGGAGGGCCGAGCGCAGGAAGTAATTGAAGGCCCAGCGGTTCCCTTCCGATACCTGGGCGTTCAAGCTTAAGCGGGCGGCCAGGCCGTCGAGGTCCCACTGGTTCACGGGTTTGCCCCGGGCGGCGGCGATGTCGTCCCGCAGGGCCCGTAGGCTGGCGCGGAAACGCTCGCCGTCCTGGGGGAGGATCGCCGCCCGGCGCCGCCAGTCCTCGTAACGCTCGGGTTTGTGCGGCGGAAGGACCACCGGGCCCCGTTCGGGCAAAGAGGCGGGATCCGGCAGGGGGGCCGCCTGGGTGCCCTCGATCAAGGCCGCAACGCGGTCATGGGCATTGACGTTATAGACGGTGCGACCGATCTGGGACAACTCCCGGACGCCGCTGGCAATCTCGTTGCGGAACCGGTCCCACCAGATGATCGACGGCAGGGGCTGACCATCGTTGCCGGGCACCAGCCGATCCTCGTATCCGGTGTTGACCCGGGCGCTGGACTGGACCTTGGCCTTGGCCTCGGCCCACAGGCCGCTGGAGTAGTTGGCACCTTCCCAGTGGCTGGCTTCCCGGTTGCGGGCCAGGTCGTGGCCCACCAGGTAGACGGGGCCGGAGGTCAGGGCTGAGCCGACCATGAACGAGAAGACACCGGTGGAGGATCCGGTGTTGACCCGGCGGTCTTTTCCGTGGTCCAGCCACACGTAGAGCTGGTCGCCACCGGCGACGCCGATGGTCCGGCCTTCGAAGGCGTCGATGGCCCCGGACGGAACCACGCAACTTCCGGCGAAAATGGTGCGGGTGCCCCGGGCGATCTGGACCAGATCGACGGTCGCCGGCAGGCGTTCGATGGGCGTGCAGAAGTGGGGCTGGATGCCGGCCTTGATCAGGCCCGGCATTACGGAATCGCAGGCCACCAGGATGCAGCGGTCCTGAAGTTCCCGCAGGCGGTCGATGTGGCGGCCGAGGCTGGGACCGCCAGCGATCGAGATCACCGGCGTATCCCCGAACATGCCCCAGCATTCGCCGAGGGAGGGGGCCGGGAGGATCGCCTTGGCATTGGCGGCCGCGTTCAGGATGCCGGTGAAGCTGTCCATGATGTCGTTGCCGTACATCTGGGGCCGGTCGGACAGGGCCTTGGTGATGAGGGGCGCGATTCGCCGCCGGGCGTCATCGGCGGCGGCCGTCAGGGGGTGGCGGTCGATGATGTCGCAGCCCGCCAGGCGCGGCAAGGATTCGTGGCTGCGGAAATGTTCATCGCACAGCTGCTGGGCCCCGGCCTCATTGGCAATCGGCAGCATCACCGGCTTCAACTGCTGAAGCACCGGCAGGAGGGCGGGCTCGGTGGTGAAGGAGGCGGCGAAGGCCTCGTGTTCGCCTGGAAGCAGCGCGATAATGATCTCCCGCTGTTTCAGCAGGGGATCGGCCGCCATCCAGCGCAGGAGGGAGCCATCCCCCCAGCCGATGACGATGGTTAGCGAGGCATGGGTGTTGGCGGCCTCCTGCAGGACCTGTCGAGCCCGGGCCAGGTCGAGGGCGGCCACGGGGGCCGCCGACGGCGGAGCTTCCGGCAGGAGTTCCTCGTAGGTCGGGGAGAGGGCGATGAGTTCGGACCGCTGGCGGGAATAGATGCTGGTCATGGAAGTGGTTTCACGGTGGAGGTCGGCGGTCCTGCGTCCAGCCCGGGAATGCCACGGGGCCCGAGGTGAAACACCCCGGGCCCCGTGGCCTCCGCGATCGGGGGTGATTACCCGTTGAGGAGTTTCAGCACATTCTGGGGCAACTGGTTGGCCTGGGCGAGCATCGCCGTGGCCGACTGCACCAGGATGTTGTTCTTCGTGAACTGGGCCGATTCGTAGGCGAAGTCGGCATCGCGGATGGTCGATTCGGCGGCGGTCAGGTTCTCGCCGGCAACCCGCAGGCTATTGATGTTGGTCTCCAGCGTATTGCTCTGGAAGGCACCGATCCGTCCGCGCATCACCGTGATGGTATCCACCGAGCGGTCGATGACCTTGAGGACCTCGTCCGCTTGGCCGATCATCAGGCCGTTGCCCTTGAGCTGGGAGAAGCTCTTGAAGACCGCCGAGGCACCTTGGCCGAGATCCGAACTCTTGGCAC
Source organism: uncultured Planctomycetota bacterium (assembly GCA_903902515.1). Classification (GTDB taxonomy): domain Bacteria; phylum Planctomycetota; class UBA11346; order UBA11346; family UBA11346; genus CAIUVD01. The sequence goes on along the minus strand of CAIUVD010000025.1, from coordinate 22,606 downwards.
TGTCGATGGTCACCGATTTCCGCTGGCCCACATTGGCACCGACCTGGAAGGTCGCACCGGTGCTCATGCCATCGATCACGCCCAGATAGAGACCGCTTTGGTTGGCACCGCCGGTGATCGACAGGGCCGAGGTCAGGGAGATGCGGTAGCCGGTGGTTGCCGAACTGACCAGGGTCAGGGAGTTCCCCGATTGGGTCAGGGCGATGGCCTGGTTGCCGGTGGTGGCCACCGACCCGACGGCGCCGCTGTTAAGCAGCAGGAAGCCGTCCATGTCGGTGCCAGCCGTGTAGGTGCTGCCGATATCCACCGCGCCCGAGGCACCCGCCACGAAACTGAAGGTGATGGAGGCGGAGGATCCGTAGGACTGGTTGAGAAGGGCGATGGCCCCCAGGCCGCTGTTGGAGTTGCCTCCGGCCCCGGAGTAGGCGGCACCGGCGGCGGCGGCCGTGACTACCACGCTGGTGAATCCTAAGCTCTTGCCGGCGCTATTCAGGGCGGACACCAGATCGTTCTTGGTCTGGCCACTGGTGATGGCGATTTGCAGGCCGTTGACCGAAACCGTGAACCCCTTTTGGAAGGTATCGGTGCCGATCATTTCATCGATGGTCCGCAGCCCGGTGGTGACCGGTACGAAGTCTGCCGAGCCGCCCGTCAGGAACAGGTTGCCCTGGGTTGCCTCGGTGTTGATCAGGATGCTATGGTAGCCCCGGGTCACCGTGCCGCTGGCGATGCCGGCGGCGTAGTGGCCGCCAGTTTGGGTGGTACCAACCAGCGGGCTGTTGGAGCGGAAGGACGACAGGGTGCCGTCGAGCAGCTTCTTGGTGCCGAACTGGGTCTGCTGCGCGATACGGTCGATGGAGTCGACGATATTGTCGAGTTCCGTCTGATCGGCCTGCAGCTGATTTTGATCGTTGGCGCCTTCGTTAGCTGCGTGCAGGGCGAGGCCGCGCGCCTTGGTCAGCAGGGTGCTGACCTCGTCGAGGGCGGCTTCAGCGGTCTGCATGAAGCTGACCGCTGTTTCGCTGTTTCGGATGGCCTGGTCGGTACCGGCAATCTGCGAGCGCATTTGCTCGCTGATGATCAGTCCGGCAGCGTCATCGGCGGCGCGGTTGATACGCAGGCCGCTCGACAGACGCTCCAAGGATTTGGAGACGGCCGCATCATTGCGGACCATCTGACGGTGGCCGTTGATGGCGGCAAGGTTGTGGTTGATGCGGAGGCTCATGGCGGTTTCCTCTCTGGGACCTCTCAGTGCTTAAGGCACCGGACGTGAAGACATACGCATCCCCCGTGCCAAAGTCGCAAATGGGCTTCCTTCGCTTATCAACCACCGTCTATGGTGGTGCCCGGGTGGCCCCGCCAGCCCTGGGGCCTTCGATGCTGTGGTGAATGTGAACGACGTGCGGTGTTCGCGTGGTCGAGGGAATCGGCCTGGCGGGATCAAACGCCAGCACCCCGGGGGAACCCCCCGGGGTGCTAGTGATCAAGGGCGCGGATCTTTGAGATCAGCCGAGCAGCTTGAGGACGTTGTTCGGCAGCTGGTTGGCCTGGGCGAGCATCGCCGTGGCCGACTGGACCAGGATGTTGTTCTTGGTGAACTGGGCCGATTCCTCAGCGAAGTCCACGTCGCGGATGCTCGACTCGGCGGCCGTCAGGTTTTCACTCGCAATCTTCAGGCTGCTGATGTTGGTTTCCAGGGTATTGGCCTGGAAGGCACCGAGCTTACCGCGCATCACGGTCACATCGTCGATGGCCTTGTCGATGACCTTCAGGGCTTCCGTAGCGTTGCCGCTGGTCAGGGAGCCGTTGAGCTGTCCCAGGCTCTTATAGGTAGCGGACACGCCCATGCCCAGGTCCAGGGACTTGGCGCTGGCCAGGGACACGGAGGCGGTCTGTCCAGCGTTGGCTCCGATTTGGAAGGTCGCACCGCTGGTCATGCCATCGATGGCCCCGAACAGCAAGAGACCCGAGGCACTGTTGGCACCGGTGATGGTGGTCACACCAGAACCGACGCCGACCAGACCGTTGAGGTTGATGCGATAGCCTTGGCCAGCGACGGTGCTGACCAGGGTCTGGCTGTTGCCGGACTGGGCGAGGGCCACGGCGGTATTGCCGGTGGTGGCCGTGCCGCCGACCGCACCGCTGTAGACTAAGAGCTGGGCGGCGATGTCGGTGCCGGCGGTCAGGGTGCCGTCCAGGCTGGTGGCACCGGTGGCGCCACTGACGAAGTTCAGCGAGAGCGTGACGCCCGCACCAATGTCCTTGGCCATCAGGACGATACCGCCGGTGGTCACATTGCCGGCGCTATAGCCGCCGACACCAGTGTAGAAGTCCGCCGCCGCCGTCTGGGTGACGACGATGGCCGCAAAACCCATGGTTTTGCCGACGGTATTGAGCTGATTGACGAAGTCGGCCTTGGTCGTGCCGCTGGCCACCGAGATCTGGCTGCCGTTCACGGCCACGGTGAAGCTTTTCTGGAACTGCTCGGTGCCGGACATCGCATCCAGGGTGCCACCGGTCATGATGTCGGCGGTGCCACCGGCGACGAACAGGTTGCTGGCCGACCCGGCGTGGGTGACGAGCAGGCTGTGGTAGCCGCGGGTGATCGAGCCGTCCTTCAGGCCCTCGGAGTAGTGGTTGCCCGTCTGAGCCGAACCGACCAGGGCGTGGTTGGAGCGGAAGGACGACATGGTGCCGTCGAGCAACTTCTTGGTGCCGAACTGGGTGCTGCCAGCGATGCGATCCACCGAGGACAGGATGTTGTCGAGTTCGGTCTGGTCGGCGACTAGCTGGTTGTTGTCGTTGGCGCCTTCATTGGCGGCGTGCAGGGCCAGGCCACGGGCCTTGTTGAGGAGGGTGTTCACCTCGTCGAGGGCACCTTCCGCCGTTTGAATCATGGATACGGCGGCTTCACTGTTCATGACCGCCGTTTGCAAGCCCTTCAGCTGGGCCCGCATCTGCTCGCTGATGATCAGGCCGGCGCTGTTGTCTGCGGCGCGGTTGATCTTCAGACCGCTGGAGAGGCGCTCCAACGATTTGGTAACGGCCGCATCGTTCTTTTGGAGGTTGCGGATCCCGTTCAGGGAGGCGGTGTTGTTGTTGACGCGCAGGCTCATGGTTCCTCCAAGGAATCGTGGTTTTAGAGAGGTGGGTGTCGGGGGCTTCGGTCGGGGCCGAGCACCTCGCTCGACGAAAGCACTATCGGAAATACCGGCGCACGGCTTGAGGACTTTTTCTCAAGACGTTTTCGACAACGTCAAAAGCACCAGCGCTATAAACACTTACGATGACGCGGTCAATCGAGGCCTGGGTCGCGGAGGTCTTCCACTTGGTGTCGTTGCCCCGTCATCTCGACCCCGCGGACACCTGACCCGGACCCGGGAAAGGCGAAGGAAGACCGCCAAGACCATCGGCCTAACGAGGTGATCGATGGCGCATCGATCCTCAATTCTCTTGCGGAGTTTTTGTTAAGAGGTGGATATGGCGTCCCGGGACCGCGCGCCGCTGGCGCGCTCGAAACCCTGGATTTCCGCATGCGCGCCAGCGGCACGCGGTCCCAGGGGCGACGCACGAGGAGGTCAACCTGATGATGGCGGCTCATAAGGGAGCCTACCGAAACGCCTCAACTGCTCCTCAACTCCCTCAACTTCCTCCTGTTCTCTCAAAAAATGCCTTTTCACCAGCCCTGCCTCGGCCGAGTCCTAAAAACACAAGCACCCCCGGGATTCCTCCCGGGGGTGCTTGCATCCGTCGTCGGTTGCGGATCGATCAGCCGATCAGCTTCAGGACGTTGTTCGGCAACTGGTTGGCCTGGGCGAGCATCGCCGTGGCCGACTGCACCAGGATGTTATTCTTGGTGAACTGGGCCGATTCCTCGGCGAAGTCCACGTCGCGGATGCTGGATTCTGCGGCGGTCAGATTCTCACCAGCAATCTTGAGGCTGCTGATGTTGGTTTCCAGGGTATTGGCCTGGAAAGCACCCAGACGACCGCGCATATTGGTCACGTCGTCGATGGCCTTGTCGATGACCTTGATGGCCTCGGTGGCATTGCCGCTGGTCAAAGAGCCGCCCAGCTGGCCCAGGCTCTTGTAGGAGCTGGAAACCCCATTGCCGATATCCAGGGTCTTGGCGCTTTCGAGAGCAACCGAGGCGGTCTGCCCGGCGTTGGCACCAATCTGGAAGGTCGCACCGCTGGTCATGCCATCGATGGCGCCCTGCAGCAGCAGGCCCGACGCGCTATTGGCACCGGTGATGGTGGTCACACCGCTGCCGATACCGGCCAGGTTGTTGAGGTTGATACGGTAGCCTTGGCCAGCGGTGGTGCTGACCAGGGTCTGGCTGTTGCCCGACTGGGCGAGGGCCACGGCGGTGGAGCCGGTGGTGGCGGTGCCGCCAACCGTGCCGCTGTACATCAGCAACGTGGCGGCGATGTCCGTGCCGGCCTGGAAGGTGCCATCCAGGCTGGTGGCCCCGGTGGCCCCGCTGACGAAGTTCATCGAAAGCGTGGAGGAGGTGCCGACGTTCTTGGACATCAGGACGATGCCGCCAGTGGTCACATTGCCGGCGCTGTAGCCGCCGACGCCGGTGTAGTAGGCAGCCGAGGCCGTCTGGGTGACGACCATGGCGGTGAAGCCCATGCTCTTGCCCAGGGTATTCAGCTGATTGACGAAGTCGGCCTTGGTGGTGCCGCTGGCGACGGAGATCTGGTTGCCGTTCACGGCCACCGTGAAGCTCTTCTGGAACTGCTCGGTACCGGACATGGCATCGAGGGTCGCACCGGTCATGATATCCGTGGTGCCGCCCGACAGGAACAGATTGCCAGCCGAACCGGCATCGGTGATCAGCAGGCTGTGGTAGCCGCGGGTGATGGAGCCATCCTTGAGGCCCTCGGCGTAGTGGTTGCCGGTCTGGGTCGAACCCACCAGGGCATTGTTGGAGCGGAAGGACGACATGGTGCCGTCGAGCAGCTTCTTGGTGCCGAACTGGGTGCTGTTCGCGATACGATCGACCGAAGTCAGGATGTTATCCAGCTCGGACTGGTCGGCGACCAACTGGTTGTTGTCGTTGGCGCCTTCATTGGCGGCGTGCAGGGCCAGGCCACGGGCCTTATTGAGGAGGGTGTTGACCTCGTCGAGGGCACCTTCCGCCGTCTGGATCATCGACACGGCCGTCTGGCTGTTGTCGACCGCGGTGCTGATGCCCTTGAGCTGCGCTCGCATCTGTTGGCTGATGATCAGGCCGGCGCTGTTGTCAGCGGCGCGGTTGATCTTCAGGCCGCTGGAGAGGCGTTCGAGGGACTTGGAGACCGCCGCATCGTTCTTTTGCAGATTGCGGATGCCGTTGAGGGAAGCGGTGTTGTTGTTAACGCGTAGGCCCATGATTCCTCCGTGGGAGAGCCGTTGAAGGCAGCGTCCTTGCTGCCTGGTGTCTGGGGGATCGGCGTGATCCTCCGGACTTTTGCAGTATCGGCCCCAGGGGTGGAAACTTGAGTCCCAGTATGGGATGTTCCGGTCTGGGAGTCGGCACGGTTCGTGCGTTACCTTCCGGGGCAGGCTTTATGCAACCGATGCAACGCTTATCGGCCCTACGGGAGATCTCCTCCTCAAGTGTCCGCCTTTCCGGCCGATACTGCCAGGAGCCCTTCTCATCTGCCATAAAGGACCACTGCCATGAGCCGCATCGACGCCAAACTTGCCATCCCCATGGCGGATGCCGTCCGCCCCCAAGCCCACGCCGAAGACCACCAGGCCCAGCGCCAGGCGGCCTTGGCCCGGGAGGCGGTATCGGCTCCACCACCCTCCACCCCCCCCAAGGCCGAGGATCTGCGAGCCGCCGCCGAGCAGGTCCGCCAGGTCATCGAAGCCGCGAGTGGCCACCAGCTGTCCTTCGATGTCGATGACTCGGGGGAAACCCTCCTCTTCAAGATCACCGGTGCCCAGGGTGAAACCATCCGTCAGATCCCCAGTCAGGAGGTCCTCGACCTCCGCCAACGGATCAACGCGCTGGTGGGAACCCTGATCGACCAAAAAGTGTAACTCCGCAAGGCCCCATCATGCCTACGACCTCCGTTGACGGACTTGGCTCCGGTATCAAGTGGAACGACATCATCACCGCCATGGTGAATGCTGATCGCGCCTCCACGGCGTTGCTGGAGCGGCGGAAGGGCGATATCCAGGCCAAGGTCGATGGCGTCCGGGCCTTCAATGCGCGTCTGCTGTCGTTGCAGTTGGATTCGGCAGCCCTCAACCGTCCGAGCCTGTTCAGCGCTCGGACGGCGGCCTCCTCCAATGATGGGGCATTGACCGCCACGGCGACCTCTTCGGCGACCCCGGGCACCTACACCTTTGATGTGGTGACCGTGGCCCGCTCGCATCAGTCGGCGATTGCCGGGGTGGATTCCAATACGCGTAACCTTGGCGCCGGTTCCCTGACGCTCCAGGTCGGTGGGGGCGTCAGTACGACCTTGAACTTCGCCGCTGGCAGCAGCAGCCTCGACAACATCGCGGCGTCGGTGAATGGCGCCGGCCTCGGAATTTCGGCCACGGTGGTCAATAGCGGCAGTGGCAGCGCCACGCCCTACCGCCTGGTCCTGACCAGCAATGTCACTGGAAAATCCAGCGAAATCACCGCCACGCTCGGCGCTGGAACGGATCTCGAGACCGCCGTCGGGGCCTTTACCACCACCCAGGCGGCCGAGGACGCCAAGGTGACCATCGGTACCGGCCTGTCGGCGGTGGCCGTCACCCAGTCGACCAACGTCTTTAAAGACATCATGCCGGGCATCACCTTGACGGCCAAGAAGGATGGCGTCTCGGGGGTCAACATCACCGTTGGGTCCAACGCTGGCGAAGCCAAGACCGCCATCAAGACCTTCATCGAGACCTATAATGGCGCGGTCCAGTACATCCGGGACAACGCCAGTTACGACCCGACCAGCAAAAAGGCCGGCGTTCTGTTCAGCGAAGGCGACATCCGCAGCCGTTTCCAGTCGGTGACCTCGACCCTGATGTCCCCGGTCAAGGGGTTGCCGATTGATCTGGCGACCCTTGGCAGCGTGGGCGTCAGCATCGATCGGGCGACCGGGAAACTGACCCTCGATGAGTCGATTCTCGATGACAAGTTGAGTTCGAACCTGACGGGGGTGTCGCGCATCTTTACCAACAGTGGCGTCAGCACCGACCCCGGCATCCGCTTTGCGTCGATGTCGGACAAGACCGTCCCGACGAATCCCTTTACCATCGACATCACCCAGGTTGCCAGCCAGGCCAAGGTCATGGGCACCGGGACCGTGGCCCCCTCGACAATCATCGACGGCACCAACAAGGATCTCAAGGTCACGGTCAATGGCCGGGAATACACCATGGCCTTGACGGCCAAGGCCTACACCCAGCAAGAATTGGCCGACCATCTGCAGGCGGTGCTCAACCAGAAGATCGCCAACAACGCCGACCGCATCAAGGTTGGTCTTGATGCCGGTCGGATCACCCTCAATACCCTGACCTATGGGTCCGGTTCTAGCATCCAGGTCGATGGGGCCTCGACCGCCAATACCGCCTTGCTGTTGGATACCACCAAACTCTACGGGGCCGATGTCCAGGGGCGGATCAATGGCACCTTCGTGGCCGGGTCCGGCCAGGTCCTGCGCGGAACCGAAGGTACGCCCTCGGAAGGCTTGGCCCTGAGCGTCACCGCGGCGGCGATCCTCTCGGGGGCGACGATGACGGTCAGCAAGGGCCTCATCCAGTTGACCAGCGAGCGCCTCAAGGGCCTGACGGATAACAAGACCGGCGCTTTCACCGCCAAGGAGCAGGGGCTTCAGGCCTCCATCGACAAGATCTCCGAGTCGATCACCAAGGCAGATGCCCGGATCGAACAACGTCGCGCCCGCTATACCCGCCAGTTCCAGACCATGGAACGGCTGATCAACCAGTCCAACAGCCTGGGCAACATGATCACGGGTCAGATCAAGGGCTACGAGAACATGGCCAAGGGCAGCGGTTAAGGCTCAAGCCGCACGCGCCGCAGCCGATGCTGTTATCACTGACGAAACCTTCGAGGGAGCCACGATCATGGGTGCCGCAAATGCCTACCAAGCCTATCGCAATGCCGAGCTCCAGACCGTCTCCCAGCGCGACCTGATCATCCGTCTGTACCTCGGGGCCGAACGGTTCCTGATCCAGGCCCAGACGGCCATGCAGAACCGCCAGATTGAGATGGCTCATCGGTCCTGCCTGCGGGCCAAGGACATTTTTAATGAATTGCTGGTGACCCTGAACTTCGAGCGGGGCGGCGAAATCGCCGATCAACTGAAAGAGCTATACGGGTTCCTCATTTGGGCCATTACCGAAGCCAACCTCAAGAAGGATGCGGCCAAGATTGCCGAGCTTCTGCCGATTGTTTCGACCCTTCGTGAAGCCTGGCAGGCCATTCCCGAGGAATACGCGACCATGACGTCCTTGCCGGAGGGCGTCCGTAATCTGATATCCCTCCGGACCTGATCCGTGGGCCGGTGGCCTCGGGAAAAACGCTGGCATTCGTCGCTCATTGGTAAATCTGGCCGCTGATGGAAACGCCCGCTTCCGAATCATCGATGCGTTTGGGGGGTGCCCTCTCCGGTTGCCTCCCGGAGCGAGCCCTCCTCGACCTCCTGCACTTGCTGCATCGGAGCCAGGCCACCGGCGCCGTCCATGTTGCCGGAGTCCTCCCGATCCAGGTGCATTTCCGCAAGGGCTCGATTCGCGCGGCTTTTTATGGCGATCAGGTGGGCCCTGCGGCCCTCACCCGGGCGATCATAGCCGGGGTCGGTGACTTCCGCTTGGCGGACCTGCCCTCGGGCGTTCCTCGCAATATTCCCCATGACACCGCGTTTCTGCTGGAGAGCGTCGGCAGGGTTTTGGCCGAATTCGAGCGGGAGCAGTCCCTGCGCAAGGCTCAAGCCGAAAGTCCCTTTGCTGCCTTCGATGGGTCTCCCAAAGAGGCCAAGGACGCCAAGGAACAGGAGGAACGGACCCGACGTTTTGTGTCCTTCGCGCCCCCCGAGTCGGGCTCTCATTTAGGGCGGTGCCTGCTGGGCGAAGAGATCGGTCGCGGTGCCAGTTCCATCGTCTACCGAGCCCATCACGAGGCCCTCGACCTGCCCGTGGTGGTCAAGGTGCTGATGCAGGAGGGTGAGCAAAGCCCTGCCCGGCGGATGACCGTCAATGAAGCCCGCCTGCTGGCCCGCTTGAGCCACCCCAACATCGTTCGGGTGTTCGACTTTGATGACTCGTCTGAGCATCCCCATCTGATCGTGGAGCTTATCGACGGGCCTGGCTTGTCGTCCCTCCTTCGAGATGGCCCCGTGCCCGTGGCCCGGGCCCTGCCGTGGTTCCGTCAGATCACCGAGGCCCTGTCCTACGCCTGGGATACCCTCGAACTGGTGCACTGCGATCTCAAGCCCGACAACATCCTCCTGGCCGGTGGCGAGATTGCCAAGTTGGCCGATCTCGGGCTGGCCAAGACCGCCCACGGCAAGGATCTGTTCGGCGCTGATGTGGTGGGCGGCACGCCCTCCTACATAGCCCCGGAACAGGTAGAGAGCGGTCACGCCGCCGTCGATCAACGCAGCGACATCTATGCCCTTGGTGCCACCTTCTACCATGTCCTGCTCGGCCATCCGCCGTTTGTCGACGAGGATCCGATCCAGTTGATGTGCAAGCGCTTGCGGGAGGACCCCGTGGCCCCGCACCTGATCAACCTCGAGATGGATCGGCGGTTGTCGGATCTGCTGATGCGGATGCTGGCCCGGCGTCCTGAGGACCGCATCGACGATTATGATGACATCCTCGATATCCTGGAAGACGTAGAGAAGGACCAGGCGGGAATGATCGTTCGTCGTCGAACGTCCTTCTGGCGTAACGCCTCGCGGTTGTTCGGCCGGGATGCCAAGAACGGCTGACCGTGGCGGACTTCTGGACCCATAATTTGGACCCGGTGGCCCTCCACCTGGTGGGCCCCCTGGCGATCCGTTGGTACGGCCTCGCCTACTTGGCAGGCCTGGCCTGGGGCTGGTGGATGGTGGTGCGTTGGGCCAAGGCCGGCCGTTGCCCCCTGGCCCCCAACCAAGTGGGTGATTTCGTCCTGGCGGGTGGACTGGGCATGATCATCGGTGGTCGTCTCGGCTATTGCCTGATTTACGGCCGCGACCACCTGATGGCCGATCCCCTGTACCTCATCAAATTGTGGGAAGGCGGCATGGCCAGCCATGGCGGCATCATCGGCCTGGCCGCCGGGGCATGGTGGCATGCCCGGAGGACATCCGTGTCGTGGGCCGTGTTGACGGATCTGGTGGCGGCCACGGCCCCCATGGGCATCGCCCTTGGGCGGGCGGCCAATTTCATCAATGGCGAACTGTGGGGAAAGCCGGGTACGGTGCCCTGGGCGGTGATTTTTCCCGATGCACCCTTGGTAGACGGCCTGCGCGTTCCCCGGCATCCCAGTCAGCTCTATGAAATGCTGGCCGAGGGCGTGATCCTCCTGGCGGTGATCCTGCCGATCCATGCCCGGCATCGTCGCCCGGGGGTGACCACGGGGGCCTTGCTGGCCCTGTATGCCGTGGGCCGTTTTGTGACCGAAATCTGGCGTGAGCCGGACGTCGGTCACCCACCCCTCTGGGGGTGGATGAATAAGGGCCAGTTGCTCAGTCTGCCGGTGTTGGTTGTTGGGTTGGTGGTCTTGTGGTGGGCGTGGCGTCGCGGGGCGAAGCCGGACCTTTACCGCGCGCCGTCGACCTAAATCAGGCCCGGTAGTTCTTCAGCCAAGCGTAGAGGGCATTCCCCGGGCACAGGCTGGCATGCAGATCCCGGTGGCCGTAGATGCGCGCCTTGCTGACCCCGTAACGTCGACGCTGGTCATCAAGGAAGGCGCGCAGGGCGACCAGTTGTTTGGCATTCGGCAGCTGGTGCATGAAGTCGCCAATCACCGAAATGCCGATATTGTTCTCATTGGCCGTGCTGGTGTGGGCGCCCTGGTATTTGACCGGGCGGCCTTCGTAGATCCGACCATCTTTGCCGACCAGGAAGTGGTAGCCGATGGCGGCCCATTTCTTCTCATTGCGGTGGTATTTTTCGATTCGCGACACGACTTCGATGTCCGGCAGGCCGATCAGTCCCTCGTGTTCGCCGGTATGGTGGACGGTGATGCGGGTGACCGTCCCCATGGCCACGTTGTTGGACTTGACGGGGGCGTCGGTCCAGGCGCTACGGCGGACCAATTCATAGCCCTTGCCGCCGACCACCGTGGGTTCCGGTTTGACGGGCAGGCTGGGTTCCACCGGTCGGGGATCCGGGCGCAGGGTCCGGTTGCTCAGACGCTCTGGCGGGGCTTCCGGCTTGCGGCCGCAGGCGCTGAGGGCGAGGGCGGTGGCGACGAGGACAAAGGCGCGGCGGCTGAGGTCGTCGGACATGGGGCCGAACCGTGGCGGCGACGGCTCGGCTTGCAACGGATGGGATCCGGTGGAATCCTCAGCACATGGTCATTCTCGACAACGACACCGTCACCCTCGACACCCCGACGGGTCCCATGCGGACCCACCTCTTCCGTCCGGCAGGAGAGGGCCGCTTCCCCGGAGTCCTGCTTTATAGTGAGATTTTTCAGTTAACGGGCCCTATCCGCCGGACCTGTGCGTGGCTCGCGGGCCAGGGCTACGTGGTCGCCGCCCCCGAGGTCTACCATGAACTGGAGCCCGCCGGCACGGTCCTGACCTACACCCCTGAGGATTCCGCCCGGGGCAATGCCCACAAAACCGCCAAGTCCATGGCCGCCTACGATGGTGATGCGGCGGCGGTGGTCGATTTTCTCTCCACCTTTTCCGCCTGCACCGGCCAGGTGGGGGCCATGGGCATGTGTCTCGGGGGCCACCTGGCCTTCCGGGCCGCCGTCACCCAACCCCGGATCCGGGCGGCGGCCTGCTTCTATCCCACGGATCTGCACAAACGCAGCCTCGGCTCTGGCGGGCCGGACGACAGCCTGGAGCGGGCCAAGCAGATCCAGGGGGAGGTGCTGATGGTGTTTGGTCGCCAGGATCCCCACATCCCCCGGGAAGGCCGGGAAGCCATCCACGGTGTCCTCGATGATGCGGGCATCCCGTTCACCTGGCACGAGTTCAATGCCGCCCACGCCTTCCTGCGGGATGAGGGGAACCGCTACAATCCCCAGTTAGCCCGCCTGGCCCTGGAGCTGGCCCTCGACCTGTTCCATCGGCGCCTGGCGTGATCTGGACCCGCACCAGTCCTTGGGACGGCCACGTCACCTGGTCTGGGGCCGAGGAGGATCCCCTCCCGGCTGTAGACGCGGTGGCGGGCGCCCCCTGGTGGCCGGTGCCCGAGCGTCGGTCGGCCCTGGAGCGCTTGGCGGCGGTCCTGACCGCCCGGCGCGCCGAGGCGGTGGACCTCCTCATCCGCGAGGCCGGCAAGGTCCGCCGGGACGCGGAGGCGGAAGCTGACCTCTTGCCGAAGAAAATCCAGGTCACCCTGGCCGAGGGCTGGCGTCGGTATCCTCCGGAACCGGTCGATGGCCTGTGTTGGCGTCCCCGGGGCTTGGCGGTGGTCCTCGGGCCCTTCAATTTTCCCCTGCACCTTTTGCATGGCCTGGTGGTTCCCGCCCTGGCCATGGGCAACCCGGTGGTCGCCAAGCCGAGCGAGCGCACCCCGGCCCTGGGGGCGTGGTACCGCGAACGGATCCGCGAGGCGGGTCTGGAGGATCGCTGTCGGGTGGTGCTCGGCGGGCCGGCTACCGCAGCCGCCCTGGTGGCGGATCCGCGGGTGGCGACCGTGGCGGCGGTGGGCAGTCGCCCGATGGGCCTGGCCCTGTCCCGGGCCTTGGCCGGGCGACCGGAGGTAGTTCTGGCCCTGGAGCTCGGGGGCATCGGCCACGTGCTGATGGCTGAGGATGCGGACCTGGAGGCGGCGGCGCCGGTGTTGGCTGAAGGGGCCTGGCGGATGGCGGGGCAGCGTTGTAACGCCACACGTATCGTCCATGTCCCCCGCGCGCAGGTGAAAGGGCTGCAGGACCGGTTATCCGTTCTCCGGCAGCTGTGGATGACGGGGGATACCCCAGAGGCCGCCATGGGGCCTCTCATTGATGGCGATCAACGGGACCGGTTCATCCGTGGGCTGGCGTCCCTGGCCCAGGTCCAAACCCGGGGCCGGGCGGCCGCCGAACCAGTGTTGGTGGTGACAGAGGGGTCGGAGGTCCTGGCTCAGGAGCATTTCGGACCGTTGTTAGCTTTAATTCCCTATGACGACCAGGCGGTCGCCGTGGCCCGCATGGCCCTCAATCCGGCCCGACTTTCCGGGGCCATCTGGACCCGGGATCCAGCCCGTTTCGCCGCCCTCGCGCCCCAACTTCCCTACGGATGCCTGGGGTGGAATCGCAGCACCAGCGGTGCCCGCAGCGACCAACCCTTCGGCGGCTGCGGAATCGCCGGTAATGGTCGCCCAGCGGCCGTCGCCGCCGGAGCCATCTTTGCCGACGAAACCGTGTGGGGGTAACGGGCAGACTTCGGCGGCCCCCGTCCTGCCCTCAGGTCATCCCAGTTTCGCCAACTTCGCCCGCAGATCGTCGACCATGCCGACCAGGTAGGTGTCCTCCTCCGGCGTGCGGTTGCCCCGGGACTTTTCTTCCAGGATGCCCAGGAGGTCCACGGTGTAGCGGGCCAGTTCCCGGTCGACGGCCCGTTCGCCGGTCACCGGATGGGGCAAAGCTCCCAGATGGATCAGGCCCTGGGCGCCGATGCCGCCCAGGAAATTGAGGAAGGAGGCGGGCGGAACGTGGCTCATGGCGTATTAGACTTCAAGGAACCGCCCGGCGAGTTCCTCCCCGAGCAGGGGAGCCAAGCGTCGGGCATGTTCGAGGACGGTGGAAAGACGGTTGTTGGGAACCACCAAAAGCAGGATCGCCATGCGGATCCTCGTCAGGTCCTGCTGATAGCGCAGATTTGTATCGAGCGTGATGAACACATCGAAGTGGGGATCGGCATGGGCAATGAGATCGCCATTGGTCAGGCCATTCCACCGCATGCTCGCCACGGTGTAAACATGGTGATCAGGTAGAAGTCGGATCAGATGGCGGGGGCAGCATTCATCGAGGAGGATCTTCATGCGACGGCGAGGATCTGTCCTGCGGCGGATTCCAGGACCGCAACGGCCTGGTCATGGGCGACCGACGGAAACTGATCGAGGAATTCAGCGAGGCTGAGGCCGTCCTCCAGATATTCGAACAGCAGGCGGACCGGTACCCGGGTGCCGGTGAATACCGGAACGCCTCCGCAGCGTGCTGGATCGATGCTCATGGCAGGATGCATGTGGGAGAGGATCGTGTCGGGCCCAACCGGGCAAGCCGTGCGTCACCGGGAAGGCGATCCCGTACCTCCCGCGGCGGGATCCTGGAACGCCTGGTTGGCAGCCCCGGCGGCCTGCTGATGGGCCGCCCGTTCCTGGGCGGAACGGGCCTCAGCTTCGGCCCGGGCATCGCCACAGGCGTTCAAGGACAGGAGGGATAAAAGGCCGAGGCCGGCAAGGGCGATGCGCATGCAGAGATGGTGGCGCCAAACTTGGGGCGGCAATCCTTGGGTGTTTGATGCACCGGGCGGGGATTCCTGGTCACGGTCTTCGCCTTCCCGGCGACGGGGCCATCCTGAACGGGTCCAGCCCAGCCATTCATTCCTTTCCGGGCTGATCCGCATCCACCCCGAACGGCCGCAAGGCCCCGGAGGTTTCCATGTCCACTCCCACCCACCGTCAGGGCTTCACCCTGATCGAACTGCTCGTGGTGATCTCGATCATCGCGATTCTCGCCGGCATGCTCCTCCCGGCTATCAACCTGGTGCGCAACCAGGCCCAGCAGGCCAACTGCGGCAACAATCAGAAGCAAATCGTCCTGGCGATGTCGGCCTACACGAACGATAATGATGGTCTCTGGCCGTCTTTCCTGGCGAATTCGGCGTCGGAAACCACGGGAAATACCGCTCCGACAGCTGCGCAGGCGCATTTTGCTACGATGGCAACCTTTGAGTTCCTCACCAGTCAACTTGGCGGCGAACTCCCGGCCAAGACCTTTGCCTGCCCCAGCAATGCTGCGGTGAAGCCTCCCGCAACCGCAAAGGCTTTGAGCCGTGGCGGCACTACGGAGGCGCCGAGCTGGGCTGATGCCACATCGATGACCAGCGCCCTTGCCTACGCCTACGACTGGGGCGTGCCTTCAAATGCATCGTCTTCCCGTGTGGTTCTGGCTGATCGTCCTGCCTTCGCCGGCTCCTCAACGACCGCGCTAGGCGAGACCAACCACAAGAAGAAGACGATAGCTGCGTTTGCGGACGGTCACTATGAGACCTTGAGCATGGTGTCGTCCCCGGTCACGGGTGGCGATCTCACCTTTGCGCAGGCGAATGCCTCCAAGGTCTTTACTGCAGTACAGGGCGCTTGGTCGATCGCCATCAATCGCAACGTCGGGACGAATGAAAACATCTATGACTCGAACCTGGACGGCATCACGGTGACCGTGGCCAACAATTCGGCCACCTCCCGCTCCTGGGTGCGCTGAGATTTTTCTCCAGGGGGGGGCTCCCTTCCCCTGCATTGCGAAGTTTCGATGAAAAGCAAATCCCCACCCTGATTCCAGGGTGGGGATTTGCTTTTGGCCTCGGGTAAGGTGGCCGTCCCGCAGTCGTCCCGATTACGGCTTGCTGAGGAATCCCGCCAGAGCCGAGGCGCCGGGCACCTTGTCGATGGGAGCCATGCTCATGAGGGCCTCGGGAACTCCGGGGGTCAGGAGGATGCCGGTCACCTGGTCGATGCCGGGAATGGCCTTCAGCTTTTCCATCATGCCGGGTTTGTTGGGATTGGATTCCGTCAGGCTGGCGATCACGCCGTCCTTGGCGGGGGGCTTGCCATCGGCCACCAGGGCCAGGTCGGCGCGGAGGGCCTTGCCGGTATCCACCTGACCCTGGGCCTTCTCGATCTTCTTCTTGGCCTTGTCGCCGCCGATGCCGAAGCCCGCGCCGGCCTTTAGGGTGTCCAGGCCTGCCTGGGCAGCGGTCACCGAAGGATCGACGATTTTGAGGGCCTTTTTCCCGAAGGCGATGTTGATCGCCGGGGCCGGGGCGGTGGCGGCGGCCGAGGCGACGGTGGGGGTCTCGGCCGCCACCACGGGGGTGGTGCAGGCCAGGATAGCCGCGCAGGCGAGGGGGAGGTAGCGGAGGGTGGTGGTCATGGTGTGGTAGACGGTGGGTCCCCCGGTCACCTGACAAGCGAAGAGGTCTTCGCCACCTGGGATTTTCAAAAAGTTGGTTAGGATCACCTCATGCTCCGTGCCCTACTGCCCCTGGTTGCCGCGGGTTTGCTCGCGGACGAAATTACCCTTCGGGATGGCCGTGTGCTGGAGGGCGACCTCCTCTCGGAGCCCGGGGCGACGGAAGTCGTCCTCCGCTTTCGCAGCGGAACGATGGTCGCCGTCCAGCGTTTCCAGGCCGACCAAGTCCAGTCCGAGCGCCGTGGACTCACCCCGCGCCAGGCGGCTCTGGCGGCCCTCGATGCGCGCCAAGCCGCCCTTGGTGAGGCGGGCGAGGCCACCGCGTGGTGGGACCTAGCAACGGCCTACCGTGCCCAGGGCGAGGGGGCTCAGGCCAAGGCCTGTGCCCAGGCGGTGGTGGCCCGAGATCCCGATCATGCGGAGGCCCGGGCCCTGTTGGGGTGGGTCCGTCATGAGGACCGCTGGTTGCGGCCGGCCGAGGCGGCGTTGGCCCGGGGGGACGTGTGGTTCCGGGGTCGTTGGACTCCGGTGGCCGAACGGGATGCGGTCCTGGCGGAGGAAGCCCGCGCCGCCACCGAGGCCGAGGCCCGGGCGGAGCGCCGACGTGCCGAGGACCAGGCCGCGGAAGCCCGTCGGCAAGCTCGCCGTCTGGAAGAGCCCCCGGCCTGGGTGGCCTTTGGGCAGGTTCGTCCGGTGCCATCTATCTTGTTGCGGGATCCCCACCGCTGGGCTTGCACCCCGGCGGTCGCCCCGGCACCGTCGGCCCCGGGCCTGCAGGTCCAAGCGGCCGGTCAGCACGGCAACACCCGCTGGTCCCTGGATCTCAACCGCTGAGGACGGGGTGTTGGGCGCGACCGGCAGGGCGCGGTTGAACCTGGGGCCGTCATCCTAGGCTCTCGTCCCCCTCCAGGATCATGTGCCATGACGGATAAGCCGATTTCGAAGGTTGACGACATCAAGACGGCGGAAGTCGTCGGTAAGGCGGAGCCCTTACCGGTGGCGAAAACCGTCACCCTCAGTCAGCAGGTGTTCATCTGGTCGATGATCCTGCTGGTCGGCGTGATTTTCGGCGTTGGCTCCTCCTGGACCCTGCTCAGCCAAAGTGGGCGCGAAATCAACGGCATCGGTGAAAATGAGTTGATGGTCCGCCAGGAAACGGCCCGTCGCTTGCAGGACGCCCTCAATCCGAGTCGCCAGCCGTGGACTGGTGAACAGTTCGAGACGCGCAGCTACGAGGACCTGTCCCGCCAGATTCAGATGGCCCGTTACGCGGCTCGTCAGGGCCTGACGCCGACCGGCGAAGCCCTCGCCGCCATCGAGCGCGAATTCCTGGCCACCCCGGTGCCCAGCCAGAAGGGCCGGACGTACTTCGACCTGTTGGCCGAGCGCAAGGGCGCCAAGGATGAAGTGACCCCCGTGGCCCTCCGGAAGTACCTGGCGGAGCGCGGCGCCATTGAAGCCCTCTTCGCCCGGGAAATGGTCATGCCGGCGGTGCCCCAGGCGGTGGCCGAGGATGTCCAGCTGCTGACCCAGCAGAAAATCCTTGCCGATGAAGTGGTGCTGACGGCCGAGCACCTGCTGCCGGCCGTTCCTGGGGATGATCCCGAGATCCAGGCCACCTACGACCGCCTGCGCTCGGCCCGCTTCACCCGCCCGGCCCGGATCACGGCCACGGTCGCTCAGGTTGACCTGTCAGCCCTGATCGCCGCCGAAGCGGTTGGCGATGGCGAAATCGCAGCCCGCTACGAACAGACCAAGGACATGTGGAAGCAGCCCGCCACGGACGCCGCCACGCCCGCCATCTACAAGTCCCTGGCCGAGGTGACTCCGGACATCAAGGCCGCCATCGCCCGGGAACGCGCCGAGCAGAAGGCCCGCGTGGCCATTGATGCCTTCAATCAGATCGTCGATGCCAAAGGGCTGGAAAACGCCGAGGCTTCGGCCTTCGCGGCGGCGGCCACCGAGGCCAAGCTGATCGTTACCAATCAGGTCATCGCCCAGCCCGAGGGCGGCCAGATCGACCTGGGCCCCCTGGGCCGCATGAAGGATCCCGCCAACCTCTTCGCCAAGCAGAAGGGTTTCATCAGCAATCCCCTGCAGGCTACGGGGGATGCCAAAACCTGGTTCATCGTCCGTATCGATCAGATTGAGGACGCGGGATTCCAGGACCTGGCCCAGGTCAAGGATACCGTCATTCGCGTGGTCGCGGGACAGCGGGCCTACAAGGATCTCCTGGCCAAGGCCGAAACCCTTCGCCAGGCGGCCCAGGCCAAGGGCCCCGCCGGGTTGGCGGCCCTGGTGATGGATCCCGCCCAGGCGGCGTGGAAGGCGGTCGCCTCCTCGCCCAATATCCGGGCCACGACCGAGTACCGTTCCCCCGCCTCGGAACCCGGGGCAGCGGCCGGGGAACCCCGGTTGGCCGTCAGCCTGGCGGCGGGCGAAGTCATTGTGGCCGAGACCACCGAGGCGGCGGGCGATGTGCCCCAGGTCCGCCTGGTCCAAATCCGGGAAATCACCCCCGCTCCGGCCATCGAAAACGATAAGCGCGGCCAGATGGTGGAGAACTACCGGGCCGCCCTCCAGCGTTACCGCGCCCGGCTCTTCGAGCAGGACCTCAAAGCCGCCCTCGGCCGCTGATCGGATATTCCCATGCCCCACAACGACGCCCTTCTCTCCTGTGATCTCCCCGGCCTGAAACTCCTCGCCCGGGGCAAGGTCCGCGAAGTCTTTGCGGTCGATGACGAGCACCTGTTGTTTGTCGCCACCGATCGCATTAGCGCCTTCGATGTGGTGATGAAGACCGGTATCCCGGGCAAGGGCAAGCTTCTCAATCAGCTCAGTCTGTTCTGGTTCGATCTGCTCAAGGACGTCTGTCCCAACCACCTGGTGACCTCCGACATCAGCCAGATGCCGGCCAGCGTCCAAGCCCATCGCGAGGTCCTTGAAGGCCGCGTGATGCTGGTCAAGCGCCTGAAGATTCTGCCGGTCGAGTCCATCGTTCGTGGCTACCTGATGGGCAGTGGCCTGAAGGAATACCGGGCCCTGGGAACGGTGTGCGGCATTCCCTTGCCGGCCGGCCTGCTGGAGGCCTCGGCCCTGCCCCAGACCCTGTTCACCCCGTCGACCAAGGCCCAGGACGGTTCCCACGACCTCAACATCTCTCCGGAGGAAGCCGGTCGTATCCTCGGGCCCCACACCGGGGCGGTAATCGCCACCTCGATCCGGTTTTATGAGAAGGCCCGCGACCATGCCGCGTCCTGCGGCATCATCATCGCCGACACCAAGTTCGAATTCGGCGTCGACCGGGAAGGTCGCCTGATCCTGGCCGACGAGGTCCTGACCCCGGATTCCAGCCGCTTCTGGCCCAAGGCCACCTGGAACCCCGGCCGGACCCAGGACAGTTTTGATAAGCAGTACCTGCGGGATTACCTCGAAGCCGTCCGCTTCAATAAGAACGGGCCCGGGGTCGAACTGCCGGAATCGGTGGTCAACCGGACGATGGAAAAATATCTCGAAGCCTACCGGATGCTGACCGGGCGTGACCCGATCCTCTGAATCCCTGCCCGAGGTGTGGACCTGCGACCCTTGCCCTGACCGGGGCGAGGGTCGTTGGCTTTTGCCTGAGGCCCATGCTGCCGCCGCTTGGCTGACCGGGCTGGGCCTGGCCCCGGGGGACCGGATCGCCCTTGGGGCGGCCCCCAGCCCGGCGATGGCTGGAATTCTGCAGGCGGCCCTTGAGATGGGCATTGCCGTGGTCCTGATCCAGGGCCGTTGCACGCCAGAGGAAGTCGCAGACCTGTGGGCCCGGAGTCGTGCCCGGGTGGCCATATCCTCTCCCGGGCATCCCCTGGCGGGAATTCCTGGGGCCCTGGGGTGTCCGGACCTGGTGCCCGTCGCGGCACCGCCGCCCCGTCATTCGGACCTGGCTTTGCCGGGGCTGATCCTCTTCACCAGTGGCACCACGGGCCGGCCCAAGGCAGCCCGGCTGTCCCGTCGGGCCCTGTATGCCAGCGTGAACGCGGCCAACGCCCACCTGGGCCTGGGGAACGGGGATACCTGGCTGGGCTGCCTGCCCCTCGATCACATCGGCGGGGCGATGACGGTTCTGCGGCAGATCGGCAGTGGGTACCGCCTTCGATTGGCGTCCCGCTTCAGCCCCGACCTCTCCTTCGTCGGGGTGACGGGGGTCAGTCTCGTACCCACGCACCTCCACCGGCTGGTGGCCCGGGGCCAGCCCTGGCCCCCGGGTCTGCGGAGGATCCTGACCGGCGGCGGGCCCCTGGCCCCGGAGTTGGCGGCGGCCTGTACCGCCCTCGGCTGCGCCCCGACCCAGACCTACGGCCTGACGGAACATGCCAGCATGGCGACCTGCGAGGCATGGCCCTCGGGCCTGACGGCGGGCGTCCCCGTGGGGTGTCAGGTGCGCCTAGATGGTGAGGGACGGATCGAACTGGCGGGTTCCAGCCTTTTTGACGGCTATGAGGACGAGGAGGGCGGGCTGATTCGGCCATTCACGGCCGATGGTTGGTTCCCCACGGGCGACGCGGGGGTACTCGATGCCGAGGACCGCCTGACGGTCCTCGGCCGCCGCTCCGACCTGATCGTCACCGGCGGCGAAAACGTCTATCCGGCGGAAATCGAAGCGGTTCTCGCCCGCCATCCAGCGATCCTGGAAGTCCGGGTTCGGGGTGAGGCCGATCCGGAATGGGGTCAGGTGGTGGTGGCGGATCTGGTGGCCCCCGGCGTGACCGAGGCCGATTGGCAGGCGGCCGTGGCGCCCCTGGCGGGATTTAAACGCCCCCGGCGTTGGCGGTTGGTGCCGGATCTGCCACGGACCTCAACCGGCAAGTTGCGGCGGGATTGAGGCACCGGACACTGCAGGGCATGCGCTCCCTCGTCCCTGCCTTGGCTGAAGCCGTCACCCTGTTGGAGCGCGTCGCGCCCTACGCCTCGGGCTACGCCCGGAAAAACAGCGGGACGGCGGTCCGCATCGATCGGGCCAGTACCACGGTGACGCCCATCGACCCCCAGGCGGGCTTCACCATGACGGCCTGGACCGGTGATCGGTTCCTGGAAATCAGCAGCGATGATCCCTGTCCGGAGGCGGTGCGCGCCTGTGCCCTGGCCTTGGCGGATCGGGCCCGGGCGGCGGGGGCGGAGCCCACCCGGCCCGGCCCAGCCCCGGGGGAACCCCTCGAACAGCATTTCGCCCACCCCCAGGCGCGGGACAGCCGGACGGTGCCCGCGGCCGAAAAAGTCGCCGCCGCCGAATCCCTGCGCGCCTCCCTGGCGGTGGCCCCCAACCTGCGCGAGGCCGTGGCCCTGCTGGGGGATGTCCACGCCGAGATCAGTTTCGTCAACCGCACCCGCCGCCTGAGCCAGGAACTCCACCGGGTCCGCCAGGTGGCCGTTGCCACCTTTGCCTCGGCCGCTGGTCAGGTGCAGTTGCACCATGGCCTGGAGCGCATCGGTGGCTGGGAGCGCCTGGAAGATCCGGCCCGGGTCGTGGAATCCGTGGTCCGCGATGGTCCCCGTTTGCTCGGGGTCGGGCGCATTCCGGATCCGGGCGAGCAGGAGTGCGTCATCGACGGCCATTTCGCCGGGTTGCTGGCCCATGAGGCCTTTGGCCACGGCACCGAGCAGGACCTGTTCCTGAAGGACCGGGCCCAGGGGGCCGAGCACCTCGGGAAGCCCATCGCCGCCCCCGGGGTATCGATGTACGACGATCCCTCCAACGGCTGGGCCGCGTCCTATTTCTTCGACGACGAAGGCATCCTCGCCGCCCGCACGGCGATCGTCGAGGACGGCATCCTGATCAACGGCCTTAACGACCGTCATAGCCACACGGTGCTCAACGCGCGGGGCCAGGCCGTTGGCAAAACCGCCAATGGCCGTCGGGAGGCCTACGACCACAAGCCCTACACGCGGATGACCAACACCTTCTTCGGCGCGGGCCAGGATGCGGAATCCGACCTCATCCGGGGCGTCAAACGCGGATACTACCTGACCCATCCCTCCAACGGCATGGAGGACCCCAAGGGCTGGGGCATCCAGTGCGAGGGGGCGATGGCCGAGGAAATCCTCGATGGCCGCCTGACCGGCCGGGTGTTCGGCCCGGTGGTGGTCACCGGCCACGTCCCGACCCTGCTGAAATCCATCACCGGCATCGGCAGCACGGTCCACGAGGCGAGCCTCGGAATGTGCGGCAAGGGCTATAAAGAATGGGTGAAAGTCACCGACGGCGGACCGGCTTTACGGCTGCGGTTAGTGATCGCTTAACGAGGCCTGTGGACTCGCTGTCCGGGGTCCGGGGTCCGG
>CAIUVD010000024.1 GCA_903902515.1 uncultured Planctomycetota bacterium | reverse complement strand
CCTCCACGGCCACAACTATCAAGTGACGTGCGAGGTCGATGGTTCCCTGTCCGAACATGGGCTGGTGATCGACTTCAAGATGGTCAAGCCGATTGTGAAGGAACTTTGCGACTTCCTAGACGAACATTGGCTGATTCCCGGTGAGCATCCGACCTTGCGATACCGTCACCGGGAGGATGGCCACACCGAAGTCGAGTACCGGGAGTGTCGCTATTTGGCCCCGACGGAGGAGGTGATCGTCCTCCCGATCAACAATACCTCGGCAGAGAATTTCGCCGCCTGGCTGGGTCGCCAGTTGTACGCCCGTCTGGTTGACCGATTCGGGGTCGTCAGCGTCCACCGCCTGCGGGTCAGTGTCAGCGAAACGAGCGGTCAGGAGGGGGTGTACGTTTACGAGGGGTGAGTCGTCAGGCCTTGGGGCCAAGGCGTTTACGAACCCAATCATCAGTTCCGTACCGAAGTTCCCGCAATTCGGCGGTGGTAGCCGTTTCGGCTGAAGTCAGGTCTCCGGGCGTCGTGGGTTGCCCGAGCCAGTTGGCAATCCCTTCCAACAGGGCGTCTGCGGCGGCCTGCCACTCCAATCCGCAGGAGGCCACGGCCGCCTGATCCCAGGGATTTGAGGCCAGTTTCAGGCTGCCATGGACGAGCACCTGCTTGCCCCGGGCCCGGGCGGCACTGCCGAGGATCTTACCGCCGGCATGGTGGATCAGGTCGTCGGCCGCCGGACTGGCAAAGCACCGGGGTTCATCGCGGTAACGGCGGTCCCCGATGGTCTCCGGTTGCAGATCGACCTGGGCCCCGCGGCGGCCCAGGGCTTCCAGCACCGAACGGTGGAGGCCTGGGTAGATGCTTTTGGTGGAGGTGGGCAGGCCCTGTTCGCCAAGGCAGCCGACCAGGGCATAGGTGACCTCGTGCTCATGCCAGATGGCACCGCCGCCGGTGATCCGGCGGACGACGGTCAGGTCTGGCGGCAGTCGGTTGGCGATGGCGTCCCAATCCTGGAAATAGCCCAGGGAGAGGGCCGGTGGATCCCAGGCATACAAGCGGACGGTCGGCTCCTGGGCGTGAACCAGGAGCGCTTCATCGACGGCCATCTGCATCGGTCCCGGGGCCGACAGACAAGGGAGCAAGCGGAGCATGGACGTAGGATGGTCCTTTCGCGAAGTCGTGCCACTCCCTGCATCCGTTGTGTTTTTGTCGATCGACCCTATCAACCTCTCTCCGCCACCGGTTTCCATCCCGCGTGGCCGCAAGGATTGCCCCATGTCTAAGGACGTGATCATCGCCGGTGCGCTCGCGGTCGGCTGCGTGGCCCTCATCGCCGCCGCATTCCTCCTCCCTAAGGAAAAGCCGACCGAAGGACCTGCCCAGACGGAGGTCCTTTCCACGGAGTCGGTTGCAGCAGACCCGTTGGCCCTGCCCATGGCACCCCTCGGAGAGGCGGGCACGGCTTCCTTCCAGACGCCGGGGATGCCGTCGAGCCCCTCCTTCCCCCAGTCTTCAGGCATCGCTGGCTCCGGAGCCTCCCCCTTTCCCTCCCCCACGCCGGCCTTTGGCGCGGCTGGAACTGCTCCGGCTTTTGGGGCTCCCGTTTCGGGCCACGAGTTCGGTGCCGCCCTTCCGGTTCCCGCACCCGTCGTCGACATGCCCGCTGCTGCGCCCGTGGCCAGCGAGACCCGGACCCATACGGTGGCAAATGGGGAGCTGCTGGGCGACATTGCCCTCAAGTACTACGGGAACTCCAAGTCCTGGAAGAAAATCGCCGCAGCGAATGCGGGTGTTGATCCGAAACACCTCAAGGTTGGCCAGAAGCTGGTCATTCCCGCCGATGACAAGGCCCCGGCGTCCGCCGCGAGCCCAGTCGGATCCGGTGAACGGACCTACACCGTCAAATCCGGTGACACCTACTACTCCGTGGCCAAGCGTGAGCTGGGCAGCGCGGGTCGTTGGAAGGAAATTCGCAGCCTCAACGGTAAATCCGGCAACGACCTGCGGGTCGGTTCGGTGATCAAGTTGCCGGCGAGTGGTTCCTCGGGCTCGGCCGCTCCCGTCTCGGGCGCTGTTCCTACGGGCAATGTGCATGTGGTCGCCAAGGGAGAGACCCTGGCGGATATCGCCCGCCAGCACCTCGGCAGCAGCAAACAGTGGAAGAAGATCGTTGAGGCCAACCCCGGGGTGAGCCCTGAGAGCTTGAAGATCGGCCAGAAATTGGTCATCCCTGGTGGTGAATCTGCCGCCGCCGTCTCGGGATCTTCCGTGCCCGCCTCCGGCGAATATGTGGTGCAGCCCGGTGATACGCCCCGGACCATTGCCCAGAAACTGCTGGGGTCCAAGAATAAGGCCTCCGCCATCATCGACGCCAATCCGGGCATCAACCCCAATAATCTCCGAGTTGGTCAGAAGTTGAAGATCCCCGGTGCCCCTGCTTCGGTGGGGCAGACTCCTGCGGTTACGCCATCTTTCCCGGCACCTACTGGTTCGGCCTTTCCGACCGGTCCCGCAGCCGAGTTTCCGCCTGCCGGTACGGCTCCAGCCTTCCCCGTGACGCCGGTGGTCCCGGCCGCGGGGTCTGCGAGTCCATTCCAGGCGGCTCCCTCGGATTTTTCGTCGCCCTACGGGGCTGCGCCCGTGAATCCGGCCCCGGCCCAGCCCTCGCCGTTCGCAGAGCCTGTTCGCTGAGGCAACGGATCCTCTGCGGCTGAAGAAGACGCTCGGCTGATGCCGGGCGTCTTTGTATTTGGAGAAGCCGTGAAGCGCGCCATCATCGACCGTGCACATGATGGCTCCTGATCTCGCATCCGATTTGCAACGCATCATCCGGGTGTCCCGCGCTCTAGGTAGCGAACGGGATCTTGGGCGTTTGCTGGATCTGATTCTGCATGAGGCCACGGCACTGGTGGAGGCTGACCGGGCCAGTCTCTTCTTGGTCGATCGCAGCCGCAACGAGCTGGTCACCCGGATTGCCCAGGGAGCGGGCGAGATCCATCTCCCCCTCGGTCGAGGAATTGCAGGTACCGTCGCTGCCACCGGTGTGGGCATCAACATCCCGTCCGCCTACGACGACCCGCGCTTCAACCCCGAGAACGATCGCAAGACGGGATACGAGACACGGTCAATCCTGTGTTTGCCCCTCAGTAACCATCGCGATGAGGTGGTGGCGGTCATCCAGGTCCTGAATAAGCGGGATGGTCGTCCATTTGATGCCCACGACGAACAGGTGTTGTCGGCCCTGTGTGCGCAAGCCGCCGTCGCCATTGATAATGCCCAATTGGTTGCGCGGGAACGGGAGGCTCAGCGGCTTGAGCGGGAGATGGAGTTGGCCCGCTTGATCCAGGTGGGATTGCTGCCGGACCAGCCGCCCATTATTCCCGGGTGGCGTTTTGCGGCGTGGTCCAGTTCCTGTGACGCCACCGGGGGGGATTATCATGATTTCCTCCCCACCGTTTCGGGTTGTGATGTGGCCTTGGGAGATGTCAGCGGCCATGGGATCGCCGCCGCGTTGCTGATGAGCACGGCACGGGCCTTCCTTCGGGCGATGCATGGTCCTGATGTCGATCTCGGGTACCTTTTGACGCGCATGAATGCCCTCTTGGAGCAGGACATGGCGGATGACGCCTTCATGTCCTTTGTCGCCTGTCGTCTGGGTGCCGATGGTCGCTGCACCCTCGTCAATGCGGGCCACGAGGCGCCCTTGTTCTATCGGGCTGCGGACCAGGGATTTGATGACATCGATATCGGTGGACTGCTCCTGGGGATGTTGCCGGATATGCTGTATGATCCCACCGATGTGCCCCCCCTGCGACCGGGGGATATGATGGTGCTTTTCACGGATGGCATTTTTGAGGCTCAGCGCCCACCGGATTTCGAAACCTTTGGCCTTGACCGTCTGCGGGCCGTCATTGCGGCAGCGGCCCCGCAGGGCGCCCTGGCGGTCCGTGACGCGGTGGTTGCGGCCGTCGATGGGTGGCTGGCGGGCCATCCACCCCATGACGATCGCACGCTGGTGGTTATTGAACGGGTGGCCCCATGACCATTCCCCTCACCTGGACCCAGGACCCCCCCCGCAGTATGGCCCAGGTGGTGTGGTCTCGTGAGATTCCCTCATCCCTTGAACTGAAGCAAGACACCATGGATGCCCTGATCCAGGAGATGCTGGATCGTCGGTTCATCGACAGTGAAGAGCAGCATTGGCTTTGCCTGTGCCTGGATGAAGCCTTGGTGAATGCCATTCTCCATGGCAACGAGGGGGATGAGACTGCTAAAGTCCAGGTCCAATTAGGGGTGGAAGGGGATCGCTGGGTCCTGTGCATTGACGATCAAGGCCAGGGTTTTGTTCCCGATCAGGACGTCCCTGATCCAGAGGATAGCGACAGCCTTTTGCTCGAACATGGTCGGGGCATCCGCCTCATGCGCGAATGGCTCGATGAATTGACCTATTACCGGGGCGGTGCGTCCTTGGTGATGGCGCGACGGCGAACCCTCGGGTAGACTCTTATCCTTATGGCATCCGAACACCTTATCGTCCAGGCCTACGAGGGCGTCGTCCTCGTGAAGATCACCAAGGAGCGGCTTCTTGAGGCCCCGGTCATCGCGGCCATCGGCGAAGACCTCCTGAAATTGGTGGATCGTTATCCGAAGATCAGCCTGGTTCTCGACGTGGCCGATGTCGGATACTTGTCATCGGCTTTTATTGGGAAACTCATGGCCCTTTTTAAGGCCGTCACCCTGGTCAAGGGACGGATGGCAGTGACGGGGGTCAAGCCCTCCCTGATGCCGCTGTTTACCGTGACTCGGCTGGACAAGATCATGACCTTTGCCCCTGATGCGGCAGAGGTCATCAATCTCTATAAGCGGAAGCCGCTCTAGACAGCGGTAGGTAGGGGCAAAGCAAGGAATGGCACCTGGGTGATCATCCGATCTGGAATCCCCGGTCCGCCAGGTCCTGGAGATCGATCAGGCCGATCAGGTGATCCTGGTCGTCAACCACCGGGAGTTCGTTGATATGTTTGGCCGCGCAGCGGTGAAGGGCGGTTTGGACTAACTCCGATCCCTTCACCCGCTGACAGGGGATGCTGGCCACGGATCCTACCGATTGGTGTAATAAGGCGGCGGGATCGCCCGTGGTCAGGGTCCGTCGAAGATCCCCGTCCGTGAAGATGCCCAGGACACGTCGTTCCTCATCCACCACCACCACGCTGCCTGCACGGGCGCTGGTGATGGCCCGCAGGCACTCCAGGACGGTTGTCTTGGGAAGGACGGCCGGAACCCGATCTCCGGAACGCATGGCCTCGGCGCAGGTCATGAGTTTGCGACCCAAGGCGCCGCCAGGGTGGTAGCGGGCGTATTGTTGCGGCGTGAAGGAGCGCAGGCGCTGGATGGTCAGGGCCAGGGCATCCCCCAGGGCTAAAAGGGCGGTGGTGCTGGTTGAAGGCGCCAATCCTAGGGGGCAGGCCTCAAGCACGGAGCCGATGGTCAGGGTCACATCCGCGTGGCGGCCCAAAGGTGAATCCACCGCGCCCACCAGGGCAATCAGTGGCGAACCGATGTGGCGCAAGGCGGGTAGGATGGCGATGATTTCTTCGCTAGCCCCGCTGTTTGACAGGGCCAGGACGGTGTCATGAGCCTGCACCATTCCCAAATCCCCATGCCGGGCCTCGGCGGGATGGAGGAACAGGGCTGGGGTGCCGGTGCTGGCGAACGTGGCGGCCAATTTTCGGGCGATGTGTCCTGCCTTGCCGACACCCGTGACCACCAGTCGGCCGGGAAGTCCATCCCCACAACGGGAGTGGATCAGGTCGCAAGCCCGGCCCAAGGCATCCGCCTGCAGGTGGGCTTGATCCGCCAGCGCGGCAACGGCTTGGGCCTCAAGGCGCAAAATGTCGACAATCGAAGTCAAAGGCATGGACATGGACAGCATGATGGGTGGGGGGTGCTCTCGCCAAGGGGGTGAGGGCTGAATGCGATGACCCCCGGCAATTGCCGGGGGTCATCGTGCGAAGATCTCGATGGGCAACCTCCCATCCGTAGTACGACAGGATTATTTGTGTTTTTGGACCTGGGCGTAGCGGTAATACACTTCGAGGCACAGGGTATTATAAGCCGTGGAGAGGGTCCGGCCCGTCGTGCTTCCATGAAACGCGGTGCCTTGCCAGTCCCACGACCCATCCAAGCAGTCGTTGGTTTTGCGCTGGCTGTTGACCAGCATGTCGCGGACCGAGGCATTCCACTTCTTCCAGCGTTCCCCGCCGACCTGGAAAATCGCCAGGGTATTGTAGTACATGTAGTAGGTATTGCAGGGGTACTTGGTGGGCATCTGGTGGGCCATAACGGTGTTGGCCAGGGATTCGATCAGGACATCGCCGGCCGTGCGACCGAGGAACACGCCGGACACCAGACCGACACATTCTAGGGATTGGCCACCTCCATAAGCACTGGCAACCTTGGGTGAAATGCCATTGCCGCCGCCGCCCTCAACCGGCATCTCCTTTCCTGTTTTAGGATTTATCTTTGCCACCGGAGGGGCGCCAGAAACAAGAACCTGGGTAT
>CAIUVD010000023.1 GCA_903902515.1 uncultured Planctomycetota bacterium | reverse complement strand
TGAGGGGGTTGACGAAGGTCAAAATTCCTGATGATCCCGCGCCCCGCTAACGGGGGTGCTTGCCGGATGGCAAGTATGGAGACGAGATGAAGGCCGGGTTAAAGCTCCTGGTTGACAGTCTGGTCTGAGTCGACAAGATCTCCGCCCCGCGTTAAACGGGGCACCTGCCTGCGGGCAGGATTGACAACGCAATAGCTGTAGTGGGAAGACGAAAAAATCGTCGTCACTGATCTCACACGGGTCAGATGACGGCACAAACTGCTTCATCGGCAGGAATGCTGATGGGGAAGCAGGTTAGCATTTATGCTGACCGGCGTTAACAGCCAATTCAACACTCTTGAAGAGTTTGATCCTGGCTCAGAACGAACGCTGGCGGCGGGGCTTAGGCATGCAAGTCGAGCGAGAAAGGGGCAACCCAAGTAAAGCGGCGTAAGGGTGAGTAATGGGTAGCTAACGTACCTTCCAGACGCGAATAATTTTCCGAAAGGGATTGTAATGCGCGATGAGACCACGGGATGTGCGCATCCAGGGGTCAAAGGCCGGGGATCCTTCGGGACCCGACGGCTGGGAGAGCGGGCGACCTCCGATTAGCTTGTTGGCGGGGTAATGGCCCACCAAGGCGATGATCGGTAGCCGGGCTGAGAGGCTGTCCGGCCACACTGGCACTGAGACACTGGCCAGACTCCTACGGGAGGCTGCAGTCGCGAATTTTTCACAATGGGCGCAAGCCTGATGAAGCCACGCCGTGTGCGGGATGAAGGCTCTCTGAGTTGTAAACCGCTGTCAAGTGGAGGGAAACGTACGTCGTGAATAGCGGCGTATTTGACTGTCCGCTAAAGGAAGCCCCGGCAAAACATGTGCCAGCAGCCGCGGTAATACATGTGGGGCAAGCGTTGTTCGGAATTACTGGGCATAAAGGGTGCGTAGGCGGTTTTGTAAGTCGGGCGTGAAATCCGATGGCCCAACCATCGAACTGCGTTTGATACTGCGAGACTTGAGTGCGTGAGGGGAGACTGGAACGAGTGGTGTAGCGGTGAAATGCGTAGATATCACTCGGAACGCCAACGGCGAAGGCAGGTCTCTGGTACGCAACTGACGCTGAGGCACGAAAGCGTGGGGAGCAAACAGGATTAGATACCCTGGTAGTCCACGCCGTAAACGATGAGCACTAGATTGCTGGCGAGCTATTCGTTGGCAGTCGCAGACAATTTGTTAAGTGCTCCGCCTGGGGAGTATGGTCGCAAGGCTGAAACTCAAAGGAATTGACGGGGGCTCACACAAGCGGTGGAGGATGTGGTTTAATTCGAAGCAACGCGAAGAACCTTACCAGGTCTTGACATACCGGGATTATGAGAGTGAAAGCTCTTTGATTGCCAGCAATGGTGTAACCGGAACAGGTGCTGCATGGCTGTCGTCAGCTCGTGTCGTGAGATGTTAGGTTAAGTCCTTTAACGAGCGAAACCCCTCTGATGAGTTACCAACAGGTTAAGCTGGGGACTTTCATCATACTGCCGCGCAAGCTGGAGGAAGGTGGGGACGACGTCAAGTCATCATGGCCCTTATGACCTGGGCCACACACGTCCTACAATGGGTAGTACAAAGCGTCGCAAGCCTGCAAAGGCAAGCCAATCGCCTAAAGCTATCCTCAGTTCAGATTGTGGGCTGCAATTCGCCCACATGAAGCTGGAATCGCTAGTAATCGCGGATCAGCTACGCCGCGGTGAATTTGTTCCTGAGCCTTGTACACACCGCCCGTCAAGCCACCCGAGTTGGTAGCACCCGAAGTCGTAGTTCGAACCGCAAGGATGGACGCGCCGAAGGTGAAACCGGTGAGGGGGACTAAGTCGTAACAAGGTAGCCGTATCGGAAGGTGCGGCTGGATCACCTCCTTTCTAGGGATAATTAGACGTACCTGAACGCTATCAGTAATGATGGCCGGCCGTGCATTTCGCACAGCACCCTTCGGGGCAGGACGGATCCAAATAGCAATATCTTCCCACTGCAGCGATTGCGTTGCCAATCCTGGCTACAAGCGGGGTGCGGTTTCGGTGTCTTCGGATGCCGCTGACCACTCCCGGTGCAAGCCGGTCTTTGACAGCCGATAGCCGATGATGCCGTGCCCAGCCTGGGCCAGTGAAGGTGGTTTCACCGCTGCCTTCACCCGCGAACCAACCAACGGGCGCCTCTTAATGCGCCTGTAGCTCAGTTGGTTAGAGCATCCGCCTGATAAGCGGAAGGTCTCTGGTTCGAGTCCAGACAGGCGCACCACTTTTCCTTGAATCTTGGTTCAAGGACCCCGTTCTGCTCAACGCAGGACTTACGGGGGTATAGCTCAGTTGGTAGAGCGCCAGCTTTGCAAGCTGGATGTCAGGAGTTCGAGTCTCCTTGCCTCCACCACTACAGCTATATCAGAAGCGCAAGCTTCTCGTGTGCTTTCCACACGGCATCATTCGAGTATCCGCAAACTTTCGCGGAGACTTTCATCTGGTTCATTCTAGATGAGTTTCCGCAAACTTTGACAACTCTACAATCGTGGAACAGACAAGCATGACGAAATTCAAGCAATTAAGGGTGTTGGGTGGATGGTTAGGCTCTCAGAGGCGATGAAGGACGTGCTAAGCTGCGATAAGCTTGGGGTAGGCGCAACGAGCCTGTGATCCCAAGATCTCCGAATGGGGCAACCCACTATGGCGAACCCATAGTATCATACGAAGCCAACCGGGCGAATTGAAACATCTTAGTAACCCGAGGAAAAGAAATCGAAGAGATTCCGCCAGTAGCGGCGAGCGAAAACGGAAGAGGCCAAACCGGGGAGCTTGCTCCCCGGGGTTGTAGGACTGCATTTAGGATTCGACGACATGAGCAGAATTACCTGGAAAGGTAAGCCAGAGCGGGTGATAGCCCCGTACGCGTAGTGAAGTTGACCGAGCAGTATCCTGAGTAACGCAAGACTCGTGAAATCCTGCGTGAATCTAGGGCGACCATGCTCTAAGCCTAAATACTCCTGAGAGACCGATAGTGCACAAGTAGCGCGAGCGAAGACTGAAAAGTACCCCTGACGGGGAGTGAAATAGACCCTGAAACCCAACACTTACAAGCAGTTAGAGGACTATGTCGTAAGACAGTCTGATAGCGTGCCTTTTGCATAATGATCCTGCGACTTACCGTCTGCTGCAAGCTTAAGGCCCTCAGGGCTGGAGGCGTAGCGAAAGCGAGTGTGAATAGCGCGTTGAGTAGTAGGCGGTAGACCCGAAACCCAGTGATCTAGCCATGTGCAGGTTGAAGCGAGGGTAAAACCTCGTGGAGGACCGAACCGGTGGACCTTGAGAAGTCTTCGGATGACGTGTGGCTAGGGGTAAAAGGTCAATCAAACTGGGAGATATCTGGTTCTCCTCGAAATATATTTAGGTATAGGCTCTGGGAGTAGTTGAGGGGGGTAGAGCACTGAATGGACTAGGGGCCCTACCAGGTTACCAAATCCAATCAAACTCCGAATACCCTCAATGTAGACCCAGGGGCTCAGACAGTGGGGTCGAATCTTCATTGTCAAAAGGGAAAGAGCCCAGACTAGCAGCTAAGGTCCCAAAAATACGCTCAGTGGTAAAGGAAGTCTTTGTGCTAAGACAGCTGGGACGTTGGCTTAGAAGCAGCCATCGTTTAAAGAGTGCGTAACAGCTCACCAGTCGAGCACGAAGGTGCCGAAAATAATCGGGGCTTAAGCGTATTACCGAAGCTCTAGGTGCTCATCATCATGCGTGATGGTGGGCGCGGTAGGGGAGCGTTGTATACAGGATGAAGGTACACGGCAACGAGTGCTGGACAGTATACAAGTGATTATGCAGGAATGAGTAACGATAAAACAGGTGAGAATCCTGTTCACCGTAAGCCTAAGGTTTCCTCCGCAAGGTAAGTCCGCGGAGGGTGAGGCGGACCCTAAGACGAGGCCGAAGGGCGTAGTCGATGGATTGCAGGTTCATATTCCTGCCCATCTTTAGAGGTGCTCACGGAGGACGCATACGACTAGAATGGAGGGACGACATGTAGGCCCTCTGCACCATCGGGATTGCCCTTTTGAAAGACTGGGCGCACTTTCGTTGGTGTGCAAACGCCTTGAGCGATATGAGCATTCGATGTCACGATGCCGAGAAAAGCCCGTCGAGAGATAACGTCTAGAGATTCCGTACTGATAACCGACACAGGTAGGCGAGGAGAGTATCCTAAGGTGCGCGAGAGAACTCTGGTTAAGGAACTCGGCAAATTCACTCCGTACGTTCGCAAGAAGGAGTGCCTCCGCAAGGAGGCCGCAGTGAAGAGGCCCAACCGACTGTTTATTAAAAACACAGTTCTGTGCTAACACGAAAGTGGAAGTATACGGAATGATGCCTGCCCGGTGCTCGAAGGTTAAAGGGAGAGGTTAGCGCAAGCGAAGCTTCGAACCCAAGCCCGAGTAAACGGCGGCCGTAACTATGACGGTCCTAAGGTAGCGAAATTCCTTGTCGGGTAAGTTCCGACCTGCATGAAAGGCATAACGAGTTGGGCACTGTCTCAACCAGAGACTCGGTGAAATTGCAATATGGGCGAAGATACCCATTACCCGCAGCAGGACGAAAAGACCCCGTGAACCTTTACTGCATCCTGATACTGTGTTTCTGTAGTTCATGCGTAGGATAGGTGGGACGCTTTGACGCGCTGGTTCCGGTCAGCGCTGAGCGGTCGGTGAAATACCACTCTTGAACTACGGGAATTCTAACCTGACCTTTGTACGGTCGGGGACACTGTCAGGTGGGCAGTTTGGCTGGGGCGGCTTCCTCCCAAAGAGTAACGGAGGAGCACAAAGGTAGGCTCAGTACGGTTGGCAATCGTACGTGGAGTGCAAAAGCACAAGCCTGCTTAACTGCGAGACCTATAAGTCGAGCAGAGACGAAAGTCGGTTTTAGTGATCCGGTAGTTCCATATGGACGGGCTATCGCTCAACAGATAAAAGGTACTCCGGGGATAACAGGCTGATTTCGCCCAAGAGTCCCTATCGACGGCGAAGTTTGGCACCTCGATGTCGGCTCATCGCATCCTGGGGCTGGAGAAGGTCCCAAGGGTATGGCTGTTCGCCATTTAAAGCGGTACGCGAGCTGGGTTTAAACCGTCGTGAGACAGGTTGGTTTCTATCCGCTGTGGGCGCTGGATAATTGAGGAGACTTAACATTAGTACGAGAGGATTATGTTGAACGCCGCTCTGGTGTATCGGTTGTGGCGCACGCTGCAGTGCCGAGTAGCTACCGGCGGACGAGATAAATGCTGAAAGCATCTAAGCATGAAGCTCACTCCGAGATGAATTATCCCTATGAGGGCTGTGGAAGACTACCACATTGATAGGCTGGGGGTGTACGCGCGTATATATGAAGGCGCTGAGCTGACCAGTACTAATCGCCCCACTGGCTTGATCGTCATGCGTGTCTGTTCCGCGATGGTAGAGTTGCCAAAGAGCTTTGGGTCTTGTACCCACTAAGTTCTTTCGCATCTTACCATTCCAGGTGATCATACCGGCAGGGTCACACCCGTTCTCATTCCGAACACGGACGTTAAGCCTGCCAGGGCCGATGATAGTCGCAAGGCGAAAGTAGGTCGTTGCCTGGATTTTATTCTGATCAACCCCAGCACTCTGTGCTGGGGTTGATTGTTTTTTCAGCCTCTGGACGAGACGGTTCTTGAACCATGATTTCTATCCATGCTCACCAAGCGCGTCATTGTCTGTCTGGATGTCCGAGCCGGCCAGGTCACCAAAGGCGTCAAATTTCAAGGGAATATCGACCTTGGTGATCCCGTGGATTTTGCGGCTCGGTACGATGCTCAGGGGGCCGATGAATTGGTGTTTTATGATATTACCGCATCAGCAGAAAAACGGGGATTGTTTGTCGATGTCGTTCGACGCGTAGCCGAAAGAATCTTTATTCCGTTTGCGGTTGGCGGGGGGATTCGCTCCGTCGAAAATATGCGTGAGGTTCTTTTGGCAGGTGCTGAAAAAGTCAGCCTAAACTCACCTGCGGTCCGCGACCCAGCCTTGATCTCTGCGGGTGCCCGGGCCTTCGGGAGTCAATGTGTGGTCCTGGGTATCGATGCCCGACGGGTTGACCCGACGGCGACCATTCCCTCGGGTTACGAGGTCGTCATTGATGGTGGTCGAACGCCCACCGGTATGGATGTGGTAGCGTGGGCTCGCCAAGCCGAGGCCCTCGGCGCCGGAGAAATTTGTCTGAACGCCATTGACACTGATGGTGTCCGTCAGGGGTATGAATTGAATATTACCTGCCGTGTAGCCGAAGCCGTTCGCATCCCCGTGATCGCCAGCGGTGGAGGTGGACGTCCAGAGCACCTCATTGATGCCGTGACAAAGGGCAAGGCGGAAGCCGCTTTGGTCGCGAGTATGGTGCATTACGGCGACTACACCGTGGCCGACATCAAGACGGCGATGGCTCAGTCTGGGGTGCCGATTCGCCACTAATGGTCAGAACGGGTGGTGACTCAGTCTTTCACGTTCTCTCATCGCTCATCCCGCCAGAAGAGTGATCGCCGATCTTCGCGAGTTACTCTCCCACTGAACGTGATGGGATCCTAGATCATTAGGGTTTCACCGGCGTTGGGCACCAACGATCGTCGTCCTGGTAGGCGGCCAGCGGGGTGCTTGGGATCGTGGTCACTCCCGATGCCGGCTGTGATCTTGGTCGGGTATCGTAGCCGCCAATGCGGGTAACTTCTTGAGCTTCCCTCGCACCTGCCTGCACGGGATCCCGCCATCCTGCCATGGGTTGGCTTACGGGCGGAGTGGTGCTTCCGGAGGTCAATGGCTGGTCGTCGAGTTTGGCGATGGGCTGAATCGCGTTGGTGCCTAGTGAACCGTTTGCCTCGTCATAGACCCCTGCCAAAGGACGATCCTTGAAGGGTTGACCTGGCCGGCGGCATTCCTGGCGTTCCAGATGGGCATCCTCGTTCTCATTCGAGACGGCCGGAGGACGAGCCGGCAGTTCGTAGACTTCCGAGGCTTCGGATTGGAAGAGCCATGACGTGAATCCGAAATCGCTTCCCCCTTCGGGCGAGGCTCGGGTCTGATAGTAGAGGGAGTCTCCACAGCCAGCGAGCAGGAGCGGAAGGGCCAGGTACGCAGCACGCATGGGGGAGATGACAACGACATTCGCGGCCCTGACAACGACCATTGAGCTGGCTGCCGGGCGGTGTCGCTCACGCCGGGGGGCATGGACGATGGCGCAGGTCTGACTAGGCTGCTTCCACTCATGGCAATCCAAACCCCGGTTCTACGTACGGTTGGTCTGGGAAAGACCTATACCGATTTTTGGGGTCGTCCCCGACTGGCAGCCCTCAAAGACCTGACCGTTGAGGTGCGACCTGGTGAAGTGTTTGGATTGCTCGGCCCCAATGGCTCCGGCAAGACCACCACCATCAAGCTTCTTTTGGGGCTTCTGCGCCCGACCAGCGGCGACGCGTTTGTTTTTGGCTGTGACCCGGGTGACCGGGTGGTCAAGCAGCGCATCGGGTATCTCCCCGAGGAGACCTATCTCTACAAGTTTCTGACGGCCGATGAGACCATGTCCTTCTTCGGCCGGTTATTTGGGCTGGATGAGGCCACCATTCGAACGCGCTCGGATACCCTGATCCGGATGGTCGGTCTTGAGCATGCCCGCCGTCGTCACCTGGGTGAATATTCTAAGGGCATGGCCCGGCGCCTTGGCTTGGCACAGTCCCTGATCAACGATCCCGATCTGGTGATTCTTGACGAGCCCACCAGCGGCTTGGACCCGATCGGTTCTGCGGAGGTCAAAGACCTCATCGTCCGACTCAAGCAGTCCGGAAAGACCGTGCTCTTGTGCAGTCATCTGCTTGCGGATGTCGAGGATGTCTGCGATCGGATCGCCATCCTGCATCAAGGCAGTTTGCTTGAGGTCGGTTCTGTCGACGAGCTTCTTCGCAACGACGACCGTCAAGTCGTGGAGTTGCGGGCACCCGATGCCGCCGTCCTTGAGGCGGTCCGCTCTGCTGCAGGCGATCATTTAGTGTCCGTGGCACCTCCTCGGGAGCGCCTTGAATCCCACTTCAGGAGAATCATCGCGGCGGCGGGGTCTCAGGGGACCAGCCGGTCGTGAAGGGTCTTGTCGCCGTTGCCCGTCTCGGATTGAAGGAGGCCCTACGGGCCCGCTTGTGGCTGGCTTTTGTCGCCGCCGGAGTCGTGTTGATGGGATTGGGTCTTCGTCTGGGAGCGGTTGACGAAGGAGCTCGGCTCAAATTGGCCGTCGTTGGGGTAATGGGGGCGATGGGCTTTGTCGTCATCCTCCTGGCGATCCTGGCGGGCGCCCAGCAGATTCGACGGGATCTGGATGCCCGAGTTGCATTCCTGCTTTTTTCCAAGCCGCTGTCCCGCCTGGGATACTTGGTGGGCCGATGGCTGGGGGTCATGATTGGACTTTTGATCGGTATTCTCGCCCTCGCGGCGGTGGGTACGGGGGTCATTGCCCTGACGTTTGATCGGACGCCCGAGCCCGCCGCCGTGGTCACGCCCTCGACGTGGGAGCGGGTCAGTGCGCTTGGTGAGCGCACGCCGATCGCGACGGATGCCCAGCGTCAGAGTCTGACGGGTCCCGTCGGCGACGGCATACGCTGGACCCTAACGAATCTGCCGTCGGCCTCGCCTGAAGGGATTCCCCTTTTGGTGAAGGCCATGGTCCGGGGAACCGACCCCACGGTCATGGTCGATGAGTGTCTGGTCTCGATTGATGCGGCCCCTTCCCTTGATGCTTCGCCCTTGGTTTTGACGGTGGATTCGGATAGCCCGTATGGTGGGTCTCTTCCGGGACAAGTGCTCCTACGGCATCGGGATGTAAACCGTGATGATCATCGGCAGGATTTCGTTCGTTTGCTGATCCCACCCGCGGCGGTCGCTCCCGACGGTACCTGTCTGATCCGGTTGACCCGCCTCGATGCCCGTCCGTTGGTAGTGCTTACCAAGGACACTTCCGTCATGGTCACGGGCGATGGCGGAGGCCTCTATGTGAATCTGGTGCGTGGAGGTCTGGTGCTCCTGGCCGTGGCGGGGTTATTGGCCAGTGCCACCCTGGTGGTGGCGGTGGTCGCTCACTTGGGCGTTTCCTTGCTGGCCGGTTTGACCCTGTATTTCGCCGGCAGTCTTTTATGGACCCTGCAGGAAGCCCTGATTTACGAGCGACTCTCCGCCCCGGTGCGTCGTCTGATGGAGCTGGCGTTGGTCTTGGTTCCGGATTTTGATCGCTTCACGGTGGCTGCCCGGCTGGCCGCGGGTCATGGCATCCCTTGGTCGGTGGTCGGTGAGGCCTGGCTGGCCTATGGGTGCTACACGGTCGTGTTCCTTGCGGTGGCCTGGATCATGCTGGTTCGTAAGGAATTCTGATGCGCCTGCCCTTGATTTCCGGGGTCGTGCTTTTGGTTTCGGCCCAAGCGCTTGCCTGGCTCTACCTGGGGCCGCACCGTCAGGCGGCCTCGCCGGCGACCGTGGGGGGCGTTGAGGCAGTCACGCCGGGAGAATTGACCGGAACCCTCCTCCTGGGCGGTTTCCGAGGGCTGGCGTGCGACATTCTCTGGATGCGTGCCGATGCGGCCAAGGAGTCTGGCCGGTTCTACGAAAGTGTGGCCCTGTTTGAGGGGATCAGCCGGATCCAGCCGCGTTTTGAGCAGCCCTGGCAATTCATGGCCTGGGACCTGGCCTATAACCTCAGTCACGAAGTGGAGGATCGGCGTGCCAAGTGGGCATGGATCCTGGCCGGTATTCGGACCGGAGTGAGGGGTTGTGAACGCAATCCCCAGAGTGAGCGATTGCTGCGGCATCTGGCGTGGATCTTCCAGCACAAAGGCGATCTCTTCCACGACGAAATCGAAGCCGCCTCTTGGGCCGAGCTTTTGAATCCCCTGTTGGAACGGGTCAATCTTCAGGTGCCCCCCTCCCATCAGGTGCCCCTGTTCGCGGCCGGGGCCGGGATCAGTAATTTTTCCATCGCCGCGCAGCTTTACCGCGGATGTGTGGCCCTCGGCGAAGGCCGGGACGGAGGGTACCTCCGAGGGCAGTTCATTCGGCGCATGATTCCCCTGGGCATTGAGCATGACGGCAACCTTGTCCGCAACCGTGGTCGTCACCTGATCGCCCTGCGCCGCTACCTGGACGCGCTGCGGGCTTGGGAGCCTGTGGTTG
This sequence comes from uncultured Planctomycetota bacterium, assembly GCA_903902515.1. Taxonomy (GTDB): domain Bacteria; phylum Planctomycetota; class UBA11346; order UBA11346; family UBA11346; genus CAIUVD01. The sequence goes on along the minus strand of CAIUVD010000023.1, from coordinate 7,892 downwards.
CCTGGAGCAAGGCCGGCAAGGACACGGATGCCGATGCCCATCAGCGTCGCGTCGCCTTTGAAAGTTATGAGCGCAATGAGGGCCGCTTACGGCGCAAAGCAGCGGCCTTGGCGGGGGCCCTGGCTCCTGCGGATCTCGCTGAGAGTGCCTCAGCCGCCATCCTAGCGCGCCAATGGGACGCGGTGGATGCGGCCCTTGCCAGGCCTGGCTGGGCTGAGGTCCGTGCGACGGGTCGCATCCGGTGGCTTGATGAGTGACATTGTTTGTGTCGGTAAATTCGATGCTTTGCATCGAGGACACCGCGCCTTGGTCGAAGCCGCCCGGCCACTCGGGATGCCGACCCTGCTGCGTTTTACGGGAATGCCGGAGGCCCTGGGCTGGGCGCCCCGTCGCCCGCTGGTCGCGGAAACCGACCGTCCCCGGGTTTTGGATCAGTGGAGGGCTCAGGAGCGGTTGCTGCCGTTTGATGCTATCCGCGCCTGTACGCCGCCGGATTTCGTCGCGGTACTGGCCCAGCGCCTCGGAGCCGCCGGGCTCGTGATCGGCGAGGATTTCCGCGGAGGGCCCGGGCGTTCTTCGGATGCGTGGGCATTTGCCGCTGCCGCCCGTGACCGGGGATGGCAGCCCGTGGTCGTACCCCTGCTGACCTCCACGACAGGCGCGATCAGTTCATCCCGCATCCGCAGTCTGCTGGCCGAAGGGCAGGTGGGGGAAGCCAATCAGCTCCTGGGCAGGTCCTATCGACTTGGGGGCCCGGTGGTCACCGGCGATGGCCGGGGTCGTCAGATCGGGGTACCGACCGCCAACGTCCAGGTCGAGCAAGTCCTGTTGCCGCGGGGTGGGGTCTACGCCGCCTGGGCCGACATCGATGGCCGGCGCTACCGGGCCGCCGTCAATCTTGGAACAGCGCCCACGGTTGGCGAGCACCGGCCTCAGACCTGCGAAGCCCATCTGCTCGATTTTTCAGGAGACCTCTACGGTAGATTCTTGGCCCTGGATTTGGTGGCCCGCCTGCGGGATGAAGTGCGCTTTCCCTCCCTTGCGGCCCTGGTGGCCCAGATCCAGGCGGACCTTGCCCTGGCCCGGTCCACCCTGGTGTGACCGCTACTTGGGCAGGTAGACGTCGACGAATTGGTTGAGTTCCCCGATTTGCTCCGGGCTCAGGGGGAGGCGGTCCTCGCCCAAACCCCGGGTTTCAGCCCAGGCGCAGATGGTTCCGGGTTGCTGGATCACGGCATGCCAGCAGCCCGGCTCAATGACGTACCAGGTCTGCGGCAGCATCGGCAGGGCCACCACATGGGTGGGATGCTCGCCCCGTCCGGCGAGGGCGATGATGGCCTGGCCCTGGGCCAGGGTCCCGGCTTGGCGGCCCCCCGTATTGCGGGCAAAAATCGTGGTCTGGCCAGGCAGCCGATCCGGGCTGGGGTTGGAGAGCCCCAACTGCCAGCCGGATCCGGGGGTGGCGTGGACATCGCCATCGGCAACCCGGACGTACCCCTCCTGGCGGCTACGGCCCACCACCAACTGATCGGCCACCAATTTCTCCAGCAGGAAAGGCTGCCGTTGCACGGCGTAGGCGATGATCCGGGCGACCACCTCGTCGATCCGCAGGCCGTCGGTCACCAGGTGGACGGCCTCATCCGTCAGGGTCAGGGCCCCGACTTCCCGTTGGGAATCCCGCTCATCACGCTCGCGGATCTGGCGGGCCACCTCCTCCAGTTCCGGCTTGGGTTCGTTAGCTGGCCATTCGAGCAAGCGCCGCCGGGCCCGTTCCTCGGGGCTGGCGTCTAGGAACAGCTTGAGGGGAGCGTCGGGGCAGATGACGGTGGTGGCATCGCGGCCCTCAACCACGGCATCGCGGTTACCGATGATGCCCTGTTGGAGGCGCACCAGATGGGCTCGGCAGGCGCCGTTGTTGGCCACCCGCCAGATCTGGCCGGTGGTATGGGGGCTGCGGATTTGCTCCCGAGCCATCAAGACGCCATCAAGGCGGACCTGGCCATGCTCGTCGAAATCGATGTGCCGCTCGTTGACCCAGGCGGCCACGGCGTCGGCATCATCCATCGCCACCCCGGCCTGCTGGAGGCCCACGGTGGCGGCCCGGTACATAGCGCCGGTGTCGAGGTACAGGATCCCCAGGCGGTGGGCCACCAGGCGCGTCACGGTGCTTTTCCCGGCACCCGCAGGCCCGTCGATGGCGATGACCATGGGCTTGGCGAGGGCCGGGCCTCCGGGGCGGGTGTGGGGGATCGGGGCGTGGGGGTGGAGCATGGGAATCAGGATCTTTGAAGGGGCCGTAGGCGCAGATCGTCCAGCAAAGCCCCGCCGGTCCAGGCCGTGGGAGGGGGCGTGGTTCTGCGGCTTGGCATCGCCGACCGGGGACGGGGAGGTCGCGTCGTCGTTCGGGTCGAGCATTGGCGGGCCGCCCATGCCACGGTAAAGCGGGACGGCAACCTCCCTCTTCCACGCGGGAGGACCCCTACACACTCCCACCCCCCTACGTTTCCACCGGGACATTCCATGAAGACTTCCGTCACCGACTCCGGCCTCCTCCGCAAGACGATCATCATCAGCTACACCGCCGATGAGGTCCGCACCCGCCGGGCCCAGGTTCTGCGTCAGCTGGCCAGCGAAGTGCGCATGGACGGCTTCCGCCCCGGCAAGACCTCGGTCGCCATGCTGGAGAAGCGGTACGGCGCCGGCGCCACCGCCGCCACCGAAGAGCGTCTGGGTGACGAAGCCTTCAATGCCGCCCTCAAGGAGCACAACTTGCGTCCGATCGGCCCCGTGGCCTCGGATGCGGTCAATCGTGACAACGGTGCCCTGTCCTTCACCGTCTCCGTGGACGTGAAGCCGACCGTGACCATCCCCTCCGCAAAGGAGTTCGTCCTGGAAGACGCCCCGGTCGACATTCCCGAGCAGGAAGTCACCGATGCCCTGACCGGCTTGGCCAAGCGCGCGGGCACCATGTCGCCCCTGGCCGATGGCGAAACCGTCATCGAGGACGACAGCATCACCGTCAGCGGCAGCGTGTCCGTGGATGGCACCGAAGTCCGCAAGCTCCACGACTTCAACCACCTGGTTGGTGGCTACCCGTTCTTCGGCAAGCCCCCCGCCGAAGTGGTTGAGCTGCTGCAGGGCAAGAAGGCCGGCGACGCCCTGAGCTTCACCGCCAACCTGCCCCAGTCCTTCACCCCCGCCGAGAACGCCGGCAAGGAAGCGACCATCGCCGTCACCATCGTGGCCGCCAACCGCCTCCGCGCCGCGCCCCTGGATGACGAGTTCGCCAAGAAGATGGGCGCCGAGTCCATCGAAGCCCTGAAGACCATGTTCAAGGCCCGCCTGATCGGCAACAAGGAAGGCCAGAAGCGCGCTTCCCAGATCGAGTCCCTGACGACCCAGCTGCTTGAGAAGGTCCAGATCGACCTCCCCGAGAAGCTGCTCGCCCAGACCATCGCCGACGCCGAGGTGGAAGCCGTTCGTCGTGCCGAAGCCCAGAAGCAGGACGCCGACAAGGCCAAGGCCGATGCCGCCGCCGAGGCCACCAAGGGCCTGCGCCGCTTCATCATCCTCGATGCCCTTGCCTCGTCCCTGGAAGTGACCGTCGACAACGACGACCTCAACGACCAGATTCGCATGGCCGCCTACCACACGGGCCGCAAGCCCGAGGAAGTCGCCAAGCAGCTCAAGGAAAGCGGCCGCATCAACCAGGTGGTGATGGAGATCCGCGAGGCCAAGTCCCTCGAGACCCTGCTCGACAAGGTCCTGGCCAAGGAAGCCGCCGCCGCCGGGTGATCCCGCCGGTGGACCGCCACACGGGTTCTGGGGACTTCCCCGGAACCCGTGTTCGTTTTCAGGACCCTACCCCATGCGCTACGCCCTGCTGATCGCCTACGACGGGACCGACCTGGCCGGCTGGTGGCGGCAGGAGGGGGGGCGCGGTGTCGCGGGCAACTTGGATGTCGCTTTTGCCCGCCTGGGGGAGCCAGAGGCCCGGGCCGTGGGCGCCAGCCGCACCGACGCCGGGGTCCATGCCCAGGGCCAGGTTGCCCACGTCGATCTGGCCCGGGCCTGGGAGCCCTGGGACCTCCTGAGGTCCCTCAACCGCCACCTGCCCCCGGACATTGCCGTGCGGGCGGTGGCCCCGGTGGAGGACGACTTCCAGGCGGTCCACGGTGTCACCGCCAAGACCTACCGTTACGCCGTGGACCTTGGTCCGGTGGCGGATCCCTTCCGTGCCCGCTGGGCCTGGCGGCCGCCCTACACCCTCGATCCCACCCGTCTGGAATCCCTAGCGGCCCACGTCGTGACCATGACCACGGCGGCCGGATTCGCCCGTCGCGGCGACCACCGCGAGGACCTGTCCCTGACCATCCGCGCCTGCCGCTGGCACCGCCGGGGCAGTCTGTGGATCGCCAGTCTGACGGCGGATCGCTTCACCTACCGCCTCGTTCGCAGTCTGGTGGGTGGAATGCTGGCCACCGCCCAGGGCACCTGCACCGAGGCCCAATGGCAGGCCGCCCTCGCGGGCGAAGACACCCCCGCCGGCCATCAGCAGGCCCCGGCCCGGGGTCTGCACTTGTGGCGCGTTGCCTACGCTCGCCCGCCGGATTTTTGGCCTAGCATCCCCCGACCGTGACCGATACCCCGCCCCCTGCTCCCGCCCCGTTTGTCAGTTCCCGGGAGCGGACCCGCCACCGCAGTCTTCTCTGGCAAATATTGGGTGAGATCGGTTCCGTCCGCGCGGCCGCCAGCCTGATCGCCACCGTCGGCCTGGTGACGTTCGCCGCCGCCTATTACGAGGGCGCCTACGGCACCCAAGCGGTCCAGGTGATGATTTATCATGCGTGGTGGTTCAACAGCCTGTTCATCCTCCTGACCCTGTGTGTGGTCACGGCGGTGGTCGTGCGTTGGCCCCTGCGGAAACACCAATGGGGCTTCGCCGTCGTCCACCTCGGGCTGGTGCTGCTGATTGCCGGATTCTGGCGGGCCGGCAATGACCGTTTGGATGGAATGCTGGAGGCTGCCCCGGATCAGGAGGCCTCCCTGATCGCCCTGCCCGTCGACCAGGTGGTGGCCCTCGATCAGACCGTCAAAGACGCCGACCTGCGCTGGGGCGGTTTCCGCTTTCCCGAGGTCGCGGGTCTGCCGAGCCTGCCGCGTTTCCTGGTGTCGCCCCTGTGGCCCGTGCCCGAGCCGGGCATCCATACCTTGTCCCGCCCCTTGGACCTCTGCACCCTGCCGGGCGGGGCCACCGTCCGCCTGATCCGGACCCTCGAATGTGGCCGGGCCGAACCGGGATTCCTGGCTGCCGAAACGGGGACTCCGGCGGTTCGTCTGCGCCTGATGGCCCGCACGCCCATGAGCCCGGAACCCACGCCGATGGCCGACCGCTGGCTGTCCCTCGACGGCGAGGCGATGATGAACCTCGGGCCCTCGACGGTGACCTTCGCCCGCACCGCCGAAGCTGGCCTGGCCCAGGATTTTTTAGCCGATCCCCAGGACACCACCGCAGCCGGTACCTTGCTGGTCCATTGGCAGGGTCAGCGGCGCGAGGTGGTCATCGACCCGGCCCGTTTGCCCCAGGCCCTCGACTTCACACCGGACCTCGCCCTGACCATCGTCCGGGTCATCACCAATCCCCGGCAGAAGGAAGATCGCCTGGTCCAGGATGACACGGCCGACGTGAGCCCCCTGGTGGAGCTGGCCCTGCGTCAGGGCACCCAGGTCCGCACGATTTACGCCAGCGCCTACCACCTGCTGCCGCCCCTGGGCGCTGGCCTGCCCGAGGTCCTGTTTCGCCATGGCGAACTGGCGGCCCCGAGCGGCGGCCAGGGCGGTTTTGTGCAGCTCCTGGCTGCCCCAGATGGCCGTCTGCTGGTCCGCGCCTTCACCCGCTCCAAGGGTTTGGTGGCCCAGGGGGCGACCACCGAGGGCCGGTGGAACGGCGTGATCGCCGGAGCCGCCAATGGCCCGATGGTGATGACCGCCGACCTCACCTACCTGCCCCAGGCCGCCCCAGGGCCGGAACCCATGACCATGCGTCCGGAACGTAAGGATCGGGCGACCCGCTGGATCGAGGTTGAAGTCGCCAAGGACGGAAAGTCCGTCCGGAAGTGGCTGTCGCGGGAGGCCCGCCACCCGGTGACCCTCGATGGGTACGGCACGGTTCTCCTGGCCTACCGCCAGGCCCGCCTCGACCTGAAACAGCAGTATGGATTTGCCATCCGCCTCGACCGCTTTGATGAGGGCAAGGACCCCGGCGGCATGATGAGCGCCAGTTACGCCAGCGATGTCACGGTGCTGCCCACGGCGGGCGAGCCGTGGAAGGCCCACATCAGCATGAACCAGCCCCTGCACGTGAATGGCGTGACCCTCTACCAGACCCAATTCATGCCCGAGACCGACGACCAGGGCCGGCCCACGGGCCGCCACATCAGCGTCTTTACCGCCGCCGAGGACCCGGGGCGGTTCCTCAAGTACCTCGGCGGTTACGTCCTGGTGGGTGGCATTCTGCTCCTGTACCTGTCGCGGCCCCGCCCGGTTCGGAAGCCTGCGGCCTAACCGCCAGGGCTTTCAGTTAGGGCGTGGTCGGCACCAGGGCACCGTTGGGCCCCAGGGCGTAGGTCCCGATGCGAATTTGCAGCACCACCGATCCCAGGACGTCGTCCACGACCGTGTAGCGGAGCGGATCGATGGGGTAGCGCCGGGTCAGGTGAATCCGTTCGCCCCGGGTCGGGATCCACGAGATCTGGAGGGTGATCTGATCCCCAATCACCCGGGCCCGCAGGTCTAAGGTCCATGCCCCCTGGTCGCGCGTCAGTCCCGAGGTGCGGACGGTGACGGTGTCACTGCTCTTGAGGAAGGGCGCGTCGGTGGCCAGGCCCGCGGTCAGGACCGGTGCCCGCCGGTCGGCCTCGGCGCCCGTTTCCGGCAGGATCAGCACCCCGAAGCGTAAGGGGGCCGGTACGTCGGGCTCGGTGGTGAAACGGTAATCCGCAGCCCACAGGGTGGTGCAGGCCGTGAGGAGCAGGAGGGGACGCAGGGGAATGGTTCCGGGCATGATAGAGCGCCGTTACGTGGATGACCGGGGTCAGGTTTCGGACCGGGCTCCGCGCTGCATCTCTCCCAGCAGTTCCCAGGCCTGGCGCGGGCTGATGCCGTCCAGGTCGAGGGTCTTGAGGCGATCGAGGGTTGGGCTGCTGACGCCACCGAAGATGGTCAACTGTACCGGCGCGCTGCCCGCCGGACGGGTGGGGGGCAGGGACTCGGCCGGCCGCTGGGCGGATTCCTGGGCCGTCAGGTCCGTGTTGAGGCGTTCCAGGGTTACCAGGACCTCCTTCGCACGGGTGATGACCGCCGCCGGGACCCCGGCGATCCGGGCCACATGGATGCCGTAGGACTTGGCGGCCGCCCCCGGTTCGATGCGGTGGAGGAACACCACCTCGTCATCCTTTTCGGCCACCGCCACCGTCAGGTTGCCGATGCCCGGGCGGTCGTGGGCGAGGTCCGTCAACTCGTGGTAGTGGGTGGCGAACAGGCAGCGGCAGCCGATGCGATCGTGGAGATGCTCGGTGATGGCCCAGGCCAGGCTCACGCCGTCGAAGGTCGAGGTGCCACGCCCGACTTCATCAAGGATCACCAGACTGCGGCGGGTTGCGTGGTGGAGGATGGCCGCCGTTTCCGCCATCTCGACCATGAAGGTGGAGAGGTTGCGGGCCAGTTCGTCACCGGCCCCGACACGGGTGAAAACCCGGTCCACCAGCCCCAGCCGGGCGCTGGTTGCTGGCACGAAGGCTCCGGCCTGGGCGAGGATTACCGCCACCGCCACCTGGCGGATGTAGGTCGATTTTCCGGCCATGTTGGGGCCGGTGATGATGGCGAGGCGGGGG
>CAIUVD010000022.1 GCA_903902515.1 uncultured Planctomycetota bacterium | reverse complement strand
GTTGACGGTGTTGCACCGGTCGCGGGGCGCCACCCCAGGTGGTGCCATTGAGGAGGATCTCTACAGGACGTCCGGTCTCAGCCGAACGTACCAACTGATCACGGATCCGCTGCCGTACGTCTTTCGTAGGCATGTTGAGGAAGTTCACATCACGATACTCACCAAACGGTGCGAAGTCGCGTCCGGGGCCACCGACCCCAGGAGCCGTGGCGACCATGCCCATCAGCGCCATCGGACGGTAAACCTGTTCCTGGGGTTCGCTGGTGCCAAAAAAGTCCGCGTACAGCCATACCTGACCGAGGCTGAATTCCGGCGCCCCAGCGCTGGTCATGGTGATGTGCAAGCTATCCGCTTGAGCTGCTGCTGCAGCGGGGATGCGGATAAAATAATGATTGGGCCCGGCGCCGATCTCTTCGTAGGTCCGGAAATAAACAGGGGTGCCATTGACGGCCACGGTATAGGCGAAGGCCTTCGGTCGGCGCGTGTGGATCTCCTGAATCTCCAGGATCAAATCCTTGGCGCTGGTCGGTTTTCGCAGGGTGAACCCAAGGGAGCTGCCGCTGCCAGACACCGTCTGCACCGGGTAGGTGCGAACGAAGCCGCCGATTTCGGTCGGCAGTTGTTCCCTCCGTACTTGACCCACCGCCCACGGACCGCGACCGGACAGGCTGGTTGGGTCATTCCAGACCACCTGATCGGAGATGACCGGAGTCAATTCGGCGGCGTTGCTTACCTGATGACCGGACATTCCTAGGACAATGGCAAGCATGAGATGGCGAGAGATAATCATGGATCGGTTTCCAATTATTTACGGGTTGGTGTATAACAATACACGTAATATGAGCGATGTGCATGTCACAAAAAATGGGAGTCATCGAGTCCTTACATCGTGGTACACCCCAGGCTGGTCAGATCGGTCAGTTGCCGCCGCAGCCAAGCAGCCTGTGATGACCATTGGCGGACTCTTGGGGGTTGCTGGCTCCGCGCGCACCCCAGCAGTCGATGACGTTTCTCGCGCCGCAACATGCTGACACGGCTGACAGGTCATGGCGACGGCAGACGTTAGCGACGCATAGTTGCGAACGTTGAAATGGGCCCAGCTGCTCTCAAGGACGAGGCCATAGAAGCCCATGCTTGTAGGAGGGGGGTTTACCATGTTGAGTTGCTACCGTTATGGATCGGCCATGACCAGGCCCGCAACACATGCATGCAGGCCCGAATCGCCGATCGTATCATGACGCCTCGTCCACGTCCCGAGATGTGGCTTGAGGATCTTGAGTCAAAGACGGTGGAATTTTAGTGACTGCGGTTGGTTAAGGTCAATCGAGCGGAGGCTAGTACGGGTCGATACGGCGACTAGAGGTTTTTGTGACATGACCGCAGGAGGGTTGATGAGCTATGATGCTCCCATGACATCCTCAACCACTTCGACGAGTATTCTGATTGCGGTATCATGTGGTCTTTTGGGCAGTAGTTGGGCCACCGAGACGTCGTCACCAGCAAGTCCCGTCAGGCCAAACGTCTTGATCATGCTCGCGGATGATCTTGGCTACGGCGATGTTGGATGTTATGGTGCCACCCGCATCAAGACCCCACATATTGATCGCTTGGCTGCCGATGGCATGCGCTTTCGAGACGCGCATGCCCCGGCGGCGACTTGTCAGCCTAGTCGCTATGGATTATTGACAGGTCGCTATTTGTGGCGCCGAAAAACAGGACATAATGGTCTGTATTTCCAGGAAGGTGAGGCAACCTTGCCGGCGGTACTCAAAGGGTCAGGTTACGCCACCGCTTGCTTTGGAAAATGGCATCTTGGTCTAGGAGACGGGTCACCCGTGGTGTGGGAAAAGGACATCAAGCCGGGGCCCTTGGAAGTGGGTTTCGACCAGTTTTTTGGCACGCCGTATTCTCTTAATGAACCACCATTTGTGTATATGGAGGGTCATCGGGTGATGGGGGCTAATCCCGCCGACCCGATTCGCATCATCCCGGCTCATCAGACGTTACTCGGATATGGCCATGGCATCAGTTTGGGCGGCATTCAGGCTCATCGGGCCCGTAAGGCGGATCAGGCGGATCTCGCCATTACCGAAGCGGCCACAACCTACCTCCGTAAGCAGAGCCCCGGGAAACCGTTCTTCATCTACCTGCCCTTTGTCTCCCCACATGTGCCATTAGCACCATCATCTCGTTTTCAGGGCACCAGTGAGGCTGGGGTTTACGGCGACTATGTCCAGCAGTTGGATTTCTGTGTCGGCCAGGTCCTCGATACCCTTGAAGAACGTGGTCTGGCGGCAACGACGATGGTGGTTCTCACCAGCGACAATGGTGGGTGCATCAACCTCAGCGCACAGCGTCTTGGACACCGCACCAATGGGCCATTGTTAGGGCAGAAGACCGATGGTTGGGATGGTGGCCACCGTGTGCCGTTCATCGTCCGTCAGCCCGGCATCGTGCCAGCGGGCACCACCAGCGATCGGTTGATCTCGCTGACCGATATTATGGCCACCGCCCTGGCGGCTGCCGGTGTGCTCTTGCCAGCTGGCGCTGCCTCAGACAGCCTCGATCAGACACCGGTGCTTCGCGATCCGACCGCCCCGGCGGTGCGTACTGAGATGATTTTTCAGGCGGTACGTGGCTACGCCTTGCGTTCGGGACAGTGGACATATCTGCCTGGTCGCGGCTCATTTGGTTATACAGCCCATCCTACGGCGCCTTGGCAGGACTGGCGTGATCTCGGGTTCGTCAACAGTGATTTTGACGCCGCTGGCCAACCTCAACTAACGGCGCCACCCGCGCAACTGTATGACAGCTCCCGTGATCCGGGCGAGGCGGTCAACCTCTGGCAGGAATACCCGGAGGTGGCGAGTAAGCTTGGTGCCCGTCTGCGGGAACTCCTGCCGACAGAAATTCCATTGGTGAGATAAGCCGATTCACCAGGAGCTGGTTGGCTTCATCCCCCTTCTGATTAACGTGTCGTCGGGAATCCTATGGTCTCTGGTGACGTACCTTCTTTACCCGGTGGTCTTTCTGTCCTCGTCTTGGTGCTGCGGGCAAGTCGATGAGCAGTCGTGACGTCACGGTGGCGGTGGTCGAAGATGACGCCGATCTTCGCGCCACTTTGCGCACGCTCCTGGAACGTGGGCCTGGCACCCGCTGCGTCCAGGTATGTGCGAGTGCCGAGGAGGCTCTCGTCTGCCTGCCCGCCATAGGACCCCAGGTGATCCTTATGGATATCAACCTGCCGCAGGCGAGTGGAATTGAATGCGTGCGGCAGTTGGCCCCGCGACTGCCGCATACGTTCATCATCATGCTGACCGTCTTCGACGCCACGGAAGTGGTGGTCAAGGCTCTGCAGGCGGGGGCAATCGGCTATCTGCGGAAGCCGACGGATGCTGAGCATCTTCTGGCCGCGATCGACGACGCGCTTGCCGGTGGGGCACCGATCACCAGCAGCATCGCGCGCTGTCTTTTACAGACTTTTCGCCGGTCCTCGGCAGATCCTAGGGAAGTCGGTGCTGCGGGACTATCGTCCCGCGAAAATGAGATTTTACAGCGCCTGGCCCAGGGTTATCAGCATAAGGAAATATCCGCCGATTTGCAGATCAGTGTTTCCACCGTGCGCAGCCATGTCGCCACCATGTATCGAAAATTGCAGGTGCGCTCGCGTTCCCAAGCAGTGGCCAGGTTTATTGCCGATACCGGTCCTCATTCCTTATTGTGACATGCCGGACTTCGCTGGAATGGATCATGTACCGCAGGAAAGCGTAGGTGCTTGATGAATCAGCCGATCATTCCCACCCTTCTCATGGCCGCCTGTCAGATCGCCCCGCTGGCGACCGCCGTCGCCGCCGAATCGGTGTCACCGGTCCAGCGGCCGAACGTGGTGGTTATTCTCTCCGACGATCTGGGTTACGCCGATCTTGGCTTCACCGGAGCGAAGGATGTGTCCACGCCCAACATGGATGCCTTGGCTAGGGAAGGAGTTTATTGCACTGATGCGTATGTGACCCAGTCGGTCTGCAGTCCATCCAGGGCCGGGCTGGTTACAGGACGGCATCAGTCGCGTTGGGGTCATGATTCCAACTGGAGCAATTTTGGCTTGCCAGCAAGCGAGATAACCATCGGCGGTCACCTGCAGGCTCTTGGTTATGACACTGCCATCGTTGGTAAATGGCACCTTGGAACGGCGATCTATAGCAATCCGAAGGATGATGAGGTCACCACGATTCACGGCTTTAATGAGATCTTCCTGACCAATAAAAACGCCACGTATTTTGAGGAGGAATTTCTCGATTCCCGTAACAAGGGCGTGTTCGCCAGGCTCGATGATAAGTCTTTGTATACCACGGACGTATGTGCGAATCGCGGGGCTGACTTCATTCGTCGTCAACAGGGTAAGCCATTCTTACTTTACTTACCGCTCAATTCCGTTCACGAGAACTTCTATGCTCCAGAGCATCTTGAGGCACCGCAGAAGTACCTCGACCGTGTGAGTGGTATTGATGATACTCGGCGAAAATTGATGGCGGCGATGGTGATTGGACTGGACGAGGCGGTGGGTACCATCATGCGGTCCCTGCGCGAAACCGGTGTCGACCGAAATACCTTGGTAATATTCGTTAATGACAATGGCGGCAGTCAGCATCTGGGCCCGCAGGTTTCGCTCAATACCCCGTTCCGTGGCGGCAAGGGTGAATTCACAGAAGGGGGATTGCGCGTCCCAATGGTAGTGCGGTGGCCCCAAGTGCTGCCGGCGGGAAAGACCTACAGCCAACCCGTAAGCACCCTTGACGTGGTGCCCACGGCTATTGTAGCAGCGGGGGGTTCCATCGATCCGGCTTGGCAGATTGACGGTGTCAATCTGCTACCACATCTGCGAGGCCAAGTTGCCACGGCTCCACACGACACCCTGTATTGGCGTCGCGGCCAGGACGGTGCCATTCGCCAAGGTCACTGGAAGCTCCATATCGGCCCGGATAAGATGCGAAAATTGTACGATCTGTCCAGTGATCCTGGAGAATCTGTCAATCTTGCCACCCAGCAGAGCCGTCGCATCACTGCCATGGAGTCTATTTGGAAGTCCTGGGAGCTCACTATGGGACGTCCACAGCCAATTTCCCCTCCCAAGGGCTTCACAGCACCTTGGTTTAAGTAATCTCTTTCATAGGATATAGTTATGATGTACGCCCAATTATCCAGTAGCTCATTCTGGCTTTCCGCGGTAGCGACCTTGGCCTTATGTCCGCAGTTCGCATGTGCTGCGGTCGAAGATGCGATCGCACGTCCGAACGTACTTTTCCTGATCGCAGATGATCTTAACCTCTCCCTGGGTTGTTATGGCGCCGCTGAAGCGCGGACGCCGAACCTTGACCGTCTAGCGGCCGAAGGCGTGCGATTTGAGCGTGCCTATGGCCAGGGGGCGGTCTGTACGCCGAGTCGCAACTCGTTCATGACCGGCATGAGCACCCGAACGGTTGGTATTCATGACACATTTGTCCAATATCAGAAACGCAATCCCCAGGCCACATCTCTGGGTCGACATTTCCGCCAAAACGGTTACCAGACGATTGCGGTTGGAAAGGTTGAGCACACCCCACAGCACCAGGACCCCCAGGCTTGGTCCCTGCGTCCAGATTACCCGCGGGTAAAGTCCAAGCTGGCCGGACGTGAAGAGATGTCGGATCCGCGTATGCCCACCCGTAATCGGGTGATGATGCAGATTTTTGCCGACCAAGATAAAACTGATGATGGACTACGTACGGATCAAATGGTCGAATTCTTAGAGCATCAGCGTGAGCCAGGAAAGCCGTTTTTTGCTTCCCTTGGGTTCCATGGCCCCCATCTGCCACACCAGGTCTTTCAGCGGAACCTCGATGCCATCCCACTCGATCGTATGCCCTTGGTGCGCGAGCCGGTCGATGCCAGTCTGTTTAACCCGATCGCATTCAGCTTTGTCCCCTGGTTCCCCGATGAGATGACCCAGCGAAAAATCATACGAAACTATTATGCCGCAGTCTCACAGATGGACGAACAGGTGGGTCGGATCCTTGAGGTCTTGGAGCGCGAACATTTGATGGACAATACCATCATCGTCTTCATTGCCGACAACGGGTATCACTTGGGCTACCGTGGGCAGTGGGCCAAGCACGATATCTATCCAGATGTGGCACATTTGCCGCTGATCGTTCGGTATCCCAAGGTAGCCAAGGCTGGATCGGTAGCCCGGGGCCTGGTGGAATTGCTCGACATCTTTCCCACCCTGAACGAGCTCGCCCAGCTTCCAGCGGTGCCAAACTTGGATGGTCGGAGTTTCGCCAAGCAACTCCAGGATCCCCTCGCCCCCGGCAAGCCAGCGGCCTATATCGAATGGCCGGTGCCTCGATCCAACATTGAGACGAACATCAACTTCTTGCCCGCAGGTCACATGGCGCCAAAGCTGCCAGATGATCTCAAGGTGTTCTATGGAAAGGCTGTTTATACGTCCGAATGGTGCTATGTTGAGTTCTATGGTACGAAGATACGCGAGCTCTATCGCCTTGATCAAGATCCCCAGGCCTTTCGTAATGTCATAGACGAGCACCCCGACATTGCGGCTGCCCAGGCAGCATTACTCCATGCCTACTTCCCCCTGATGAGTGGGAAGCGGTAGGCCACTGCTGTCAGTCCATTTGGGTGGGTCCTGTATCGCCACACGGGGATCAATTCAGGGAAATCCTGATGGTTGGGTGCCTGTCACAACTGCCAGGTCAAACATCTTTGCAGCACGTTGGCACAGTTCAGGGTGGTTGACCGCGATATCTACCTGCTGACCAGGATCGTTAACGAGATCAAACAGTCTGATCGCTAGTCCTTCCGGCTGGCGGAAACCCATCGCAAACCAACGTTCGTCGAGCAAGGTTGCATCGGGCCTATAGGGGCCATCAGGATTCGGACGTGCGATGGGCACCGCACCGTGGGCCCAGTCGTCGTTCATGGCAGCATAATGGCAGGCAATTCCGCTCCAAAGGGTGGGAGAATGAGGGGGGTGCTGATCATCACGTCCTTCGAGTAGGGGGACGAAGCTGGTGCCATCGGTGTGCCCCAGCAGGGATGTGCCGGATAGTTCACGTGCCGTATCGAGGACATCGGTAAAGGTGATCACCCGGTTGGTCGCCCCTGGAGGAACTCGACCCGGTCCCCAAGCAATGAAGGGAACGATCAGCCCGCCTGCGGTGTTGATGTGCTTGCCCCGGTTCCACGGCCCCTTGTTAGCAAAGAGGGCAACATCGTCCCACATCGCTAACTGGGGGCCCCAGGGTACTCCCATCGCCGGAAAATTGAAACCGGCCGTAAATCCATTGTCAGAGGTGACCAATACGATGGTGTTGTGCTCTAGTTCTTCCGTGCGGATCGCATTGAGGATTGCTCCGACGGTGCGATCGAACTCTTGTACCGAGGCGGCGTAGGCTTTGTGCATCGTCGTCCAGGTTGCCGGACGGTCGGCGAAGCCGTCAATGCGCTTGGCTACAATCGGAAAATGGACCAGGCTGGAGGCGTAGTAGAGCAGGAACGGACGCGAACGGTTGGCGGCGATGAACGACTCGGCGGCCTCGCGGTAGAGATCCTCGGCGTAGCGCAAACGGGTGATGTCATTGCCTGCCTGGTCGACGAATAAGCCCTCGGCATTGTAGATGCCTTCGCCGTGATGACGGACGGTAAAGCGGTCGCCGATGCCATAGTAGTCGCGAAAGTAATCTTCGCTGAGCTTATGATTTTCGGGTACCGCGATCGAGGTGTCATCGCCGGTCAGCAACTGATGCGGGAAATGGCAGTTGAAGCCGTGGACGAAGCCGATGCGGCAGGTGTCGAAGCCGCGGTGCCAGGGCATCTGAGCAGGTGCCGGCTGGTCATCCCGGCTGCAGTCGGCCGGTTCGGCCATGTGCCATTTGCCGATGGCGCAGGTGGCATACCCGGCTGGACGCAGCAGCTCAGCGATGGTCGGGCGGAAACGGGTTCCAATGCCCTTGGCATCGCATGTCAGGGGTGCGAAATTGACATCGGTCAGGCCGGTGAGCAGCGCAGTCCGTGATGGGGCGCACCAGGCTGCGCCGGCGTATGCGTTGGTGAAAATACGGCCTTCGGCGGCCATACGGTCTGTATGCGGAGTGGCGAAGGCACGCTGGCCAAAGCAGCCGAGATCGCGGTAGGCGAGGTCGTCGGCGAGGATGATGATGATATTGGGTCGGTCGCGTGCCGGGCGTGGCGCCTCGGCGGCTTCTCCACTCGCCAACGAGGTCATCGTCGCACCGATCACCAGGACATGCCGCCAACGGATTCGTACCATGATCATTCCTTAGCGCTGATGGCGCATGACCAGGGCGGGATCGCGTCCTTCGCGCAGCAGAGCGGCGATGGCGGTCAATCCGGGCTGTACGTGGGTAAAGAAATGGAGGTAGCTCGGGCAGAGGTAATGCAGGCCCGGATGGCCGTCGCTCGTAATCGCGAAGCGCTGCTTCGGGCAGCCGCCGTGGCAGAACTGCTGTACTGGGCAGACCCGGCATTGTTGCGGCAACTGGTCGCGCTTGTCGTTGCCGAAGCGGCGCTGCCGTGGGGAATCCATCAGTTCGACGAGGCCCTGCTCGCCGAGGGTGCCGAGCTGGTAGTCGGGATAGACGAAGTGATCACAGGAATACAGTCCGCCGTCGCGCTCGACCACCGCCGCCCGCCCACAGGTCTCCTCGTGCACGCAGATGCCCGAGAAGCCGCGGAGCATCTTGCTCAGCACCTGCTCGAAGGCGTAGACATAGACCCGGCCGACATCGCGGGTGATCCAATGATCGTAGATCTCACACAGAAAGAGGCCGAATCCCTTGGGGCTGACGGTCTCGGGGGTAAGCTCAACCGTGCGGGTCTCGAAGCGGTCGAGAGCCGGCGGGCCGGCATCTTCGCCTCCTGGCAGTCGGCGTTCAACAATGGGGATGAACTGTAGATGACGGCTGCCGACCTCCTTGGTCAGGAAATCGTAGACCCGGCGGCCATGCTTCTGGTTTT
>CAIUVD010000021.1 GCA_903902515.1 uncultured Planctomycetota bacterium | reverse complement strand
TTGCCACAGGCCAGCACCAACCAACGACCATTGCGGCTCCAGCAGCGATGGTGGATCCGACCCGGGAATCCCGTCAGACACCGATCGGTGCCATCCCGGGCATCCCAAAGGGTCAGCCCATCGTCGTGGCTGGAACCCGCCAGCAGGAGGCCATCAGGACTCCAGGCCAGACCCAGCACGGGGCCCGTGGCCTGGAGATCCCGCTGATGCATTCCACGGCCATCCTCCAACCGGACCCCGGTGCGCAGGCCCAGGGCCAGGGCCACGCCGCCCGGATGCCAGGCCAGGGACTGCACCGGCTCCGCCAGGAGTTGGAGGTCCGGGACGGCGTCCCAGGACGACCAGCGGTAGCAGCGGGAGCCCACCGCCGCCACCGGACCTGCCGATGCAGCACCCCAACCGAAGCCGCCGATCCAGCCCTGCAGATCGCGGTGGTGCCGCCCGCCGTCAACACCCACCAGGTGAACGCCACCTTCGATGCCGTGGCTCGCCCAGACCCGGCCATCGGGGGCCCAGGTGACGCCCAGGACCCCCAGGGGGTGGTCCGCCAGTCGGCGAAACCCGTGGGCATCCACCCCATGCACCGCACCGCCCCCAAGCCCCGCCAGCAGGAGGTCGCCCCCGGGCTGCCAGGCCAGATCAGTGATGTGGTCATCCAGGTGGTGAGCCCACACCGTGGCCAAGGCAGGGCCGAACATCAGCGCCTCGGCAGCAGGCAGGCGAGGAACCCCTCCTGCAGGGCGGCGCGGTCTAAATGACGGCCGATGAAGACCAGCTGATTGATCCGTGGTTCGTCCGCCGCCCAGGGACGGCCCCAGGCCCCGTCCAACAGCATGTGGACCCCGTGGAAGACGTAGCGCTGGGGTTGACCGGCGATGGCCAGGATGCCCTTGGTTCGGAACAGGTCTTGGCCCCGTTCCCGCAGGAGGCCGTTCATGAACCCGTCGAAGGCCTGGGCATCGACCTCACCAAGAGCTTCAATGCCTACCGAGCCAATGTCCTCGTCGTGGACATGCCCGGCGTTGAAGCCGCGTTCGGCCCGGGGCAGCAGATCCTGGCCTTTTCGGGACAGCCGCAGGGCGAATTCCTCGGGCCGGTGCTGGGTCACCAGGATCCAGGGCCCCGCCTGGGGCACCTGGAGGGTGATGGTGGCTCCACCGCCGTCCCCCAGGGCGACATCCACCAACCCCGGGGCGATGAAGACGCCACCCGTTTCGATGGCCGGCACCTCTTCGCGGCTGAACCACTCCAGGGCGATGGCACCGATGTCTGCCAGGGGGTCAGCACCCGTCGCCGGCAGCAAGGCCAGGTCGATGCCAGGATCCGGGCCCGGGGACAGCGTGACGGTGTGGGGCCCGGTCTCCAGATCATAGAGGCCCGCCCACTCGAAGGGGTACTCCGGCTCGAGGAATGTGGGGCGTTCCTCCAGCACCCGCTGCAGATCAAAGCCCCCAAGATCCAGTAAAACGCCGGGATCGATGATGCCGTGCCGGGTGGGATGGCGCGGAGCCAGGGGATTCAGTTGGATCACCTGCCGATGGAGCGCCAGGAGTTGAGATGCCTCCACCAGATCGGTCTTATTGAGAAGGATGGCATCGGCGAAGGCAATCTGCTGGGCCGCCTCCGCGCTATCCTGGAGGTGCTGCTCCAGGTGGTGGGCATCGACCACAGCGACGATGCCATCCAGCCGGTAGTGTTCCTGCACCTCGGGATCGACGAAGAAGGTCTGGGCCACGGGGGCAGGATCCGCCAAGCCCGTGGTTTCGATCAGGACATGGTCGAAGCGGTCCCGCCGCTTGGCCAACTGGCCCAGGATCCGCACCAGGTCACCGCGCACGGTGCAGCAGATGCAACCGTTGTTCATGGCGAAGATTTCTTCATCGGCATTGATGACCAGGTGGTGATCGATGCCAACTTCCCCGTACTCGTTTTCGATGACGGCGATGCGGCGGCCATGGTGGGCCGTCAGCAGGTGATTGAGGAGGGTGGTCTTGCCGGCCCCCAGGAAGCCCGTCAAAACCGTGACCGGGATGCGTGTGTCCGTCATGGGATGTACCTCAGGGTTGATGGGCCGCCAGGCGACCCGCGTTGATGATGACCAGCACCGTGCCCAGGTTGTGCAGGAGGGCGGCGGCGAAGGGGCCGATGAAACCGGCGGCCGCCAGGGCCACGACCACCAGGGTCCAGGCCACCGCCAGGGCGATGCCGAGCAGGATCGACGACCGGCAGCGGCGCGCGAGTCGGACGGCGGTCGGCAGGCGGCGCAGGTCGCCATCCACCAGGGCCAGGTCGGCGCTGGCGATGGCCGCGCCGGCGGCCCGGCCACCGACCGCCACCCCCACGGCCCCGGCCTTGAGGGCGAGGCTGTCGTTGATGCCGTCCCCGACCACCAGGGGAATGCGGCCCTGGTCCAGCTCCTGGCGGACTCGGATCAATTTCTGCTCCGGGAGGCATTCGGCGTCGATGGCATCGATACCCAGACCGGCGGCGATGCCCTGGGCCACGGCGGCCCGATCGCCGGTGCACAGCACCTGACGGTCAAACCCCAGGCTCCGCAGGTCCGCCAGGGCCTCGGCCGCCTCGGGGCGGGGTGTGTCGGCGAGGCGGATCCAGGCCACCCAGGCCCCATCGCCCACCAATCCCACCAGGGGACCCTCATGGACCGGCGGCGGCGGGACGGTGATGCCGGTCTGGGCCAGCCACCCAGGTCGACCCAGGCACCAGGTCACCCCGTCGATGCGCCCCTGAACCCCCTGGCCGGGACGCTCGTGCAAACCCTCTGCCACCGGGGCGGTGGGATCGAGGGCGGCACAGGCGCGGGAGACGGGATGGTCGCTGCCCCGGCCGAGGGCAGCCGCGGCCCGGGCGGCGATGGCTGGAAGATCCGGATCGGGAAGGGCGGTGAGGGTCCCATGGGTCAGGGTCCCGGTCTTGTCGATGACCAGGGTGTCGCAGGCCGCCAAGCGTTCGAGGAAGGCGGTGCCGGTGATGAGGATGCCACCGCGACCGGCGGCGGCTACGGCGGCCACAGCGGTGGCCGGGGCCGCCACGACCAAGGCGCAAGGACAGGCCGCCACCAGCACCGCCATCAGC
>CAIUVD010000020.1 GCA_903902515.1 uncultured Planctomycetota bacterium | reverse complement strand
CCAACTGTACATTTACGATGATTACACAATGGATCCTGAATCTGTCGCGCTAGTTTCCATTCCTTTGAATAAGAATGGTGCTTACATGAAGACCCGTTTGAGGATTCGGGCGATTAACAATGATGATCTGACGGCGTTGGAGAATTTCACTCTTTCCCTGGTGCCTGATCCTGCGTATGTCCTCGGCGATACCGTGGCCAAGACTGTCACGATCATCGATGATTCGGTTCCGATTGTTTCAGTTTCAAATGGCGGCTACGCGGAAGAGTACGCCGATTACTCGGACCCGCCCGGACCAGTATCTTCCATGTTTACCATCAATATCGACTTTCGCGGGGCCCCGTCAGGGAGCACCCAGACCGTGGCCTGGGAATTGGAAGGGACGGCGTTACTCGGCAGTGACTACAGGGTCATGGATGGTGCTTCGGATGAAATCGTCGCGGCCACCGGATCGGTTCTGTTTACCAATGGTAGCGAATCCCCAACAAGTTATGAGCTGTTTGTGATGCCCATTGATGATGGCATTACCGAGGGTGATGAATCCGTAACTCTGACGATTACGGCGGTTGGTACGTATCTGAACACGTCCACCTCGGCCATGGCGATTTACAACTATGATGTCTCGGTCTCTTTTGAATGAAGTGCCTCCCATCCTCTTTACGCCTCGTGGCGACGCTGGGTTGCCTGGCCGTCAGTTACGGGGCTGACCTGGGCTCATCCATCACCGCCGGTGGCTCGCGCACCGCGGGGGTGGTGACCTTGACGGATGAAATCGCCGCCGTGGCCATGCCCATGGGATCCGGTTCGGTACAGGTGACCGGTGGATGGTTGGGCCGCCTCACGGGTCTGCATGCCCCCACCATGACCCTGACGCCCCGGTCGGTGGCGGCGGGTGCTACCATCACGGGAACCATTGCCACCAACGATGCCGATGGCGATGCGGTCGCTATCCAGGTGCGGTCGCTCCCCCAGCGCGGGACCTTGACGCTGTCTCCGGACCACAGCTTTACCTATACCGCCGCCGCGGAATCCGGTGGCGTTGACGCCATTGCCTTACGGGCTGTGGATGGAAATGGCAACCAAACCGATGGCTTCTTGACGATCACCGTCCATGCCAACCAGTCGGTGGTGCGGGCGTTTTTGCCGGGGATTTCCGCACCCTACGCCCTTCGGGCCGGTACCCCGGTCAGCGTGGCCGTGATTGGCGGTCGCCCGCCCTTGCGGTGGTCGACCACCAATGGCCGCGCGGTGGCAACGGGGACTTTAAATGGTTTGGATGTGGACGGTGATGGCCAGCTTGATGTTGGGCTGATCGGCCGTTTGGAGCCAGCCTCGGAGGGCTCGGGTCTGCTGACGATCACCGATGCCCTTGGCGTGACGACCAGCGTGGCCTACACGGTGGCGCCAGAGCCGTCGCCGGTTCCGGCCAAGCCGGCGCCGCCAGTTCCGATCTCCAGTCGCACCCAAACCCTTTTTGGCGCTTTGGGCCCCCAGACCCGTCAAGGGGTGGCGAGCCTGCGCTCGGTGTTTGGAAGCCTGTCCCAAACCCAAGCCGTCGCCTATGCCTGGGATGCTACAACCCAGACGTTCGTGACCTTGCCCAGTGAGCCAACAGGGGGCTTGTCGGCTGGCAGTGGCATTTTCGTCGCCAGCCGGGTTGATCTTCCGGTGGATTTCAGCGGATCCCCGGCCACCACGCCCTACTCCTGGGAATTGCAACCTGGCTGGAATTTTGTCGCCATCCCGGCCATGGTGGACTCGATGGGGGCGTCCCTTTCGACGTTCGATCCGACCCAGGATCTGATGTTGGCGGAGGCCGGTGGGACCGAACTGTTGGGCGAGGACCGGTTACTGGTTTTTAGCGGCAATTGCTGGTCTTTTGATGGCCAGAATTATGAAATTGCACCCACTCTGGTGCCTGGCCGGGCTTACTGGGTGCGGAATCGTTCCACGGAGCCTTCACGGCCCGTGGTCCTCCAGTTGGCTCCTGGGATTGGGCCCCGGATGATCTCGCGGAGTGCTGAGGGCAGTCGGCCGCCGGTTCCGCCGACCTCGGCCCAGTCCTCCCAAGGCTCGGCCGGGGGATGCGGCTTGGGCGGTGGCCTCGCCGTCCTCCTGGGGGGCTTGGCGTTGATGCGCCGCCGTCGATAAGCGCCCAGACACGGTGCATCTGCCGCATCCTGTGACACGAAAAGGCCCGGAAACGGGCCTTTTCTGTTTCATGGGACTTCACAAGTCCGGGATGGTGGCATGGAACGGGATGTGCCATCTTTATGGCAAGGAGGTCATCCGAGACCCGTGTCGTAGACGATGAATGCATCGTCGACACCAAGATCGCCAAGGGCCTACCGGGGCCTTCCTTGCCCTGGTAGTTGGACGACACGAGGTCTGGACTTTCGATCACGCTCAAGGTCCCCACGACGTGGGATCTCGCTGCGTGAGGTCACCGGCTCCAGGTGTCCACTACACGCCAAGGGTGGCTCAATCGTTGAGGGGCCGATCGGCCTTGGGATAGCTTCCCAGAACCTCCAAGGACGAGGTGCCTTTCGCCAATTCGGCCAAGGCCTCGCTGACGGCGGGATCCCGTTGATGACCTGAAAGGTCAATAAAAAACAGGTATTCCCAGGCCCGACGACGGCTTGGGCGGCTTTCAATCCGGCCCAGATTGATCCCGGCCCGGTGGAAGGGCACGAGGCAGTCGTAAAGAGCCCCCGGACGATCCTGGACCCCAAAAGCAATGCTGGTCTTGTCGTTGCCGGTGGGTTCGGCCGCTCGCTCGGGCGGTGCAATCACGACGAATCGGGTGATGTTGTTCGAGTTATCCTGGATGTCGCTGGCCAGGATCGGAAGGCCGAAGGCGGTGGCGGCGTCCGAGGAGCCCAGGGCGGCTGCCCCGTCCTCCTCGGTGGCCCGTTCAGCGGCCTTGGTGGTGCTGACCAATTCCACCAATTCCACCCCGGGCATGTTGGCGGCCAGCCAGCTGCGGCATTGGCCGAACACCGTGTGCCGGGAATACACGCGCTTGATAGCCTGCCGGGGGCTGCGGCTCATCAGGTGATGCCGGACCCGGAGGTGCAACTCATTGATGATCCGCAGGTTCGAGGCCAGGAAGGCGTCGATGGTGTCGGTGATGCTGCCGTCCGTCGAATTTTCGATGGGAACCACACCGTAATCGGCGTGACCCTTCTCGACTTCCTGGAAGACGGTGGCGATGCCTTCGACCGAGGTGTAGCTGACGCTGGCCCCGAATTTTAGTCGGGCCGCCGCGTGGGTAAACGCGCCGGGTTGGCCGAAATGGCAGATGGTTAAGGGTCGTTCGAGGGCGAAGGAGGCGGACATCACCTCGCGCCAGATGGCCCGCAGACTGTGGTCCGGGAGGGGGCCGGTGTTAAGACCCTCCAGTTTGCGGAAGACCTCCTGCTCGCGATGGGGCACGAAAATCGCCCCACCCTGGGTGGCCTTGGCGGCGCCGATCCGGCGAGCCACCTCCGCCCGGCGGTTGAGGTTCGCGACCAGGTCCCGATCGAGGGCGTCGATCTGGGACCGCAGGCTGCCGAGGTCTTCTCCGGACGGGGCGCTCATGATCAGTAATGAATGGCCTTGATGAGGAACTTGAGATCGCCCATGGGCGCCTTGACGATCACCGTATCGCCGGGCTTCTTACCGAGGAGGGCCACACCCATCGGGCTGCTGGTGAGAATCTTGTTTTCCAGGGCGTCGTCCTCGCCCTCGCCGACCAGTTGCCAATCCTCAATGCTCTTGTCCTTGAGGAATTGCATGGTCACCGTCGCGCCAAAAGCAATCCGACTGGTGTCAATCTGGCTTTCATCAACGACCATCGACCGGCTGAGCTTGGATTTGAGTTCCGAGATCCGGGCGTTGATCATACTCATTTCCTCGCGGGCAGCATGATATTCAGCATTTTCCTTGAGATCGCCCTTTTCCCGGGCTTCCTCGATGGCCTTGGCGATCACAGGAACCCGCTGGGTCAGTTCCTCAAGTTCGGCCTGGAGCTTGCGCTTGCCTTCAGCGGTAACGGGGAGCTGGCTCATGGGTGCGACCTGCAGTGGGACAATGAAAACCGGGGAAGCCAGCCGACGGCTGGACCCGGATCTTCTCGGCATCCTTGGCCCGCCGCCCCTGAGTCAATCGCATCGGATGGAAATCTCCTCACGACTTTCGATGCAGGTGTGCGGTCTTGTGAGATTTCTTTTTATGGGATAGGATAAACACATGGCCAGACTTCTGAACGGGATGCATCGAAGGCCTTGGGGCCGTTTCGCCGTGGGTGGGTGGCAGGACGCACGTTCATGTTGAACCCCGCCAGTGCCCATGAGAGCAGTGCCTCGGGTTCCATCAGCATGGAGTCCCTGGTCGAAACGGTTCCGGTCAGTCCCTGGACGATCCGCCCGGTACGGGATGGTGTCATGGTGGGGTTGGGTGTGCTGGTGCTGTCGTGGGGTGGGGTGGTTGGCATGGCCCTGGCGGCCCAGGCCTCGTTAGAGAGTCAGACCCGTCAGGAGCTGGAGCGCGCGGCCAGGATGGCCGCTTCTTCGGTCGATCCCACCCTGGTGACGCGGATTGTCGCGGAGGGACGCTTGACCCTGGCGGAGTATGACCGGATGGCGACATCCCTGGCCCAATGCCGGACTGCCGGGGTCTCCTACCGGGCGTTGTCCCTTGATGTCCTCCGTGACGTGGGGGGTACTCCGGCGGTTGCCGTGGCGGTTGAGGACCGCGTGACGGCTGCCCAGGTGGATCAGGATGGTGATGGGGTGCTGTCCGGCGCGGAACTGTGGCGTTCCCCGGTCAGCGGCGATCCCCACGCCTCGTCCTTGGAGGCCCTCCAGCATGACCGTTCGGTAACCCGTCTTGAACAACACCGGGATGCCAACGGGGTGTATTTTGTGGTGGCCTACCCAATCCGGCAGGAGGGATTGGTCGTTGGGGCGGTCTCGGTGGAGGTCGATGCCACGACGGCGCTCGCCCATCAGAATCGGCTGTTCCTGATGGCCGGTGGTTTCCTGGGCGCCAACCTGCTGTTGGCGGGGGTTTTGGGATTCCTGGTCTACCGCACCCGTCGCAATGAACGGGCCCTGGCCGAACAGCGACATCAGGTTCTCAAAAGTCTCCAGCGGGCCCGCGATCGGGCGCTGGCCGGTGACAAGGCCAAGAACAGCTTCCTGGCGATGATGAGCCATGAACTGCGGACGCCCCTCAATGGCATCCTGGGCATGGCGGAACTGCTGCAGATGGGGGATCTCGACGCGGATTCCCGGGAAATGTGCGGCACCATTGAGGGCTGTGGGCGGAACCTCCTGTCCTTGGTCAATGACCTCCTGGATTTCTCGGCCATCGAAACCGGCCGGATTGATTTCCATCCCTTACCCTTCGATCCGGTGGAGCCCCTCCAGGCCCTGCTGGAGGCCGTGACGCCGGTCTGTGAATCCCGAGGACTTTCCCTGATCCTGTGGGCAGATCCTGACCTGCCGGCCCGGGTGTTTGGCGATGCGGATCGGGTGCGTCAGATGCTGGCTCCGCTGGTGTCCAATGCGGTCAAATTTACCGTCGAGGGGCGCATCGTCCTCGGGGTCCGGCCGTCTGGCGACGGCGTGCTCTATGAAATCCGGGACACCGGGCCCGGCATCCCTGAGCATCTCAAGCAGCGTCTTTTCCAGCCCTTCCAGCAGGGTGAGGATTATCTCCGTCGCCAGCATGGCGGGACGGGCTTGGGATTGGCCATCACCGCTCGGCTGGCCGAAAAAATGGGGGCCAACATCACCGTCACGGTGCAGGGTGGTTCCACCTTCCATGTCCAGGTTCCGCTCCCAGTACGGACACCGGCCCGCACCTGGCCCGCCCCCGGCAGTCGGGGCACGGCCATGATTCGCCATGCCGATCCCGAGGTGGCGCGTATTCTGGCCTTGGATGTGCAGACGCTGGGCTATCTGGTGGTGACGGAGGGGGTCTCGGATTTGCTGATCGTGGACCGACAGGTGCTTGAAACGGATGGCATCCCGCCGACCCGGCTCATCACCCAGGCCGGGCAGGTGGTCGTCCTCATGGGCCTCGCCGCGATGGTCCAAGAAAGCCATCGATTGGCGGATTTCGGACTCATTCCCCTGCGTAAACCCTGTTCGCGGCACCAACTGGCCCAGGCCCTCGGCCGGACTTCCGCCGGTATCACCACGATCCTCAAGGGCCGGCACGCCTGAGCTGTTGGCCCTCGATCTGGCCGCATGGTCAGGCCGGTGCCGTCCGGGGTCCCGCGACCGCGTCATCGCCCTTCAGGTGCCGACGCCCCACCCTCCCCCGCTCTAGCATCCGTTGTCGACGCTGCACACTCGCCCCCCATGGTTGAACGCCGCGATGATAACGGCTATCCGCTGGTGGGTGAGACCATCGGCATGTGGCGTCTCACCCGAGGCCTGGGCCGGGGTGGCATGGGCGAGGTCTATGAGGCGGAATACGACTTTGAAACCCTGTTCGCCCTGCACGCGGCCGCCGAGGGCCCCGACGCCGCCGCCCGGGTCCGCCGCGAGGTATCGGTCCTGACCCGCGCCGAGCAGGCTCGCCTCGCCAGCCGGGTGCTGGGCCTGCAGTTGCCGCCCTCTGACCGTTTCGCGATCAAGATCTGCAACGCCCGTCATGGGACCCCCGGATTTCGCCGGTTCCTCCAAGAGGCGGAGCTTGCCCAGCGTCTTGGCGATCATCCCCACATCATCGGCGTCCATGCCTACAATGGCGGCGATCCCGCCGAGACCCGGGCGGTCGGCCGGGCCAGTCTGGCCCGGGGCAAATACCAGGATCTGGCCTTCATGGTCATGGATCTGGCGGAATGCACCTTCGACCGGGAAAAACTCACCCTGGGGGAGGCGGTGCATGTCGTCCGCTGCATTGCCAGCGCCCTTGATTACGCCCATGAGCGGGACGTCGTCCATCGTGACCTCAAGCCCGAGAATATCCTGGGCTCCATCGAGCAGCCGTTCCTGACGGATTTCGGCATCGCCAAGGAAATTGACGCCACCGACGGACTGACCCGCACCGGCCAGATTATCGGCACTCTGGATTACATGAGCCCAGAGCAGGCCACCAGCGCCAAGGACGTGGATCGTCGCAGCGATGTCTACAGCTTGGGCGTGGTCCTCTACGAGTTGTCGACCCAGGGGAAGTTGCCCTATGAGCACAAGGCCAACCGGGATTCGGCGTTGACGGCGATCCGAAGTGAGCGGCAGCAGCCCCGCTGGCCCCGGGAACATCGGCCGAACTTTCCCGTTTATCTGGAGCGCATCATCCTCAAGGCCATGGCCTACCGCCAGGAGGATCGCTACCAGACGATGGCCGAGTTCATTACCGACCTCGACCGCTTCACCCGGGGGGATCCCATTCCCTGGGTCGGCCGCATCCCCCTGCGGACTATGCTGCCGATGCAGGCCCGTTTCCACCAACGCAAGGTCATCGCGGCGGTGGCGGTGGTGGTGATGACGGTCTTCATCGTGCTGTCCATTTACGTTCCGCGGTACATTGATGGCACTCGGCGCGGCTATGAGAAAGAACTGAGCCGCCTGGATCCGGTGATCGGACGGATGGCGGCTGGGGAGATTCTTCAGCCCGACAAGGAAGCGGCGGACCGGCTCAAGTCCCTCCGTCAGACCCTCGGCAAGGACAAGGGCTATGGGGAACTGAAGGACCGCTTGGCGGGCCTCGAATCCCAACTTTTACTCCATCGTGGTCTCCGGGTCGCCTTTGTTGAAGGCGGCCGGGGCCTGCCCAAACCCCAGGCTTCCCTGGCCGAACTGGAGATCGCCACCGGGGCGAGCGCTGCGGCCTGGTCCCTCGATACCCGGGGGCTGATGGTCAATGAGTTCCAGCGAGCTGTTTTCGAGCCCTACGGTACCGGCACCCTGTTTGTCTATGTAGTGGTCGGTTTGCCGCCCTCCTGGAGCGGGCCGTTGATGGAGGTCCGTGAGGCCGAAGATCCGACCCACACCAGCTCTTGGTATGCCACCGTCCAGGGTGCCGCCACGTTGGTGCAATTGGGCCAGCGTGAGGATGAGCGTCGTCCGACGCTGCTGCGTCAGGAGCGGGTTCCCGGGACCCGCCTTGCCCTGGCCCTGGAGCTTGCCCCGGATGGCACCCGGTCTTGGATTAGTGGCGTCGAAGTCCGCCACAACGGCCGGGGTCTGCGCGATGGGGCTCCGGCCCACCTGACCCTGCTCCTGCCCAAGGATGCGGTGATCGAGTACCTGGAAATCTCGCCAAAGCGGGCCCGGTGATCCCGATGCCCCACGACATTGCCCGCATCGCCCGAGACGATGGCCGTTTCGCTCCTGAGGCCCTGGCCTTCCTCGCCGAGTCCTTCCGTCGGGCTACGGACCTGGCCGGTGGCCCCCGTCGCCATCTGACGGCCGCTGAACTGACCCGGGGGGTGGTGGATCTGGCGGCGGAACGCTGGGGGCTGCTGGCGGATCTGGTGCTGATGAGCTGGGGCATTCGCAGTCCGGCCGAAATCGGTGCCGTCACCTGGCTGCTCATCGAGCATGGTATTTTCAGCCGTCAGGATGACGACCGCCCTGAAGACTTCCGGGACCTGGGGGAACTCCTGCCCCTGGTCCGGGAGCGGGTCGCCCAGCGTATCGGTCTCCCTCCATGAATAATCTCCTCGACCATCCCTGGATGAAGGTGCTGGTGATCGCCACCACCATCGCCATGTGCAGTTTCGCCCTTCGCGAAACCGCCAGCATCACCCAGCCCGTGTTTTCCGCCCTGGCGGATGTTCTGGTGCCCGTGGCCGTGGCCTTCGCCATCGCCTATGTGGTGATGCCGGTGGTCGACCTGCTGCACCGCTGGGGCGTGCCCCGGGCGGTGGCCTCGGGTCTGCTGTTCGGCCTCGGCTCCCTGATCCTGGTGGCCGGGGCGGTGCTGGTGGTGCCCCCGGTGGTCAATCAAGCCGTCGACATGAGCGTCCGTGTTTTTCAGGGCGAGCCCTTTGAGGATCGGAACGGAAACGGCCGCTGGGAAGCGGGGGAACCCTTTGAGGATCGCGATCGCAACGGCAGCCGGGACCCGGCGATGCTGTCCCGTGGTCTGGCCTGGATGGAGGGGGGGCAGGCCCGCCTCCGGGTGAAACTCAAATTGGGGCTCAATGAACCTGCCCTCGGTTTCCTGGTCGTTTACGACCAGGAAACCATGGTCCTTCGTTCCTACCTGCATGATTTGATGGCCGCAGCCCGTAGTGGTTTGGGCCCTGATGGCTGGCCCAAGGCCCCCACAGAATTGCCCAACACCCTGGATACCCGGTGGAGCCCGGCCTGGCCCGGCCCGACCCAGAAGGACATTGACGAATCTGCCGGTCTCGTCCCCGCCGTTGATCGTTCGGCGTGGATGGCGGCGGTGCTGCGCGCCGGTGCGGAACTTCACCGCCGTCATGTCGCCCTGCTGGTGGCGGTCCGTCGGGACCGTGCGGGCGATTCCCCGGATAATGCCCTTGGCCAGCGCATCCACGACCTGCGGGTGGCGCCGTTGACCGAGGAGGCCCGGGATCGGGCCATGGCCATGGCCTTGGAATTGGAGGTTGCCGCTGAGTCCGACCAGACGGCTGCTCGGGAAGCCCTCGGAGCCGCCGGAGCCGCGGTCGGTGGCAAGGGCGAAGTCGGCAGTTCGACCTTCACGGCGGTGGTCGGGCGCATTGAAGAAGCGGTGCGGACCACCATGGCCGACCTCCCCTCCCGGGCGGCGAATTGGGCCTCCAATGGGGTAGGGGGATTTGACACCATCATGTCGTGGCTGCTCGGCCTGTTGCTGGTGCCGATCTACGCGTTTTTCCTGGTCTTGGCCATGCCCGCGATTCGTCGGGGCATTAAGTCCTATCTGCCCCGGGATCATCGTGATCAGGTGGTGCGGATTATCCGTGACATCGAACGGGTGGTCTCGGCTTTCTTCCGTGGTCGCCTGCTGATCTGCATCCTGTGCGCCCTGATGGGCGTGATCGGCTTCATCGGCATCTCCCTGCTCGGGGTGCATGTGCCCTACGGCATGCTGTTTGGCGTGGCCATCGGTTTGGCCACGGCCATTCCCCTGGCGGGCCTGGCGTTCCTTCTGCCGGCATTGGCCCTGACCATGTTGGAGCCGACCGCCACCGGTTGGCACCTGGGGGCGGTGTTCGGGGTCTATCTGCTGGTCCAGGGCCTCGAAGCGGTCCTCATCCCGGTGATCATGGGGCGCGAGGTCGAACTCCATCCCGTGACCCTGATCGTCGCCCTGCTCCTGTGCGGCAAACTCCTGGGGGTCCTGGGACTGATCCTGGCCGTCCCGATTGCCGCCACGGCCCGCATCCTGCTGCGGGAATACTTCTGGCCGCGCCTCGGTAATTGGGCGGCCACCGGACGCTGGGCCATGCCCATCGAGCCGGGTGACAATTCCGGACCTCGCAACGCGACATGATCGAACGACTCATCGATGCCAACGGCAACCGCGCGGCTGAGGGCCTGCGGGCCCTTGAGGACGTGGCCCGCTTTATTTTTAATGACGCCGGATCCTCGGCCCTGGCCAAGGACCTGCGTCACCGGGTTCGCCAGGCTGTTCCCCCCGGGGTGGTCGCCTGGCGTGACACGGCCGGTGATGTTGGGACGGCCATAACCGCTCCAGGAGAAATGGAGCGAGCCCGTTTAACGGACCTCATCCGCGCCAATGCCGCCCGGGTCCAGGAGGCCCTGCGGGCCGCCGAGGAGGGGGCCAAACTCATGGGCCAGGCCACGGGAGCGGCCCTCCTGGAGGCCGTTCGCTACGATGGTTATCGTCTGGAAAGCGCCTTGCTTTCGCGTCTGCCCGCGTGGCACCTGCTGCGGGTCCGGTTGTACGCCCTGGTCGATACGAGCCTGACGGACCAGCCCGAGCGGGTTGCTGAAGCTGTTGCCCGGGGTGGCGCCGGGGCTATCCAGTTACGGGCCAAGGCTCTGAGCCCCCGGGCCTACCTCGACCTCGCCCAGCGGGTTCAGGCGGCGGCCCGGCGGGGCGGGGCCCTGTTCATCGTCAACGACCACGTGGCCATCGCCCGGGCCCTCGGTGCCGACGGCGTCCACGTGGGCCAGGATGACCTGCCCGTGGCGACGGTTCGCGCGGTGGTCGGTCCGACCTGCGCCATCGGCCTGTCGGCCCACACCGCCGACCAGGCCCGCCAAGCCCAGGTGGAGGCCGCCGATTACCTCGGCCTGGGCCCGATGTTCGCGACCACCACCAAGCCCCTCGAACCCCAGCGGGGCCCGGAGTTGCTGGATGCCGTCCGGCCGTTTCTCGACCGCCCCAGCTACGCCATCGGTGGCCTGACCCCCGAGCGCATCGCCGCCCTGCGCCCCCGCCTGCCCCACGGCGTGGCCGTGGCGGGCCACCTGTGCCGGGCGGCGGATCCCGAACGGGCCGCGGCGGAACTGGTGGATCTGGTCGGCGGCGCGGATTGAACGCGACCCTCCTGCGCTTGGTGGTGGTCCACGGACTGCAACTTCCGGCCCTGGCCCTGTGGTGGTGGGGCACGCCACCCTGGGCTGCCGTCACGGCGGCCCTGTGGGGCTCGGCCGTCTGCTGCTTGGGCACGGATTCCGGCTGGCGGTGGTGGAATCGGCTGCTGCTCGCGGAAGCCGTGGTCTGGCTGGCCTTCGCCATCCCCTGGTAAACGGATCCGACCCTCGACCGCCGTTGGCCTGCCCTAGGGTTCGCGGCCCATGGATGCCCGCGCTTTCCTCAAGGACCTCCACCACGAGGTCGCCCACCATCCCGCCCTGAGCCATTCGCTGTTGTCGCGCATGGACGTGGATCCGAAGACGCGGGAGGATTTCCGGATTTTCAGCGGCCAGCACTACCCCTTGGTCGGGACCTTCACCCGCTACCTGGAACTGCTGCTGCTGAATGCGCCGTCGTCCAACGCCAAGGTGTGGCTGGCCAAGGTGTTGGTGGATGAATACGGCGAGCGCAGCGCGGACCAGGACCACGCCGCCCATTACCGCCTGTTCATGCAGGCCTGCGGCTGGACCGATGCCCAACTGGATGACATCCGCCTGCACCCGGCGGTGACGGGCTTTATCGCCGACCATCTCCGGTGGTGTACCGAGGAACCCTTCTTGGTGGGTCTGGGGGCGGTTGGGCCCGGTCACGAATGGGCCATCCCGACGATGTTCAGCCACATCCTGAAAGGCCTGCGGGATGCGGGCTTCCAGAAGCACGAGATCGAGTACTTCGACCTCCACGTCGAGCAGGATGTGGACCACGCTGCCTGGCTGGAGGAGGCGCTGGCCCGCTTTGCCACCACCGCCGAGGCCCAGGCCCAGATTGCTGAAGGCTGCCGGCGCAGCCTGGCGGCCCGGGAGCGCCTGTGGTGGGGACTCGCGGATAAGATCAATGCTGGTCGCATGGCCTCCCGGTTCGCGGCCTTCCCGGCCCTGTTGAGTTCCACCAGTGGCTCAGACCAGCAGGAATTGACCCTCGCCGAATTCCGCCAAGGCATTCGGTTTGGCATCACCGTGCCCGCGATCACCCGCTGATGGGAAGATGCCGTGCGTTGATCGTGAAAATTTGCATGAAATTATACTGAAATTATAACTTATCCGCATGGACGTTAGCTGTCCCATGTTCCCGGCTTGTGGTAATGCGAAGACCTGAAGATGGGGACACCTACGGAGGATTCCCATGAAATCCCTTTGCCTCATCGCCGCCCTGGTGGCCGGTGTCTCGTTCTCCTTGATGGCCGAGGAGCCGGTGACGGACCTGGCCGCCCAGAAGCAGGCCCTCAGCAAGGAAATCTACCTCATTCGCGAGGAGTTCATCAAGACGGATCCGACCTTCGCGGCGGAAAAGGCGGCCATCGACGAGCAGCGCACGGCCCTCAACAAAAAGGCGGAACAAGCCCTGATGAAGACCGATCCCCGGATCGTTGAGCTGCGGACCAAGCTCAAAGCCGTCAATGAAGAAATCAAAAAGGCCGAAAAGAAGTAAGTTTGCTCGCAGGTGATGATCTTGGAACGGGGGGTGGACAGTCGTTCATCCCCCGTTCTTGTAAGGGCCATGGAGCAAGCCGAGGGGATGTTGTGGGGGGTGTTGGGCGGGGGCGCGATGGCCGTCACCGGGCTGTGGCGCTCCCTTAGATACCTCCGTCGGGCCCGCCTTGTGGCGGATTTGCCGACCGTCACCACCCTCGGGGCCTATGTGGGAGTCCTGGAACTCGCGGGCCAGGTAGAACCGTTGCAGTTCGTGGTGGGGCATCTCTCAGGAAAAATGGGTGCCTGGGTGTCCTGGTCCATTGAGGAGGAGTGGCGGCGGACGACCACCTCGACGGATAGCAAAGGCAGAACCCGTACGCGCACCTCCACCGGCTGGACGACCGTGGCGTCGGGCCGGGAGGAACCCCGTTTCCTGGTCTATGATACCCATGGTGCCGTAGCCGTAGAGCCCGTTGGCGCCGAAGTCACGGCCACCCGCACCGTGTCCTGGCACCTGACCCAAGACGATGCTCGCTTTTATGACCTGGGTCCGCCAACCTTGATCAGCGACAGCACGGGCAACCGTCGGTTCACGGAGCACATGCTGTTGCCCGGTAATGCCTTGTGGATTCTTGGCCATGCCCGCATCGACGCCAGCGGCAGCGCGGTGGAGATTGCCGCCGAGCCCGGCATTCCTGATTATGTGATGTCCGTGGCCGGTGAGGCGGCGGTCCGTTCCTCGGTCATGTGGGCTTGGATCCTGTCCCTTTTTGCGGCCCTTCTTGGGGCCGGGTTGGTGGGCTGGCTGCTGGCCCAGGAACGGGGATTGGTCGCAGCCCTCCTCATCACCCTGGGCGCCTGGGCCATGGGCTGGGTCTTGGTGGCCTACAACAGTCTGATCGGCCTCCGTCAGCGGGTCCTCCAGGCCCAGGCCAACATCGCCGTCCAGTTGCAGCGTATCCGTCCGGCAGCCCCATCTTCCCCCATTCACCGAGACCGACTTTCCTT
>CAIUVD010000019.1 GCA_903902515.1 uncultured Planctomycetota bacterium | reverse complement strand
GGACCCCGGACCCCGGACCCCGGACCGTCAGAAGAGGGTTCCCCATGATTCCCGACTTCACCCTCCCCGCCCCCCTCCGCCCCGTGACCCTGGCCGATGTCAGCGATCGCTACCTGGGGTGGCTCAACGACCCGGTGGTGAACCGCTACCTGGAAACCCGCTGGACGCCCCAAAGCCTCGACATCATCCGGGGCTTTGTCAGCGCCCAGATCGCGGCGACGGACAGCCTGTTGTTGGCCATCGAGGACCAGGGCGTCCACGTCGGCAACCTCAAGATCGGCCCCATCAACCGCCACCACCGCTGCGCCGATGTCTCCTACTTCATCGGCGAGCGGTCGTGCTGGGGCAAGGGGCTGGCCACGGCGGCCATCCGGGCCGCCTGCGACATTGCCTTCGCACGCTTCGACCTCCATCGCCTCCAGGCCGGATTGTATGCCGGCAACGTCGGCTCCCTGCGGGCCCTCGAAAAAGCCGGGTTCACCCGGGAGGGTGTGTGGCGTCAGCAGCTTCTCGGCCCCGACGGCTGGGAGGACCACATTTTTCTCGGCATGCTTCGTCAGGAATGGACCCCATGAATACCTCCCCCGCCACGGATGTCGCCATCGTTATCCAAGCCCGCATGTCCTCCTCTCGGTTCCCCGGCAAGATGCTGGCGGGCGTCGGGCCCCAGGCCGTGCCCTTGGCGGTGTGGGTCTGCCGCCGGGCGGCCGCATCCGGACTCCCCGTGGTCCTGGCCACTAGCACCGACCCCGGGGACGATCCCTTAGCCACGACGGTGGAAGCGGCCGGCTTTCGTGTCTTCCGAGGCAGCCTTGAGGATGTGCTGGCCCGCTTCACCGCCGCCGCCGTCAGCACCGGGGCCCAGGCGGTGGTCCGCATCACCGGCGACTGCCCCCTCGTGGATCCGGCGGTCATCCTGCAGGTCGTCGGAGCCCTGTGGGCCAATGCCTACGCCAGCAATGTCGCGCCGCCGAGTTTCCCCGACGGCCTGGATTGCGAGGTGATCCGCGTCGCCGCTCTCCAATCGGCGGTGGCCGAGGCCAGCGAACGCCACGAGCGAGAACATGTGACGCCCTTTGTGCGGGAACGCCCGGGGCGTTTTCCGACCGTCAACGTCCGCCACGAGGGCAGCGACCGTTCGGACCTCCACTGGTCCGTGGACCGTCCGGAGGATCTGGCGGTCATCAACGACCTACTGGCGGAAACCGGCCTCCCGGACCCCCGACTGGCAGACCTCTTAGCCGCCGCCGACCGCCGACCGGATCTGGTGGCCCGTTCCAAGAGCCATCGGGCCAACGAAGGCGCCATCGCCACCTTCAAGGCCTCCATGGAGGCCCGCGCCCCCCGGCCGACGATCACCGAGTCCGACCGTCTGTGGAAACGCAGCGAAGGCCTGATCCCGGCAGGTACCCAGACCCTCTCCAAGGGCCCGACCCAGTGGGTCCGGGGCGTAGCCCCCAAGTACCTCGCCCGGGGCAAGGGCAGCCACGTGTGGGACGTGGATGGCAACGAATACATCGACTACCCCATGGGCCTCGGCCCCGTGACCCTTGGCCATGGCCACCCAGCGGTGGTGGAGGCGGTGACCAAGGTGCTGGCCGATGGCACGGCCTTCAGCCTGATGCATCCCCTGGAAATCACCCTGGCCGAGAAGATCCGCGAGGTCGTACCCTGCGCCCGGGGCGACGGCATGGTCCGCTTCGGCAAGAACGGTTCCGACGCCACCAGCGCCTGCATCCGGGCGGCCCGGGCCAAGACCGGCCGCACCTACATCGCCCGCCACGGCTACCATGGCTGGCAGGACTGGTCCATCGAAAGCACCTACGGCGTGCGAGCCAAGGGCGTGCCCCCCGAGGTCACGGCCCAGACGACGACCTTCCCCTACAACGACCTCCCGGCCCTGGAGCACCTCCTCAAATCCCGGGCCCACGCCGCCGTGATCATGGAGCCCCTCAACCTGACAGCCCCCAAGCCGGGCTACCTGGAGGGCGTGCGCGAACTGGCAACTCGCTACGGCGCGGTCCTGATTTTCGACGAGGTCATCACCGGCTTCCGCTACGCCCGGGGCGGGGCCCAGGAGTATTTCGGCGTCACCCCGGATCTCTGCGCCATGGGCAAGGGCTTGGCCAACGGCCTGCCCATGGCCGTGGTTTGCGGAAAAAAAGAATTCATGGCCCCCTTCGACGAGATTTTCTTCTCGTTCACCTTCGGCGGCGAGACCACCGGCCTGGCCGCCGCCCTAGCGACCCTGGAGGTCATGGAGCGGGAGGATTACTGGGGCCACGTCTGGAAGCAGGGAGCGAAACTCCAGGACGGCTACCGCCGCTTGGCCCGGGAGTTTGACCTTGCTCACCTGACGGACTGCGCCGGCATGCCCCCCTGGACCATCGTCACCTTTGTGGACCAGCCCAAGTGGACCGGCCTGCAAATGAAGACCCTCTTCCAGCAGGAAATGCTGCGGCGAGGCGTGCTGTTCAGCGGCAGCCAATTCCTGTCCCTGGCCCACACCGACGAGGACATCGAGCGGACCGTGGGCGCCTACCGGGAAGCCATGCGCGTCCTGCGGACCGCCCTCGACCTCCATGCCGTAGACGCCCTGACCTTCGGCCAGTGCAACGAGGTCATCTTCCGTCGCGGCTGAGACTCAGTGCCTCGCCGCCGCGACGGCCTGGCCCAGGGCCCGAACCTGGACCGTGA
Organism: uncultured Planctomycetota bacterium; assembly: GCA_903902515.1. GTDB lineage: Bacteria > Planctomycetota > UBA11346 > UBA11346 > UBA11346 > CAIUVD01. Next base: position 14,396 of record CAIUVD010000019.1, on the reverse strand, counting down.
GATTCCCCAAGGCCGTGGCCTCCTCGCTGCCGACCAGAATCGGGAGGCCGCTGGCCTGACCCGTGAGGTCGCACAACAGACGATTCCGGACCCCACCCCCGAGCAGACAAATCCGCGTGATGGGCTGACCGGTGGCCTCCTCCAGGCCCGTGCGGCACGCGGCATAGGCTGCCGCCAGGGCCTCGGTGATGCGGCGGAACAGGGCGCCATCGTCAGCACAAGCCAGGCCCCGGGCGGCGGCATGGCGGCGCAGACGATCCAGCATCCGATTGCCCGGCACCGACGGCGGCAGGAAGTCGGGATGGTTGATGTCGATGGCTCCGGCCGCCAGGGTCAGGGGACCTTCGGGGGCCGCGGCCGCAAGGGTTGCCAGGGCCCCGTGATCGGCATCCAAACCCTCCGCCAGCCGGTCGCGGCGGCACTCCTGCCATACCCACAAACCCATGATATTGCGCAGTAGGCGAGTCCGGCCGTCAACGCTGACCTCGTTGGAGAGATCCGCCGCCAGGGCCGCCGGGGTGGTCAGGGGACGGTCACTGAGCACCCCCATCAAGGACCAGGTACCACACGAAATGTAGGCCGTGCCAGCGTCGCTGACGGGCATGGCGGCAATGGCACTGGCCGTGTCGTGAGCCCCGGGGGCGACGATCCGGGGGGCGCGGCCGGTGAAGCCAAGGGACGCCACCAGGTCGGGACGCAGGGAGGCGAGAATCGTCCCCGGTCGGACGATCGTACCAAACAGGTGCTCAGGGAGACCCAGGTCCCGGATCAGCTCCAGGTCCCAGGCGGGCTCTCCGGCCTTCGTCAGGCCGGTCGTGCCGGCGTTGGTCCACTCGTTGGCCATCGTGTCCGACAGGCGGTAGGCCAACAGGTCGGGAATCGTCAGCAACCGATGGGCCCGGGCCAGAAGGCCAGGATCATGCCGCTGGTGCGCCACCAACTGGAAGACCGTATTGAAGGGCAGGCTGCGGGTGCCGGTACGGGCGAAGAGGGCCTCACGGCCGAAACGCTCCGACACCTCCTGGGCGATGCCCTCGGTGCGAGCATCCCGGTAATGGTACGGAGCCTCCAGGAGGTTTCCCTCGGCGTCGACGAGACCGTAATCCACGCCCCAGGTATCCACGGCGATGCTGTCGATGGGGCCCGTGGCCGCACCCAGCCGCAAACCTGCCAGGATTCCCGTCCACAGGGCCTCAATGTCCCAGTGGAGGCTGCCATCCGCCGCCCGTTGGGGGACATTGGGAAATCGGTGCAGGACCTCCTGGCGAATCTCGGCACCAACCTCGGTACCAAGAATCACCCGACCCGAATCAGCCCCCAGATCCACCGCCAGGCAGCGCATCTCAGGCCGTCCGCAGGCCAAGGGCCTGTTGGCGGTACTTCTCATCGGGGCGGCCCAGCAGGTGGAGCACCGTGCCCCGGTCGAGGGTGGCGATGCCGCCCCCGGCCTGCAGGGCGATGGCGCGGATGCGGGCCGCCTTGATGGCCATGGCGGTGATGTTCAGGCATTCCTGGGACGATCCGCCGAGGGCAATCAGGCCGTGGTTCTGCATGTAGACGACCTTGGGCACGGCGCCGTACTCGGCCCGGTAGCCCTCGATCCCGTCGCGGATCGCCCGGGCCAGAATCACCCCGGGATCGACGTAGGGCACATAGACACTCTCGGGCCCGAGCACCACGGCCTCATCGGGGAACATCCGCCCGGCCAAGCTGTGGGGCCACAGCTTGCCGCAGGTCAGGGAGTTCACCGCCGTGGCGTGACTGTGGGCCACGAAGGCGACCCCGGGCAGGGACAGGCACACGGCGTGGAACAGGGCTTCCACGCTCGGCCGGCGCTTCTGCGTCGGATCGACCTTGGCCTGTTCGTAGACCGCCGACAGGGTCGCCTCATCGACGGTGCCGCGGTCCAAGAGGGACAGGATCGTGTCAAAGCGCAGGTGGACGAAATCGCCCCCCTGCATGGTCTGCAACTGGCAGCCGGAGCCCTTCACGAGGAAAGTCTGGCCATCGACCCGGGCCGAGGTGTTCCCTTCGCCGAGGATGACCGCATCGAGGGCAGGATCCCCCAGACGGTTGGACATGCTGACCAGTTCGCCGAGGACGGCGGGGGAGGCGGCAGGAGCGTTCATGTTCAGAACCCCCCGCCCGCGCCCATGGCCGCGTGCTTCTTGGTGCGAGCGGCAATCGCCTTCTCGGAGTAGCCGCTGGCGCGGAAGGCCTTGAGGGGTTCCGGGTCGATACCCATGGCCTCGCGGACCTCCTTCACCAGGGGCCGCACGTCGGTGTTGAAGGCATCCTTGAGGACTTCCTCAGCCCCGGACACGTCACAGGCGGCGCGGGCCTGCTTGAGGGCGGCACGGTCCACCAGCAGGGCCTTGGCGTAGGCTTCCTGGACCGACACCGCCGATTGGATGGTGGCTTCGATGGTGTTCTTGTAGGCGTGGCACTGGTCGAACATGTAGGCGATCTGACTGGCACAGCGGCCGGCGACGGTGCCGTTGCCTTCGGATTCGGCGTCCACCAGTTCGTTATAGATCAGGAACAATTCGTGGGGGTTGATCGAGCCAACGGTGAGGTCGTCGTCGCCATACTTGCGGCTATTGAAGTGGAAGCCGCCGAGGATCCCTTCATCAAGGAGGCTGGCGACAATCCATTCGATGTTGGTGCCCAGGGCGTGGTGGCCGGTGTCGACCAGCACCGTGGCCTTGGGGCCCAGCTTCTTGCACATCAGGGAGGCCGCGCCCCAGTCGGCGAGGTCCGTGTGGTACCAGGCCGGCTCGTAGAATTTGTACTCCATCAGCAGGCGCATGTCGTCCGGCAGGGCGGCGTAGACCTCCTGGAAGGCGGCCAGCATCCGCTGGCGACGTTCACGGAAGCTGTCCTGGCCGGGGTAGTTGGTGCCGTCGGCGTACCACAGGCTGAGGGCCTTCGAGCCGGTCGCCTTGGCGATGTCGATGCACTCCTTGTGGTGGGCCACGGCCTTGGCGCGCACCCTGGCATCCGGATGGCAGAAGGAGCCGAACTGGTAGTCGGCATCCTGGAAGACATTGGGATTGATGGCCCCGATGGTCACGCCCTGGCTTTTCGCGAAGGCCTGAACCCCGGTCCAGTCCTTCATACCGGCGGTTGGCAGGTCCCAGGGGATGTGGAGGGCCACGGCCGGGAGGATGCCCATGTACTTCTGGGCCTGGCCGGCGTCGGTCAGTTTCTCCTCCAGGTTGGTGGCTGCCCACGGCTGGGGGAACTTGCCGAAGCGGGTGCCGGTGGCGGCGAAGCCCCAACTGGGGATCTCGATGCGCTGGGCGCGCAGGCGGGCGACGATGTCGGTTTTGGGCAGGGTGGCCATGGGAACTCCGTTGGGCCCATCGTACACACCGCGCCGCGAATCTGCCATCGGCGCTTCATTGGCGAGACATCGGCTGAAAATGAACTCATGTCCGCCGATCCCGTTCTCCTCGCCCGTGCCCGGCTGTTCCCGCCCCACGGCTTGCCGATCCACGTCAACCGCCCGATCCACGACGGGGAAGTCCCCCTCCATCACCACGATTTCCTGGAAATCGCCGTGGTGTGTGACGGACATGCGATGCACCGGACGATCCACGGGGTGCAGCCCGTGGGCTCCGGAGATGTGATCGTCCTGCGCCCTGGCCACTGGCACGCCTATGAGCGTTGCCATGGGCTGAGGCTGGCCAACTGCATCCTTGGTGACGAGGTGCTGGGGGGCCCCCTGGCGTGGATCCAGGGCAGCGCCGCCCTAGCCCCGTTTCTGGGCCTGGGCAAAGCCGAGGGCCCGGTGCAGATCCATCTCCAGGAGGCTGCCCTCCAGCGGGTGATCGCCGCCCTGGATGTCCTGCGGACCCACCAGGGGGCTCCGGGGCACCACTTGGCCCTGGTCGGCCACCTGCTGATCGCCTTTGATGAACTAGCCACGGCCATCGGCCCCGGGGCCATCGCCAGCAGCGCCCCCCACCCAGTGGTGGTGGCGACCATTGCCCGCCTGCGGGCGGATCTTGCCGCTCCCTGGACCCTTGACGGCTTGGCGACGCAGGCGGAAGTGACGCCCAGTTACCTCGTGCGCCTGTTCCGCCGTTTCACCGGCCACACGCCCATGGAATGGCTGGCCCGCCAGCGTCTGGAGCAAGTCGCCGTCCTCCTGCTGACCACGGACCTGACCCTGACGGTCATCGCCCAGCGGGTCGGCTGGATGGACGCCACCCATCTCGTCCGCCGCTTCCGGGCCTACGCCGGCCAGACCCCCGGGGCCTACCGTCGGCAATTGCCGGTGGCTCCAGTGACGGTCCTGACGGATGACTGGATTCAGTGGTGATCAGATCTCGGTGCGGGCCCGCCACCGCAGGAGGTCCAGCAGCGCCCGGTAGGGCGGCCGGATCTCCGGCGCAATATGGCGGATGACCACCACCCGGATCTCCTCATCGGGCGGATGAAGGGAGGCGGGGAGTTGCCCGTGATACGGGAAGGTGGACGTCAGCGGATCGCTCACAAACGGCTCGCCATCAGGGTCATGGCGGCCATCAGCAGGCCGCCCATCGCATACCACCAGCGCTGACGACGGACGTGGGAACCAAAACGGTGACGGATGGTGGGGCGGGACGGTTGGGCGACGACAATGAGTTCATACATGGGGTGGGGTCCGGGGAGGGTCATGGGTAACGGGGGTGAGACGGATTGATGAGCCGTCATCTGCAGCCAAGGCTCGTGGGACCGTTGGCATGGTGAAATTGAGGGTGTTTCCCGGATCCTGGCGATCCGACATCCACATCCGACCCCCCAGGGCCCAGACCAATTCCTTGACGATCGATAGGCCAAGATGGGAGATCTCTAATCCCTCGGCCTCAGCCCTCCGGTCACCCCAGGCGGAACCCAGGGCGTCGGTCCGCACCGTGGGTCCCCGATCTTCGATTCGAAACTCGGCCGTCGCATCCATCCCCGTCTCCACGGATAGGTAGATCATCCCCGGACAGAGGGTGGCCAGCAGGGCGTGGTCTAAGGCGATACTGCAGATCAGCAGGAACCCGATCTGACAGGTGCGCAGCCGCGGGAGATCCGGAGCAATATCATAGGTAACCGCCGATCCCCGGGCCATGGCAAGCTCCACGGCAGCGACCAACAGTGGTTTCAGGCCCTCCGCGGCCCCGAAATCCTCGATCGGTGGCGCTTGTCCACGATGCCGACCCCATCCCCGGCCAAGCACCATCGCCACCAACCCACCGGGGGCGGCCCGATAACGACGGATGACCGCCTCGACCTCAGGATGGGCAGGGGGGCCTACGTTGGTCGCGGCATCATGACCAAGGAGAGCCAGGATCCGATGGCAGGCCTCCAGGGAGCCACCTCCACCTTTACAGGCGAAGGCTTGGGAACAGGACGCGGGCAGATCGCCAGGGGATCGCGGGTGGGAAGGCGGCATCTCGTATCTTTCCGCTGCGGGAGGGCATCTCCATCAATCTTCCTCAACGGGACTAAATTATCACGATAATTATTTGTTTTTATTGCGATTTAACCGCATTTAGAGCCAGTCCTGCAATTGGCAATTCATGGCCCGTGGAAGCACTGCGAGGTGCACGATCACCCTCTGGTCACTGGAACCGAGAACGGGAGTATAATCGCTGGAAACGCACCTGAATCGTCCCACGGGAAGAGGATTCGGGGGCCTTGGCATCAATCCCGCTCAGGCTCCCGCTTGTCGTCCCCCCTACCACCAAGGCACTCCTCCCATGATTCAAAGCGTCACCAACCTCTATGGCGCCTCCCTGGCCGCCACAGATGGATCCATCGGCTCCATCGAGGACTTCTATTTTGATGACCAGAGCTTTGCCGTCCGCTACCTGGTGGCCGACACGGGATCCTGGCTCTCGGGGCGGCTGATCCTCCTCAGCCCCTTCGCCTTCGGCTCCTTCGATCAGCAGCGCAAGGAACTGCCGGTCCAGCTGACTCGCTACCAGATTGAGGACAGCCCGCCCATCACCCGGCACCAGCCGATCACCCGCCAGCATGAGATCGACCATTTCGGCCACTACGGCTGGCCGAGCTATTGGGAGGGTTCCTCCTTGTGGGGTCCGAGCAGCTACCCGGTGGTCATTCAAGCCGCCCCCTGGGGCCTGACCAACCAGGAGAAGCACCACCATCGGGAGGACCGCTTCCTGCAAAGCGCCAAGGACATCATGGGCTATGAGATCCATACCACGGACGGCGTGATCGGCACCCTCGCCGACATCCTGATCGACGATACCCAGTGGTTGATCAAGGACTTCATCATCGAGACCGGGCACTGGTATTCGGGGAAGCGCATCCGCCTGCTGCCGGAACACATCCAACGCATCCGGTCCCAGGACAGCGTGATTGTGGTCAACCTGACCAAGAAAGACCTGGCCAACACCGAAGCCGGGGCCGTTGCCGCCCACGCGACCTGACGGGTGCCGCGTCTTCTCCGTGAAGTCTTCATGAAGAGACCGGTGGTCTTGTCTTAACCTCCGGACGTGAAGATCCGGTGTCCATGACCGCCTGTTTCCAGCCACCTCCCAACCTGCCACCAACCCGTCGGGCCCTGCTGGCCTTGCTGGCAGGATTGGGGTGTCGACCGACCACGAGGATCCAGGAGACCTGGATCGTCCTTGATACCCCGGACCACCGGCTGGCCCAGGCCGGATTCGTCCTGGTCCGGCGGCTGGATGAGGTGGTGTTGTGGGCCGCCGATCACGTGGGGACGGCGGCCACGGTCGCCGTCCTGCCCATGGCCGAGACCGAGGTCCTGCCCCGGCACCTCCACGGGTGGCCCGATGGCCCCCTGCGTCAGGCCGTGGCTCCCATCACCAGGAACCGCGCCCTCCTCCCCCAGACCACCCTGCACCTGGATCGGCAACATGCCGAACAGCGTGATGAAGATGGGAAGGTCGTTACCACCCTCACGTGCCATCTGGTTGGCATCGAGGGCCGGGACTCCCGCTGGTGGCTGACCCTCGGCACCCTCCGGGGCTATCAGGTCAAGGCCCGGGATCTGGGCCGGGCCATTACCCTGCGCGGTTGGATCCCCGACGATCGGGACCCCCTGCTCGACCTCCTTGGCGATGGCCGACCACCCACCGCACCCCCATGGTTTGCCGACGGTGCAGCCCCGGCCCGGGACGCCCTCCAGGCCTGCCTACGCCGAGTTCTGACGGAACTCGAGGTCCTGACCCAGGGGGTGATCGACGACATCGATGTCGAGTACCTGCACCAACACCGGGTGACCCTGCGGCGGTTGCGCTCCCTCGTCGGCCAGCTGAACGGAGTCTTTGCCGACCTCGACACGACCCGCATCCGGACCCGTCTGGCGGCCTGGGCCCGGTGTTCGAATGAATTGCGCGACCTGGATGTGTGGCAGATGGACCGGCCACACCTCGTGGCCGCCGTGCCGCTCCCCTTTCAACCGGCCCTCGCGGCCCTCATCGATCACCTGACCGCCGAGCGGGCCCGGGCCCACCGCGAAGTAGCTCGTTTGCTCGGGGGAGCCCCGCACCGCCGCCAGCGCGAAGAGCTGCTGACCCTGGTCGAGCGGGCCCGCCCTGGTGTCGAGGCCACCACGGCCCTCGCGGCCCTGGCCGCCGGGCGGATTTGGAAAGCCTACCGCAAGGTCGCCGCCGGCATCACCGCCCTCGACCCCGAAGGTCCGCCCTCGGCCGTCCACGACCTGCGAATCGGCTTCAAGAAACTGCGCTATTTGCTGGATGCCTGCGGCAGGTTCACCGCCCCGTCAGACCACCTGGCACTGACCACCGAACTCAAAGAGTTGCAAGGCGTCCTCGGGTCCTTCAACGATGCAGCCGTGCAGTTCGAAGCCCTGCGCTCCCGGGCCGCCATGCCCGGCATCCCGCCGGAGGCCCTGCTGGCCATCGGGGCCCTCCTGGCGGTCCTCGATCAGCGGCGCATCACCCTGCGGCAGCAACTCGACCCCCTCCTCCAGCGCTTTGCCGCCTCGCCGGTGCGTTCCCAGTACCGCCGTCTGTTCCGTCCTGAGGCCGCCTGATCCCATGCGCACCATTGCCCTTCTGAGCGCCAAAGGCGGGGTCGGCAAGACCACCGCTTCCGTTAACTTGGCCGCTGCCGCCGCCGCCAGCGGTCGCCGGACCCTGCTGGTGGATCTGGATCCCCAAGGCGCCTCAAGCCACCTGCTGCGGGTCCGCCCAGCGTGCGAAATCGGCGCCAAGGCCTTCTGGAAGGGCCGCCACGCCAATACCGACTCAGGGGAAAGTGGCCTGATCCGTGCGGCCGATGTTGAAGGGTTGGAAATTCTGCCGGCGATCGCCGCCCTGCGTCGGAGCGAGATCGTCCTTGATGGACTTTCAGGTCGGCGTCACCGCCTGGAAACCCTCCTGGAGCGTCTCGCGAAGCAGAATCCTGACGGACCGTGGGACGTGGTGATCATCGACTGTCCCCCGGGATTGGGCGTCCTGAGCGACAACATCCTGCAAAGTGCCGACACCGTCCTGGTGCCGGTGATGCCCAGCATCCTGGCCCTCCGGACCCTGGCCCTGCTCGGCGACCTCGCGGGGGAACGGGTGTCGACCCTGCGACCCTTCCTGACCATGACCAAGGGAACCCCGTCGGCCGTGGCGCGGGATCTCCATGCCGCCTGGCCCCGGGCCCTGACCACCACGATCCCGACCTCGGTCGAGATCGAACGGGCCGCCGTGGCCCGTCTGCCGGTCACCGTGACGGCACCCCGATCCACCGTCGCCCGGGCTTTCCACCGGCTGTGGGCCGAGGTGGCCGATCCCCACGGAGCCGGCGGATGAGTTCCCTCCGCATCGCCGCCTGCCCGCTGCTGATCGAGGATGGTCATCTGCGGGTGGTCCTGGTGACCGGACGCCGCCATGGGGAACTGCTCCTGCCCAAGGGTCGCCCAGAGCCGGACATGACCCGGCCCCAGGTGGCGGAATTGGAAGCCTGGGAGGAAGCGGGCATCGTCGGCCGGGCCCAACCGGATCCCCATTGCTTCACCATCAGCCGGCACCGGGGCAGCGAACGCTCGGTGGTCGCCTACCTAATGGAGGTCCAGCACCTGGCCAGCGATTGGCCCGAGGCCCATCAACGCCACCGGGTCATCATCCCCATTGACCAGTTGCAGCACCATGGCCTCGCGCTGCCCTGGCGCCGCTGCGTCCTACGACTCGGTCACCGGTTCCAATCGCATCTCTCAGGCACCCACCGCTGGCTCCACCCCCAGGAAGCCTGACTCCCTGGGGGGGCCGTGCTCGGCTAGGACCGCGCCGCCTTCCAGGCCAGGAACTCCTTGAACAGTTCGACATCCCCGCCGTGGAGGGTGATGGTGCGGTCCGCCACACCCGCCGCGTAACGAGGCAGGCCGACGGGCTCCCGACGAGGGGCCATGGTCCAGTACTCGCCCCCCGGGACACGCACCCCGTGCTCCAGGCGGGTACGCCAGCTGCCGATCAATTCCGTGTCGTCGGGAAAGATCGCATACACGGTGGCAAAGCCCACGGCGCACACGGCCTGGAGTTGGTCGGCCGTAGGCAACCAGTCGGCCGGGGTCCCGGCTTCGAAATACAGCTCGATGGACTGATCATGCTCATGGGTCACGAGATTGATCACACTGCCGGGGCCCTGGGACGCAAAGACGCGGGCACAGGTCTGCCACAGGGTCGAGGTCGTGGCGGTGGTGGTGGCGGGGCGAGGAAGAGTCATGTCGGGCCTTGAGGAGTGATGAAGGGAATGGCAGGTGCAGGGGTGGCACTGGCAGATGATTCCGCTCCACGGAATTGGCCCACCACCTGCCGCAGGTCCCGGGCCAGGGCCATCAGGTCGCGGACCGAGGCCCGCGTCTCGGCCGCAGCGACCCCGGTAGCCTGGGCGGCGCGATCGACCGTCCCGATGGCCATGGCAATGGCTTCGGATTCCTCGGCCACTTGGCGGACATCGGCGGTGACCTGGGCGACCACCGCGGATTGTTCCTCGACGGAGGTCGAGATGGAGCCCTGGTAGGCATCGACCTGTCGCACGACGGTGGCGATGCTGCCGATGGTGACCACCGCCGCCGCCGTCCGGACCTGCATCTGTTCCGCCAGGCCGGCGATGTCCTTGGCCACGCCCTGGACCTGATTGGCCAGGGATTTCACCTCCTGGGCGACCACCGCAAAACCGCGTCCGGCCTCGCCGGCTCCCGCGGCTTCGATGGCCGCATTGAGGGCCAAGAGATTGGTCTGACGGGAAAGGCCATTGATGAGACTCACCATCTGGGCGATTTGTTCACTGGTATGTCCAAGCCCGGCCACGGCGTCCTGGGCGGTGACGGCATCGGCCACGGCCTGGCGGGCGACCCGGGCGGCCTCCTCGGCGCTGCGGGCAATCTCGGCCACCGAGGTCGACAATTCCTGGGTACTGGTCGCCACCTGCCCGGTCCGCTGGGACACCGCTTCCGCGGCGGTACGAATCCGGGTCGCCTCGGTGGCCGTGACACCCGCCGAGGCGGCCAGGGTAGCCGCCTGGTCATCAAGGGTCCGAGAGGATTCCTCGAGGGTCTTGGCCGTTCCGGCAAGACCCAGCAGGATCCGGGCGAGGCGTTCGACAAAGCGGTTGAAACCCCGGGCAATGGCGCCCATCTCATCGTGGCGCTGCTCATCCAACCGGACCGTCAAGTTACCACCGCCGGCCCCGATGTCGGTCAACGCACCGGCCGTCCGCCGCAACGGAGCGGCAATCAACCGCTGGGCAATCACCACCGAGACCACCAAGGCCAGGATCGCCCCAATGATGGCCGCCACGATGATCGTGCCGGTACGGTGGGCATCAGCCTTCGCGGTGGCTAGGCCATCCGTCACCCGTTGACGAGCCGTGGTGGTCCCCGCCATCAGGGCCTCGGAAGCCTGGGCACTGGCTGCCGCCTGGGCATCGGCCTCGGTGCGCTGGGCCACCATGGTGGCGATCTGCTCCTGGGCCTGGGTGGTCCGGGTCTTGATCTGCGAAGCCCGTTTGAGCATCGCCGAGGCATCCCGAGCCACCATCACCGCTCCCACCAGCTGGCCCCGGGGATCGACCAGACCTTGGTAAGCCGCGACATAGGTCTTCCTCCCGAGGATGACGACCCGGCTGGTGCGGACGATCGCCCGCCCGGACCCGTAGAGGTTCTTGGCATCCGCGGCCCCATGGCGGCGCTCCAGTTCCGCCGCCACATCTGGCGGCAGGGCCAGGGCCTCTGGTGGCAAGGCCAGGGTGCTGGCCAAGCTGACCCACGCCTTGTCGCTGAAACGCCAGGCCTGGGCCTCCACCCACAGGTCATTCGCCAGATCGCGGATGGTGGCCGTGGTCAGGGGACGGGTGATGACCACCAACGTCCGCTCACCAGCCCCACCGATCCGCTGCGCCGCGCTCACCACCACGGCATCATCGATGACACTCAATCCGGTGGCCTGGCCCTGGATCAGAGCGTTGTCGAACAGGCCGGTGGCGGGCCACGCCCGACCCGCCCGATCCTCGGTGGTGGACCAGGTCACCGACCACGAGGCTTCCGAGGACGAGGTCACCCGCCACCCCTGGCCACCTCCAGCCGCTTCCAACATCCCCGCCAAGGCCGGGGGAGGACCCGAAGCCACCGGAGCAGGCTCCAGGGCCGTCGTCCGGGCGATCAAGGCCAGGAGTTCCGCCTGATGATCCAAGGTGCGGAGAGCGCTTTCCGCCAAGGCCGAGACGGCCTGCTTACGCTCAGCATCGGCATTGGCCAAAACCCCATCGATCTGACCGCTGAGTTCGGTGGCCGTGGTGCCCAGGCCAGCGCCAAGCCCACCCAAATCCCGGGACCGCTGATTCGCGGCAGCCAGTATCTGGGACTGGGATTGAACGCGCTCAGCCAAGTCGTCCATCTCGGTTGCCAGGTTGCCCAGATGCTCCTGATTCTGGGCCAACCCGTACAGGCCACTCCAGGCCAGTGCGGTGGCGGCCACCGTCATCATCGCCACTGGGATCAGAACCCGGGTACGGATTCCCGCATGAAATTGACTGGGCAACCAGTTTTTGAAGGGAGAGGCCATGGGTCGTGTGGTCTACAAGCCGTCATCGATGATTCAAAGGAGAAGGCCGAAGCTCAACGAAATCCCCATGAAATATTCATGAAAAACACATCTTAACCTTTGCGTATTCTTCATGCCCCACCGCTCGCACTTTCCTCAGAGGCGCATGCGGAACCACCGGAACCACCCCAAGGTCATGACCGTCCCGAAGACGCCGCCCGCCAGAAGCAGCGGCTGAGCCCCCGCCGATACCAACAGCCGCGAGAGCACGCCTGCCGCCGCCAGGGGGATCAGGGCCCACAACAGGGCATGCATGGCGGTGACCGCCGGCCGACCACGGTCGATCCAGCGCAGGAACCGTGGCAGGCCATAAAGCAGACAGACCAGGGGCAGCAGGGCCACGGTGGTCCGCCACGCCAGGATCCGCAGGGCCCGGGGATGGGAGGCTGCAATCAGTTCGGCAGTGGTCCGGGCGCTGTCGGGGCGCAATTGCTCCCGCAGGCTGTCGAGGTTCTGGGGAAGGGGCAGACCGATGGCGGCTGGCGTGGTGCTGGCCAGGGTCGTGGCCCGGTCGCCGTCGGCCAGCACCACACCCTCCAGGCGCCAACCCTCGGTCGTCCAACGCAGGGTCTCGGCGTGGGCCATGCGACGGGTTCCATCCTGACGGAAGATGGCCACCCGGTGGAAGGTGCCGGCCCCGGGCAGGGCAGCTCCGGCACTCCAGTAGGTGCCATCGCCGGTCCAACCCGCGGGACGGACCCGGTCTTCATCCAGGCCTCTTTTTCCCAACAGGGCGGCCTGGATGCGCTCCTCCCAGGGCAGAAGGCGGGGCAGGATCTGATCCGCCAACAGGTAGGACAAGGCGCAGGCGGCGAACGCCAAGCCAATGAAAACCCGGAACACCCGCCGGGGCGCGACCCCGGCCGCCGAGAGGGCCACCAGCGTCCCCTGCTTATGCATGGGGGCGATCACGAACATGGCCGCCACCAGGGTTGCCAGGGGCAGCCAGGTGGAGAGGAAATCCGGAATGCGGACCAAGAAGTACAGGGGGAGCAACCACCACTGGGAGCTGGCCAGTACCCGTACGTAATCCCCCAATTTGGCGATAAATTCGCCCAGGAGGACCAGGAAGGTCCCGATCACCAGCACCCCAACCCACTTGCCGAGGGCCCAGCGCAGCATGGCGCGGTCCAGGAGGGTCATGGCGTTTTCCTCCGTCGCAGCCAGCCCGTGGGGGCGGCCAGGAGTTCCCGCACCCGGGCCGGGAACGACAGCATCAGCCAGCCACCCGCCGCCAACAGGACGGTGGGGGCCCAGAGCAACACGCCGGGATCCATCTGCGGACGGCCCGGGTTATTTTTCACATAGCCGATCGCCGGGTACGAGGAAATCGCCGCCACCACGATGACCAGACCAACCGCCACCAGGCTTTCGGCGGTGCCCAGCACCAAGGCCAGGCCTGCGGCAAACAGGGCGAAGGCGGCCACGGCAATGGGCAGATAGAGCCGGAGGTGGAGGGTCAGACGGGAATTATTAAAGCGCGCCCGGTCGTTTTTCGTCGAGCCCTCGCCCTTGGCCAGGACCGCCAGAACCTCTGGTGTGGTCATGGAATCCGGCTCGGTCTCTAACAGGCCCTGACTGCCCTGGAGGGTCGCCCATTGGACGGCCTCGCCGGTCCGCAGGCCACCATCGGAAGAACGCTGGATAAGACGCACGCCATCAAGGCGGAACTCGATGCCCTCGGTGGCCAGGACCCAACGCGCCCGGGGGGCGTAGAGGACCGTGTCATCGCCGTCCTTGCGCATGCGGATGACCACATCCCGCAACTTCTTGCCATCAACGTGAGCGGCCCAGGCCATGGTCCCTTTGTCATCCCAGATCGGTTCCATGGCCGCGACCTTGGCCGCGATCAGGGTCTGGGCGAGGCGACCCTGGTTGGCCCGCAAATCACCGATGGCCAGGGGCCACGCGACGTGGACCAGCAGCTGGGCAATCGCCATCGCCCCGGAAATCACCGGCCAGGCTCGCTGGGCGGTGCGCCGGGGATCGACTCCAGCCGCCGCCAGGGCCTGCATCTCTCCATCGCGGGTCATGCCCCCCAGGACCACCAGCACCGACGTCGCCACCGCCATCGGCAGGGCCACGGGCAGACTGAGGATCAGTAGGGTGCCCACGATCGGAAACAGCGCCTGGGGCGGCACGCCCCGGCCAATGAACAATCCCAACTGCCCCCCGACCAGCACCGCCAGGAAGACCCCGAGGAGGATTAAGGCCCGGGTCGCGATGCGGCTGACGACGTAGCGGGTGAGGGTTTTCACAGGGATGGTCCGGGGGCCGGGGTCCGGGGTCCGGGGTCCCGGTAGGGGACACCGAGGG
>CAIUVD010000018.1 GCA_903902515.1 uncultured Planctomycetota bacterium | reverse complement strand
CTAGGGTGTCAATCCCATCCGTTTTGAAATCGAGCAGATCATTGGCGTAGGTAGCCAGGTCGCCGTTAATCCGGGCCCCCACGCCAAGATCCACGCCAAATCCCCAATCCTTACGCGCCAGGTCGTTGTTATCGGGCCCCACGCCTTCCAAATTGCGGCCCAAGCCATCGGCCCGGCGCTCCTCGCTGCCCGACCAAAAAAAGCCAAAGGCCGCCGGGTTGTAGTACTGCGCCGTGTAGTCCTCGGCGCACGCCACCTGGGCGCCGCCCATGCCAAGGGCACGGGGACCGACGATGGGATTCTCCATTGCGGGGAGGGTGGCGGCGAGGGCGAGTAAACTGAGGGAGACGCGCTTCACGGGATTTCCTTGCTCGGGTTGATCGGTCCAACCTACCAAGGATTCCGTGCGTGTGTCAAGGTCGCGGCATTGTGCATCATCTGAAACGCAGAATCTCCCAAACATGCCCCCTCTCATCCTGCTGGTCGACGATGATGCCGCCGTGTGTTGGGCCCTTGATCAATCCCTGACGGCCGCCGGCTATCGCTGTCGAACAGCCGCCGATGGCCGGGCAGCCCGGCGGCACCTTCAGAAAGAATTGCCGGATCTGGTGATCACGGATGTCCGCATGCCGGGTGAATCGGGACTCGATCTTCTGGCGTGGTTGCGGGAACATCATCCCGACCTGCCGGTGATCGTCAGCACGGCATTTGGTACCTTGGAATACGCCGTCACCGCTGTTCAGCGTGGTGCCCTGGAATACGTGCCGAAACCCGTCGATCAGGAGCGACTGCTGACCTGCGTTCAACGGGCCTTGGGCGATACCCGTCTGGCGATGGCGGCCCGGCCGTCAGCGGGAACCTCCCCGGAATTGCTGGGCACAACCCCGGCCATGCAGGAGGTCTTTCGCCGCCTGGCCGCCGCCGCCGCCAGCGATACCACCGTGGTCATCACCGGCCCGAGCGGCAGCGGGAAGAATCTGGCCGCCCAGCGCCTGCACCACCTGGGACCCCAGGCCCACCTGCCCGTGGTGGTCATCAGTGCCGCCACCCTCGGGGCGGATGCCGAGCATCACCTCGGTAACGCGGAGGATGGCTTGCCCCGCCAAGGCACGGTGATCCTCGACGATCTCCCGGACCTGCCGCCCCAGGCCCAGGCGAGGCTCCTGGGCGTGCTTGATGAGCCCCTCGGCTACCGCTTGATCGTGCTCTCGACCCAATCGTGGAAGAGCCTGATCGACCACGGGCCCATCCGGACGGATCTCCTGCACCGCCTGGGCGGACTGACCATCCCCCTTCCGGCCTTAGTGGACCGACGGGAAGACCTGCCGTTGTTAGCTCGGCATTTCCTCCACCAGATCGCCCAGCGCCGGGGGCGATCCCTGTCGATCACCGATGCCGCCCTCGATGCCGCCAGCACCTACGACTGGCCGGGCAATGTCCGCGAACTGCGCCGTCGCCTTGAAGCGGCGGTTGTTCTGGCCACCGGCGGGGTGATTGACCGCGAGCATTGGGAGGTGACCCCCGCGTCGGGAAGCATGCCAACCTCCTCTTTAACCACCCTCCTGACGGACCAGGCTCGCCGGGATCTCCGGCTTCATCCTGGAGAGGTCCATCGTCGGATGGTGGACTTGGTGGAGGGCGTGTTGGTCCAGACGGCGATGGCGGAAACGGGCGGAAACCAATTACGAGCCGCTGAGTTGCTTGGCATCAACCGCATTACCCTCAAGAAACGCATGGATCAAGCGAGCTTACCGAAAGATCCATAAATAAAACGCATTCCAATCCCCCCCTGGATGCGCCAAGCGTCGACGAAATCGACCCCCAGAATTTGACCGCTCGCCGTCGCCCCGCCATGGTACCCCCGCACATTTTCCCGTGTGGAGACTCCCATGGCCAAGATCCTCATCACCGACGGCATGGCGCCCGAGGGCATCGACATCCTCAAGCAGGCCGGCCATCAGGTCGACAGCAAGAAACTGACCGCCGACGAGCTGGTCAAGATCATCGGCGAGTACGATGGCCTGGTCGTCCGCTCCGCGACCCAGGTGACCGAGAAGGTCCTGGTCGCCGGCGCTCCCGCGCTGAAGGTCGTCGGCCGTGCTGGCGTGGGCGTCGATAACATCGACCTGCCCGCCGCCACCAAGGTCGGCGTCGTGGCCATGAACGCCCCGGATGGCAACACCATCTCGGCCGCCGAACACACCGTCGGCATGATCTTCGCCACCGCCCGCATGATCCCCCAGGCCTACGCCAAGCTCTCGGGCAAGGGCGAGTGGGACAAGAAGTCCTTCACCGGCGTCGAACTGATCGGCAAGACCCTCGGCGTCGTCGGTCTGGGCAAGATCGGCAAGCACGTGGCCACCATCTGCCAGGCCGCTGGCATGAACGTCATCGCCTTCGACCCGTTCCTGTCCGCGGAAGTGGCCAAGAGCCTGCAGATCGAATCGGTGACCGTGGACGACCTGCTCAAGCGGGCCGACTTCGTGACCCTGCACACCCCCCTGACCGAGCAGACCCGCAACCTGATCAACGCCGACCGTCTCAAGACGATGAAGAAGACGGCCCGGATCGTCAACGTCGCCCGCGGTGGCATCATCGACGAGAAGGCCCTCGCCGACGCCCTCAAGGCCGGCACCATCGGCGGCGCCGCCATCGACGTGTTCGAGCAGGAACCCATCCCCGCTGACCACCCCCTGATCGGCGTGCCCAACGCCATCATCACCCCCCACCTGGGCGCCAGCACCGAAGAGGCTCAGACCAAGGTGTCGGTGGCCATCGCCCAGCAGTTCAATGCCTTCTTCGCCACCGGGAAGATCATCAACGCCGTCAACGTCCAGCTGCGCGTGGACCCGGCCATCGATGGCTACCTCCTGGCCGCCGAGCAGCTCGGCGCCGCCCTGGTGCAGACCCTCGACGAGCCCCTGACCAGCCTGGAAGTGGTGGCCAAGGGCAGCCTGTCGAAGTACGACACCAAGCCCCTGGCCGTCGCGGCCCTCAAGGGCGCCCTGGCCAAGATCAGCAGCCAAACCGTCAACTTCGTGACGGTCAGCACCATCGCCAAGGAGCGCGGCATCAGCATCACCTCCTCGGTGAGCGAGCAGAGCGAGAACGGCGAGCAGTTGGTCCTTAAGGCCGCCTCCAAGACCGGCGTCCACATCATCGCCGGGGCCCTGGTCGGCGGGCAGTTGCGCGTCCTGCGCTACAATGAATTCCCCATCGACCTGCCGATCGGCGGCCACCTGCTGGTCATGGAGTACCCGGATCGTCCGGGCATGGTCGGCAAGTACGGCTCGATCCTCGGTGCCAACAGCATCAACATCGCCCGTATGGAAGTCAGCCGCATCGACGGCCGGGGCGACGCCCTGGTCATCCTGACCCTCGACGACCCCATCAGCCCGGCGGTCTTCGAAGAGATCAAGACCAACGTCAAGCCGACCAAGGCCTACCGCATCAGCCTCTGATTCGCATGGCTTTACCGCAGCCCCAGGAGGTCACCTCCTGGGGCTGCGGTGTTTTTAGGCCCCGAGATACGCGGCCTGGACCCGGGGATCGTCGAGCAAGAGGTGGGCCTGGCCCTTGAGGGTCACCCGGCCGGTTTCCAGGACGTAGCCTCGATGGGCTAGGCCGAGGGCGGCCGTGGCGTTCTGTTCGACCAGGAGGATGGCCAGACCCTCGCGGTTCAGTTGTTTGATGGTGGCGAAAATCCGCTCGGTGATCAGCGGGGCCACGCCCATGCTTGGCTCATCCATCAGCAAGAGGCGCGGGCGGGACATCAGAGCCCGGGCGATGGCCAGCATTTGTTGTTCGCCGCCCGAAAGCGTACCCCCCGCCTGGTGCCGGCGTTCGGCCAGGATCGGGAACAGGGTCAGCAGGCGGTCGAGGTCCTGGGCGATCTCGGCAGTATCGTGACGCTGAAAGGCCCCCAGACGAAGGTTCTCGACCACGCTCAGGCGGGCAAAAATGCGCCGCCCCTCGGGCACCAGGGCCAGTCCCCGGGCCACCAGATCATGGGCGGGAACACCGGTGATTTCTGCGCCGAGAAAACGCACGGTGCCCGCCGTGGGCGTCAGTAGACCGGCGATGACCGCCAGGGTTGAACTTTTTCCTGCGCCATTGGCCCCAATCAGGGTCACGATCTCCCCCGCCTCGACGGACAGCGTCACCTGATGAAGCACTGCCGTCCGCCCATAGGCGGCGTCGATGCCCGCGATGTCGAGAAGCAGATCAGCCATGACGGACCCCCGGAGCGACGGTGGCCGTCTGGACGCGGCTCGGGATGCCATCCCGGCCCAGATAGGCCTCGATAACCCGGGGATCGGCGCGGATCTCGGCGGGGGTGCCCTCGGCGATGCGACGGCCATAATGGAGGACCACGATGCGGTCACTGACCTCCATCACTACCGCCATGTCATGTTCAATGAGCAGACAGGTGGTGCCGCGATCACGGATTCGGCGAATGAGGGCCGTGAGTTCCCGGCCCTCCGTCGGATTCATGCCCGCCGCCGGTTCATCCAGCAGCAGCAAGGTCGGATCCAAAGCCAAGGCCCGGGCGATTTCCAAACGGCGCTGGTGACCATAGGGGAGTTCCCCCGCCGGGCGGTGGGCCTGGTCCTCAAGACCGACCAAGGCGAGGAGTTCCCGGGCCTTCGCGGTGCCCTCCGCCGTGTCCACGCGATGTCGCCGCAGACGGAACAACGCATCAATCCATCGGGAGGTGAGACGCGGGTGCATACCCACCAGGACGTTGTCGAGGCAGGAAGCCGAGCGAAACAGCCGAATGTTCTGAAAGGTCCGACCAACCCCGGCCCGGGCTACGAGATCGGGGCCCCGCCGACTGCTATGCCACAGGCTGGCGGCCCCGGCGATGCCGGCCACGGTCCCGAGGAGGAACGGCGTCGCCGTCCAAACCGTTGGCGCCAATCCTTGAAACACCGCAGCCAGGGCCTGAAACCACGGAAACGGCCGGGGCGGAGCGAACAGGTCATTAATGCCGTGGGTCCACAGATCCGCCAAGTTGACGCCCAGACTGGCAACGACCCCGGTTCCCACACCGGCCGCAATCCATCCCCACACCGTCCGGCGGGTCAGGGACCGGGCGATTTCCCGGCCGCCGATCAGGACCCGGCCGTGGGTCGGGGGATAGATCCCGGTGATGGTGTTGAAGAGGCTGGTTTTTCCCGCGCCGTTGGGCCCAATGACCGCCAGGATCTGGCCCTGGGCGACCTGGAAGGACACCCCGTCGATGGCCGTCAGTCCGCCAAAGCGCAGGGTCACGTCCTGGACCTCCAGGACCGCCGTCATGGCGACTTCTCCTCGGGCCACAGCCCCTCAGGGCGGAAGCGCATCATCAGCACCAGGGCCAAGCCAAAGACCAGGTACTTCCAGTTGGTGGGTTGGGCCCACACGGCGGCATTGGCCCCCGTCAGACCGAAAGCGTTGGAGAGTTTCACCAGCACGATCTGGTTGAGGCCAAACATCAGCAGCACCCCGACGACCACCCCCGGCAGGGATCCCAAACCGCCGACGATCACCGCGCACAGGACGCCGATGGACAACTGAAAATCGTAGGACCCCGGTTCCACCGAACTGCCCTGCAGGGCCGACCATGCAGCCCCGCCAAGGCCGCACAGGGCGGCCCCGGCGGCCATCGCCGCCAACTTCAACCGGGCGACGCCGATGCCCATGGAGCGGGCCGCCAATTCATCAGCCCGGATCGCCCGCCAGGCCCGGCCCAAGCGGCTGTCCCGCAGGTTGCGAGAGGCCAGGATCGCCAAGACCAGCAGGCCGAGATACAGGTAATAGGTCGAAAGGCCATGCCCACTGATCAAGGGCGGCACCGGATTGATGCCCATGGTGCCCTTGGTCACGGGATCCAGGTTTCGCAGGGTGTCCTGGACAAATTCCCCGAATCCCAAGGTCACGATCGCCAAATAGTCGCCCCGCAGGCGCACCGCCGGCAGGCCCAGGGCCAACCCCGATGCCGCCGTGACCACGATGGCCAGGAACACCCCGGGCCACGGGCCGATCTGAAACGGATAGACCGGACTGGTGGCGATGGCGTAGGTGTAGGCGCCAATAGCCATGAACGCCGCCACCCCGAGATGCAGCAGGCCCGTAAAGCCCGTCACCAAGTTGAGCCCCAAAGCGACGATGGCAAAAACCATCAGCCCCGGCATCAGGCCGGCGATCGACAGGGCCGATGGAAGCGTCCGGTCAATGACCGGAAGGATCACGGCAAACAGCAGAGCGGCTGCGGGAACCAACCAGGGTCGTAGGCGTTCCATCAGACTTTTTCCCGCACGCGGGCCCCGAGGAGTCCCGCTGGGCGGAACACCAGGACGGCAATCAATACGCCAAAGACGACCGCATTGGTCCAGGCCGTGGCAAGGTACTGGTCGCTCAGGGAGCGGACCACCCCAATCACGATCCCCCCCAACACCGCCCCCGGCAGGTTGCCAATGCCCCCCAGCACCGCCGCCGTGAAGGCGTCCATACCCACCCGATAGCCCATGCCGAAGGAGATGCTGTTATTCGACAGGGCCAGAATCACCGCCGCCACTCCGGCCAGGGCCCCGCCTATGAGAAACGTCACGCCGACGATGCGGTCAACATCAATGCCCATCAACCGGGCGGCGATGGGATCCTGGGCACAGGCCCGCATGGCCGTCCCCAAGCGGGTCCGGGTGACGAACCAGGTCAGTCCCAGCATCAAGGGCACCGTCAGGGCCATGACCAGGAGGTCCTTGCTGGTCAGTTGGACGGCAGAATCCCCCAGCAGGTTGCGGTAGCCGATCAGATCCGGCACATCCTTGGGCGAGGCTGCGGCCCGACCGTGACCGAAAACCTCCATGGGCACACCACCCCAAAACAGTCCGAGATTTACTAAAATAAAGGACACCCCCAGGGCCGATACCAACGCCGTCAACTTCGGCGCCCGACGCAGGGGTCGGTAGGCCAACCGGTCGATGGTCCAGTTAGCTCCCGCCGCAAACAGGGGCACGACCACCAACATCAGGGCCAAGGCCCCCCAGGGAAAGGAGCCGTCCGCCGCCGGTTGGAAACCGCAGGCCCCGATGCAGGTCAGGGCCGCAAAAGCGGCCAGCATCACCAGATCGCCATGGGCAAAATTGATGAGTTCGATGATCCCATAGACCATCGTGTAGCCGAGGGCTACCAGGGCGATGATCAGGCCATTGGCGGTGCCGGTGATCAGTTGTTGGAGGAGGATGTCCCAGAGGGTCATGGGGCGCTCCGCGCCTTGTCCGGGGTCCGGGGTCCGGGGTCCCGGGTCCTGCGGGGCCGAGTGTCGGGGAAGATGTCAGGGCACAGATCACCTTCAGCAAGACTGCCGTTGACCCCGGACCCCGGACCCCGGACCCCGG
>CAIUVD010000017.1 GCA_903902515.1 uncultured Planctomycetota bacterium | reverse complement strand
GTTCAAGTTTGCCAATGACTGGTACGCCACCATGTTCCTGGCCATCGCCCTGATCTATGGCGTCGGCTTCGGGATCATGTGCTGGCGTGTACGTGAGGGCACGTATCCAGCGCTACCACCCCGGCCAGTTCCTGCACCAACATTGGCCACCCATATTGGAACCTACGCCCGCACGAGCCTGGGAGTACCGTTCTTCGCCCTGCTGATCGGCGTCTACGCCATCGCCCACGTGGCCTCGGTACCCATTAATGCCGTGGCCCTCAAATCAGCCCAGGCCTTTGGCCTGGATGACGCCGGTTACGGCAATGCCCGGGCCATCACCTACGCCATATCCCTGATGCTGGCCTTCCCCTTGGGGTGGGTGTCGGATATCCTGCACCCGATACGGACGGCCTTCCTGGCAACCCTTTTCTATGGTGTCTCCATGTGTGTCGGCTGGTTTATGATGCACGACGCCCAAACCTTCCAGGTCTTCTTCATCATTCACGGCGTGCTGTCCGGAGCCTTCTTCACCACCATCCTCGGTCTTCTACCGCGCCTGCTGCCCCGGGAACGCTTCACGCAGATTTTTGCGGCGGCTCTGGTGGCCCAAATGATCATCACCGCCATCGTCAGCGCCGGAGTTGGCAAGGCCCTTGATAGCATCCTCTATCATGACTACCGGATGACTTTCCTGATCTCCGGCATCATCGCCCTGCTGTCCTGCGGAGTTTGGATCGTCCTTTACCGTCGCTTTAACGCCCTCGGCGGCCTGACTCGGTACACCGCGCCCGCCTAAGATGATCCTGCCCTAGGCGGGCAGGACACGGCTCACCCAGGCGCGGTGGAGCCGATGTTCTTGCCCGCCCAGGGCGTGCCCCGGTACTCAAACCAATCGATGGCCGCGACCATCCCCTCGCCGACGGCGTAGGGACCGACAACGACGCCGGTGAAATTCAGTTTGGCGGCCTCCGCCGACAGGCCCTGGGTGCTACCGGTGCCCAAGGGATGGCGGACGCCATCGGCCCCCTGCCACCAGAACCGGTACAGGAACTTGTCGGCCTCGACGCCGAGGACTAGCAGACCATCGGGTAGGTCGGTGCTGGCCACGACCGCCTGGAGGTCGGCGATGCGGCGGCGCAGGAGCAACCGGCGACGGCGGCACTGGTCACGGACGATGGCCAGTTCGTAGTGGTGGTCGTGGCACAGGAAGACCGTCAAACCCGCTTCGTGACCGGCCTGGAGGGGCTCGGCTTCAATAGCGATGCTGACGGTGCAGTCCCAATCCTCCTGACGGCGGGCGAGGATCGCCGGGTTGTGCTCGTCATCGAGGGACCAGCGGTTGCCGCGGATGGTCAGCCAGCCGGGCCGGGCGGCCAGGTCGAATCGGTCGCCCACCGGCACCCGCAGCATGATCCAGCGGACATCCAAGGTCGGCCCATCGAAGTCATCCCGGACGGGGGGCTTAGGCCACGTATGGATCGGCAGGGTGTCCATCTCCATCTCCGGCTCGATGGTGCCGTTATTGCCGATCACCGGCCAACCGTCGGTATCCCAGGTCATGGGGGCGAGGAAGGTTTCGCGGCCGAGATGGTTAAAAAACACCTGGGTCAGGCGGTAGGCCAGGAAGAAGCACCACCAGCGGCCGTGCTGATCCTCAATGAAATCCGCATGGCCCAGACCATGAATCGACGACGCCCCGTAGCGACGGTGGGTCAGGACCGGATTGCGGGGGCAGGGCTCCCACGGGCCATAGGGATCCCGCGAGCGAAAGAAGGTCTGGATGTGGCGCATCTGACAGCCGCCCTCGGCCATCGACAGGTACCACCAACCGCCGCGTTCAAAGAGGTGAGGAGCTTCCACATGGGCGTCACCGCTCCCCTCGCAGATGCGGCGGTTCTCGCTTAGGAGTGTGCCCGTGTCGGGATCGATTTCGGCCTGGTAGATGCCCAGGGTCTTGCCGGGGGGACGACCGTTGCCGGTGACGTAGACCTTGCCGTTGGAGGCCCAGTAGAGGCTGGGATCGACACCCATCTGATCGACGGGAATGGGCTCAGACCACGGGCCCGCGGGATCGGTGGCCGTCCAGATGAACTTCCGGAGGGTCCCGGCTTTGTTCATATTAGTGCTGATGACGTAGAACTTCCCAGCCTGGTAGCGGATCACCGCCGCCCAGATGCCGCGACTGGTGGGAGCCCCCTCCAGGTCGATCTGGGATTCGCGGTTCAGGACGTGACCGATGGGCCGCCAGTTCACCAGGTCCCGGCTGTGGTAGACGGGGATGCCCGGGAACCACTCGAAGGTGCTGGTGACGAGGTAATAGTCCTCCCCCACCCGGCAAACGCTGGGATCCGGGTGAAAACCAGGGAGGACGGGATTGAGGACGGTGGTCATAGGGGCGCCCGGGGGTGCGATGGCATGACCACCGTCCCCCTCGTCCCACAAAACTCCACCGATACTTAACATGTTATAATATTCCGTGCGTCACGGTGGGATGACGCATGCCATTCCGCCGAGGGCGGGGTGCAGGAACCAGGGAAGTGCCACCAATTCATGAGCACTGCGCCTGTCCCTGAGTTCGCGGGCATGGGAGGCCGACAGCCTCCCATACCGTTCCGGGGACGGCCGTCAGTCCGCCGTCATCACCCCAATGCGGCCGAGGGCGAAGCGCTCATCAGCCGCATTCACCCGGAGGGTCGCCCGCAGCAGGAATTCCTGCTTTCCGGCCACCGCTGCGGTGAGATCGATAGACTGGGAGGGAATGTTCCAGTCACGGATGCCCTGGGGATAGCTGTTCTGCCAGGAGTTGTCGAAGCGCCCGCAGGTGGTCCACGAGGTGCCGCCATCGGTGCTCACCGCAAATTCCACCGAGCTGGAATCATCGAAGGCCCGGGCGCTAAAGGTGGCATAGGTGGCGCGAAGCGCCCGCTCCGAAGTAATCTGATAGGTCACCGTGCCGGGCAGGAAGGCACGGGTTGGGCGCATCACCACGTTCATGGTTTTGCCGTTGTGGGGCTCAACGTTGTGGGAGGCCACCACCACGTCAGAAGCGGAGACGCAGGCTTTCCGCCAGTCGTCGCCCTGGGATTTGGTAAAATCCTGGGCCAGCAGCACCCGCGAGGGCTGGTGGATGCGGGTGATGCGCCTGGTCCCACCCAGCTCGGTGAAGGGCGAATAATCAACGGTGATGGGCTCTCCGGTCCGGAGCGAGCGCTCGACCATCGGCCATTCATAGGCCCGAGCATGGCCCTGGAGGGCGGGGGTGTCGACCGCCGTGGTGAAATCGAACTCGTAGCGGTTGCCGTTGTCGAGCTCGATGGCGCCATTGCAGAAGGGCTGCATGGGCGACAGGGGAATGACCCGGGCGATGCGACCCTGATCCCGGCCATAGGAGGCGGCAATGGCGGTAACCCTTCCCTGGGCATCGATCGACAGCTCCACCCGATCATGCCGTTGCGGTGCGGTCTGGTTTCCCGTCGCGGTGAGACGCTCGGGAACGCGGGTGATGGCAGCCTTGGGGATCAACGGCAGCTTGATGGAACTGGCACCCGCCATCAGGCGAAGATCCTGACAGTCGACCGTGATCGTCTTGTCATTTCCTTCAAGGTAGCGGGCAACGAGCTTCGAGGGCATGGTGACCGCAGCGGTGGTGGGATGGACCGCCTCGGCGTCCGCCTCGATCCGGCCATTGCTGGCGACCAGGGTGCCGGCCGGATCCTGGGTCAAACGGAAGCGGTCGGAGGCCAGGGCAGTGAGCGTCCAGGTGGAACGTTCTGGGGCCGGCATCGAGATGCGGAACGGCTGGCGGGCCTGCTCACCGCGCACGGTCATCTCGCAGCTGGTGGCCGTGGCGGCGTGCACCGTCGCCAGCAGCACCTGGTTCTCGCCGGGAAGGGTCATGTCGATCGGCTGCCGGCCGAGACGACCGTGGCTGCGCACGGCAAAGCGGGTGGGCAGCATCTGTGCCAGTTCAGCGCTCAGGTGGCGCTGGGCGCTGCGGTAGCGGCCCTCACGAACCAGGCGGCAACCCTCGGCGGCGGCGGCGTCATCGCCCACCATGCGCAGGTGGCGGGCCAGCATGTGCTCCGCCACGGCGCGCTCCTGGATCCACAGATTGAGGGTCCGTTGCTGGCGCATGGTAAAGGTATTGTCCGCCAACGGTCCTCCACGACGCGGCCACTGGGTGCTGATGCGGCATTCCAGCAGGAAGGTCGCATCCGACGCATGCTCGGCATGGAATACCAGCCGCACCAGCCCGGACTTCCGCCCCACCAATGCCGAGCCCAGGTCAACCGTGGTCTTGGTGTTCATGTACAGCTCCCAATGGTCGGGGTAGGGGAGCTGGGCATCCGTCAGGGTGATGGCTGGCTTCAAGTCGGCCTCGGTTTCGCCGACCATCACCTCGATGCGGTTGCCCGCCCCGGGGGCGATACGGCCATCGACGTACATCGACAGGGGAGCCGTGAAGGTATCTCCCTCATTGTCGATGCGGTAGGTGATGCTGCCGGGGCGGCCGGGCTCGCTCACCGCTAGGCGCGATACCGGTGCCATGTCGGAGTTGTCCCGACACTGGGAGTGAATCCGCAGATTGTCGATGCCGACGATGCGATCCGCCGGTCCGGGCTCGCGACGCAGGTTGTACAGGCCTTCCAACAGGGTGGGGTCCTGCTGGGGCGGAGCCAGCGCTGGAAGATCATCGCACCGGTCCGCAGCGAGAATGGTCTCGCGGATCAGTTTGACGTACTCAGGATGCCGCTTTTCGATGTCACCGATCACCGCCGCGAAGCGGAAACCAGCGTCGTAGAGGCTGCGCAGGGTGTCGGGGGTCTTGGCGAACGGCGCCCAGATGTTCACATGACCGAGCTTGCCGTTGGCCTTGACGTAATCGTACTGGGCGAAGCGGTCGAAGAAGACCTCGCCGCTGCTCCAGAAGCCTTCGACCATCCCCGTCTGGCCGCCGAACCAGCGGCGGCTCAGCATCGGGCCACCGGCGGTGGTAAAGATGGTATGGGAGTACTGGTTATCGATCGCCAGCTCCTCTGGCGGCCGAACGGCTCCGCGGTCGACCACCACCGCATCCCGCGGGAAGAGCTGGGCATGCCAGGTGGCATAGTCCCGCCAGAGTCCCACATCACTCCGGTGCAGCCACAGGCGTTCCGCATCGCTCAAGCCGTCGGCAGGATCCAGCGTGATACCGTCCTTGGCCGCCGCGCGGACGTTGGCATCGGTGAGCTCGCCCAGGGGCATCCCCAGGTCGCGGGCGTAGACCACCTGCGGCGGCTTGCCATGGGCTCGCAGGATGTCGACGGTGTCGGCGGTGATGCCTAGGCTGTCGAGGAACCGCTCCTTCAGCAGGTTCCGCATCTGCGGTTCCGCGTAGGAGGACCAGAAGGTGTTGCCCCACATGTTGGGGTAGCTGGGGCAGTAAGCGCGGGTGGCGGGATTGAAACCCAGGGTGCTATAGCGAATGTCGGTGAAATAGCCCCCCTGGCCATCGGGACCGCCGGGTGCGCCACCCCAGCTGGGACCATTGAACAGCAACTCCAAGGGTTTGCCGGTCTCACCAGATTCCTCCAGGCGATGGCGAACAATTTTCTGCACGGCCGCCTTGGGCCGGTTGCCGAAGTTTATGTGGTCCTCGTAGACTCCCAGGGGGGCAAACGAGGTCGTGGTCTCGGTGATGGAAGCCAGCGACTGCCCCATCATGGCCATGGGGCGATAGACCTGTTCCTGCCGATCGGCAACGGCGAAGAAATCCCCATACAGCCACACCTGGCCAAGGCTGAAGGGTTGGTTGCCGGCGCTGGTGACGGTGACCGTCACGTCCTTGCCGGGGACCAGCGCCGCGGCGGGTACGCGGACAAAAAAGTGATTGGGACCGGCACCGATCTCGTCATAGGTGCGGAAGTAGGCATCCACGCCGTTGATGGCGACGGCATAGCCATGGGCTCGCGGGCGGCGGATGTGGATCTCCTGGAACTCCAGCACCAGATCCGATGCGCCAGAGGGACGAGCCATGGTAAAGGAGAGACTGCTACCGATACCGGTCAACGTCCGCACCCCATAGCGCCGCTGAAAGCTGCCGATCTCGGTGTCGAGGTATTCGCTGACCACCTGACCGGTAACGGTCAGGCGATGGGCGTTCTCCTGATCCGGATTCCCGAAGGCGAGAACATCCGCGATCAGGGACCCGCTGGCGGTCGCTGGTGGTGTCGCCTGGGGTTCAGCAGCATTCACGTTTCCCGTCGGGGCGGCAACCGTGATGGCAAGGCAAAGAAAGGGAACGAGATGGCGGAGCATGCTTTATGCTCCGTAAACCATGGTCCCAGCCAGGCCCAAAAGCCTGCCGTTCTTGCCCGAATCGCTTATCAATGACGGGGGCGCGCGGTACCCGACGATGGCGCGGCAGGAGACATCCCACGCCTTGTGGATCACCGGAGGTTCTCCTCGTCCTACCGGGTTGCGCCGAATCCTCAATCATGGGTCACCAGGGGCTTCATGAGTACATGGGCAATGGCCACCGTGAGGGCAGTGCCATGCCACCGAGCTTCACATCTGCCTTGGAACGTTACGCCAAAACCCACAACGGCCGAGCCACCAAAATCATCGCCTCCTCGATCGCGGCCCTCGTGATCGCCAAGGCCACCTACCACGTCTTGAGAGCCAACGAGCCCTTCCGCAAGGAGCTCCCCTTCAAACACCAACCCCTGTGACCGGCCGCCAAGAGCATCGAAAGGGGATTGGGCCGCGTGTGCGCGAAGTACCGACATTCCCGAGACGCCATGGTGGCATCCGTGACCGTCTTGAACGGACAAGAAACGGTGAAGTCCGAGATCCACCATCACCACCGACCCCTGCTTTTGTGGTAATCAGACCCTCAAAGACCCCAGTTAACCGAGGGACTGTTAGCTGACCCCCTTGGGTTCCTGTTCACCGTTTTTTAGTTTATCCCGGCTTTTCCGGGCTCGTTTCTCCGGCCCACTGGGCCTTCGAAAAATGACGCGCAATTAATACACGATTTTGCGGTCGTCGTACAAGCGTTGGAAGGTCGATGCGGTGA
The DNA here is from genome assembly GCA_903902515.1 of uncultured Planctomycetota bacterium. Classification (GTDB taxonomy): domain Bacteria; phylum Planctomycetota; class UBA11346; order UBA11346; family UBA11346; genus CAIUVD01. The sequence goes on along the minus strand of CAIUVD010000017.1, from coordinate 1,394 downwards.
GGATGACCAATCAGCGTGATGCTTACCTGCGCAAGCGCCGGCGTTCGAAGAACACCGACTCAACGGCAAGACCCAAACCCCGTACATCCTCCCATGAACCTTACCCGCCGCCAAATCCTTACCCAAGCCCTGATCGCTGGCGCCGCCATCGCGCTGCCCGGTATGGTTTCGGCTGCGGACGCCCCCGTTACCCCCTCCATGCGGATCTCACTCCAGCTCTATTCCATCCGAGAGGCCTGCCGCCAAGACTTCGATCGCACCCTAGAAGAGGTTGCCGCAGCGGGCTTCGCCGGGGTCGAGTTCGCGGGGTACCACAACTATGCTGGCAAACCGACCGATCTGCGCCGCCGCCTTGCCGATCTTGGCCTGGTGGCCGCCGGCACCCATATCGGAACCGCCACCCTGAGTGGCGACGCCCTTCGCAAAGCCATCGACTTCCATCGAGAGCTGGACTGCCGCTACCTGATCATCCCCCACGACAAGGGAGCCGTCCACCCGGACCAGAGCAAGGCCCTGGCTGACCTGCTCAATCAAGCGTCCGATCAGCTCGCCCCCGCGGGCCTCGCCTGCGGCTACCACAACCATGAAGCCGAGATGAAACTCGCCGATGGCGAAAACACGTGGTGGGACTTACTGGCGCAACGCACGCTGCCGGCCGTGGTCCTTCAGCAGGACTGCGGCTGGACCGCCATGGCCGGCGGTGATCCCGCAGCTTTTATCCGACGCTATCCCGGTCGCTCGCGCATCCTGCACTTCAAGCCCACCGTGGTGCGTTCAGAAGCCACGCGAGCGGATCGCAGCCCTATCCTCGGTCGCGATTCGGTGGATTGGAAAGCGGTCGTGGCCGCCTGCCGCGAGGTCGGCGGAACCGAATGGACCACCATTGAACAGGAACGTTACCCAACCGGTGTCACGCCCATGGATGCCGTACGGGCATCGCTCGATGGGCTGCGCCGGATCCTGGCCGCCTGATTCCGACCGTACCACCGTCCGGTGCCGGTAGCTTCGTCCGACGACACGCACCGTGAGATTGTTGGGGTTGGCTCGCATCGGCACCGAAACGATGCGAGCCAAGCTGCCAGGATCCTCGTGGGGCGTGATGGTACCAGGTTGGTGCCAGGACACTTTTACCCCTGATAGAATAAATGAGAATTAACGCCGCCAGCGCTGCAGAAGCGTGAAGGTGCACCAAGCCGTCATTGCCATGATAAAAATCGGAGCTGTACCAAACCACATGGCTGGACAGAAAGGCCCAACCTGCCAGCGGTAGTAGGCCATATAGACAGCGGCCGCGACAAAACCCGCAAGAATCAGATTGACCTGGGTCAATTGATGGGGCGGAGTATCCGTCCGGCAGCCCCATCTTCCCCCATTCACCGAGACCGACTTTCCTT
>CAIUVD010000016.1 GCA_903902515.1 uncultured Planctomycetota bacterium | reverse complement strand
GTTCTTTATCTTGTTTCGAAAATTACGCCAGAGTACGGTGATCAATGTGCTGTGTATTCATTGCCCTTGTGGGGAAACATCACTGGAAGACTGACCGCCAGACGCTTGGCGTATCTGGATATGCCCCCAGTAACCACCGGAATGGATATCTCCTCTGATGGCAGGAGAGCCATTGTTACCACCTATCAAGATGCTTATGAATTCATCAGGAATGAGAACGAAACTTGGCGCCAAGCATTTCGCCAGTCTCCGCGAAAAATCACCATGCCCCAGCGCGACAAAGGCGAATCCATCTGCTATGGCTTAGATGGAAAAACCCTTTATTTGACGAGCGAGGCAAGGGGTGGCGAGCGAGTTTCTCAGCCTTTACTCATGGTGCCGGTTATTGGTACGGTTGCATATGACCCGGCCAATCCTGCCCCAATTCTTCCTCGCGGTAGAAACTAATTTTCGAGATCCTATTCCTCACCGACACGAGACCATCCTTCAATGAAGAGCGCGTCACCATCTCTGAAGGTGTGCTCCTTTGTGTCAATGACTTTCGATTCCGCATGCAGAAGGCTTAATCGATGAACGTTCGTCGTGAAGATTCACGGATAGTTTTGACCCTTGATGCGGGCGGCAGCAGTTTCCGCTTCACCGCCCTCCAAGGGGGTCGACCGATGATCGAACCTCTTCATTATCCCACGTACGGGGAGGATCTTGAAAAATCCCTGGCGACCATCCGTCAAGGTTTCGAGGCCATTACTGCTCATCTGCCCAGCTCGCCGGTGGCTATGAGTTTTGCCTTTCCTGGCCCTGCCTCCTACGAGGACGGCGTCATCGGTGATCTCGCCAATCTCCCTGGTTATCGTGGTGGAGTGGCCCTCGGGGCATTTCTGGAGGACGCCTTCGGCTTGCCGGTGATCATCGGTAATGACGCAGACCTCTTCACCTTGGGAGAGTCCCTGGGCGGCATCTTGCCCGCGCTGCAACGTGCCATGACCGATCGTTCAGCGCGCAGTATGCCTAAGAACTTGTTCGGTATGACGCTCGGGACTGGTTGCGGTGGCGGTTTGGTGATCCGAGGTCGTCTGCATGGGGGCGAGAACGGTCAGGCTTCAGAAATTTGGCACATGCAGGACCATCACCAAACCGATCATGTGATTGAAGAGAGCTTGTCGATTCGCGGTATCCGGAAGTTTTTTGCCGAATATGCTCAAATCCCAATTCATGAAGCGCCCATGCCGGCGGACATTTCGCGTCTGGCCGAGTTTGGATCGGAAGACCAGCAGGCATGGGCTCGGCAGGCGTGGCATTCCTTTGGGACTTCACTGGGGGACGTGATGGCGGATGTCATGGCCCTGTTGGATACCTCCATCGTCATCGGTGGCGGACTTTCAGGTGCCTATCCGTGGTTTGCCCCGGCCGCCCTGACCCGCCTCCGTTCACGGTCCCAGGCACGGACCGTCTGTGATCTTGAGACCATCGATGGCTGGAATGGGTTCGTGGACTCTCCACGAACCACAGTGGCCGTTCCCGGAGGCTCCCGGGAGGTCTCCTATGCCTCTCGGCCCGCTCTGGGCGTCGGGCGGACCCGCATGGGGACGAGCCAAGCCATCTGGCTTGGTGCCTATGCCATGGCCCTCGACACGCTCGATCATGGTGACCTGCATCCCCACGACCTCCTCACCGCCCAACCACCGCTGTGAGGTGCCCAACGCCGATTCTTGGGTCCCACGTGGTGCCGGTGAAGTTCTCGTTCTGCAAGGATTCCTGCTAATGCTCGCCTTGGTTGGGATATCGTTGTTATCTCGTTGAGATTTTTCTGGTCACCCCGCTGAATGGTCTCGACCGCTGATATTGGTTGAGTGCCAAAGGAACCATTCATGTCCATTCGCTGCGACTCCATCCTCACCCTCACCGTCATGGGGATGTTCGCAACTTCGGCGCCTGGCCTGGAATCCTCAACAGCTTTCGAGTCACGAATTGCTTATGGAGATGGCGTATCTCTGGCCGATATCCCCTGTGATCCGATTAAGGAAAGCAGTGGACTTGCTTGTGGGCGAAACGAGGGACATCTCTTCTGGACCCACAACGATTCAGGTGCCGGTCCAATTCTTTATGCGTTCAATGCATCGGGTGAAATACGTGCTGAGGTCACGTTAAATGGCGTCAGAAATCAGGATTGGGAGGACATGGCATCATTTTCCCATGGCGGCTCCCATTACCTTATGGTCGGTGCCATAGGCGATAACGACAACAAGCGGACTAATTACAGCATTCACATCATTCTCGAGCCCACGATTCCTACCGAAGGCCCGAAAGCCATCATCTCTGCAAATGTCCATACGACAATTAATTTCATGTACGAGGACGGCCCGCACAATTGCGAATCCATCGCCATGGATCCAGAGGATCGCACCATCTATCTTGCGACGAAACACACCAGAGAGAGTGGCATTTCCCCAGCCATTTACGCCCTGAATTGGCCGATCCTCAGTACCACCGAACCAGTGATCGCCCGGCGTATGGCGACGCTTGACCTCCCCTCTCAAGCGACGGCGATGGACATCGCTCAGGACGGTCGCAGGGCCGTGGTCCTCACCTATCAGGATGCCTATGAGTTCGTCCGGCGGCGGGACGAGACGTGGTCTGAGGCATTTGGCCGCTCCCCACGAGAAATTTCCATGCCCCGCCGCCTCCAGGGCGAGTCCATTTGTTATGGAGTTGGAAACGATGATAAAACCCTCTATTTGACCAGCGAGTGCAGGGCCACGACCAGTCAACCCCTGTTCATGGTCCCGGTCATTGGCCGGGTTGCGTATGATCCAACGGACGGGACCGAGACCGTCATCGGCACCATCCCCCCCGACTATGTCGATCCGGCAGTGACCATCACCGCCCCGACCATTGCCGGCACCGTCCGGGGTGCGGCCACCGTCACCTATACAGCCACGGATGACCAGGACGTGGTGACGGTGACCCTACTGGTGGACGGGGTCATCGCCCTCGCCTCCGATGACATCGTCGGTGCCCTGGCATGGGACTCCCGCACGGTCGCCAATGGTGAACGCGCGCTGAGGCTGGTAGTGCGCGACGCCGACGGCAACGAAGGCACCGCCCGGGTACGGGTGGTGGTCGACAATACTCCGGAGGTCATCGACGGGGGCGGGGTGATCGATAGCCCGCCGGCCCCAACCGACGGGGCCAAGCATGATTCCTCAGGGGAGGGCGGTGGAGGGTGCGGGTCAGGTGCGAGCCTGACAGCCCTGATGGCCGCCGTGGCCCTTTGTCTCCGGGTGCCGCGAGAAGGCAGGCAGCGCGGCGCTTCACTGCCCTAAAATCACTCGCCAACAACGACCTCCCCGCGAAAGCTCGACGATGTTCCGCTCCTGCACCATCCTTGCCCTCCTCTCCCTCCCCTTGGCCGCCGTCGAACTGCCGGCGGTCTTCAGCGACCACGCGGTGCTCCAGGCCGGCGCCGATACCCCGGTGTGGGGCACCGGCCGTGACGGGGAATCGATCCGCGTCGCCATCGGCGCCGTCCGTGCCAGCACCACGGTGACGGGGGGCCGTTGGATGGTGCGGCTGGCCGGCCTGAAGCCCAGCAGCTCCGGCCAGGACCTGGTGGTGCAGGGCGACACCACCCGGACGGTGCGCGACGTCCTAATCGGCGACGTTTGGCTGTGCAGTGGCCAGTCCAATATGGAATGGCGTGTCAATCAGAGCCACAACGGTTCCGAAGCCGCCGCCCAGGCCACCGATGCCGGCATCCGCTTTTTCCATGTCCCCCACACGACCGCCACGGTTCCGGCCACGGACGTGAAGGCCCAGTGGAAGATCGTTTCCCCCACCACCATCGGCAACTATTCGGCCGTCAGCTACCACTTCGCCCGCGACCTGCGCCGCACCCGCTCCCAACCCGTTGGCCTGCTCGGCAGTTATTGGGGTGCAACTTCAGCCCAATCCTGGACCAGCACCGAGGCCCTGACGGCTCCCCCGGCTTTCAGCCACTACCTCGAGGCCAAGGCCACGTTTCTTAAGGACTATGACCGGCTCAAGGCCGCGTGGCCAGAGACCAAGGCAGCCTTCGATGCGGCGGTGGCGCGGGTGAATGCCAGCAACGCTGACGCCAAGGCCACGTGGGAACAGGCCGCCGCTGAGGCCAAGGCCAATGGCCGGAAGTCACCGGTGAAACCGAAGACGATTCCCCAACCCAAGAGGGTCTACCATCCGGACGAGAACCCCAGCGTCCCGACGTACCTCTTCAACGGCATGATCTCCCCCTTGGCCCCCTACGCCCTGACCGGGGTGATCTGGTATCAGGGTGAGTCCAATTCCGGCGCCGCCGCCGAGTACGCCTCCCTCTTCCCCCGACTGATTCAGGACTGGCGCGGCCATTGGGGCCGTGACGACCTACCATTCCTGTTCGTCCAGGTCAGTACCTGGAAGGAACCGCAGCAGTCTCCTATCGAGGACGGCGACATTCCCCGCGTGCGGCAGGCGCAGTTGGCTGCCCTGGCCCTGCCGCGCACCGGCATGACCTCGGCCCTCGACATCAATGACGGCAGTGACATCCACCCGGCCAACAAGCAGATCGTCGGCGAGCGCCTCGCCCAGGTCGCCCGCCGGGTGGCCTATGGCGAGGCCGTGGCCTGCGATCATCCGTCCATCCGCGGGGTGACCCGGGCTGGGAATGTCCTTCGCGTGCACCTTGATCATGCTGAGGGTCTGCGGGTGGCGGTTCCGCCGTGGTTGGGCAGCAAGGCCACGGTGCCCTCGGCCACCGTGCCGGTCTCCTTGGCCGTCTGCGGCGAGGACGGAGTGTGGCAGTGGGCCACGGCCCAGATCGAGGGCTCCGACCTCCTCCTGTCCAGTGACCTTGTGCCACAACCGGTGGCCGCTGCTCATGCCTGGGCGCCAAACACCGCTATCAACCTCTATAACGCCGCCGGTCTGCCCCTACTGCCGTTCGTCAGCGATTCCGCCCGCCTGCCAACCCCGTGACGGGGCAATCGCGTTCGTTCTCTTTCTTGGTGTGTCTGACCCCCAGCTGATGCTGTGGCGTGGGTGTTGCGCGAAACTGCTGATCCTCCCCCGGTTTGCTTGACGTCCTGATAAGCGGGAAACCGCTCATAGGATGTCCATCATACCCACCCACCCCACCAACAACCAGGCCGAGCCCAAGGTCCGGAAGACCTCCACCAAGGAGTTCAAGACCCAAGCTGTCGCTCTGGCCAGACGACCCGGGATGAGCTTCCGCCAAGTAGCCGCTGATCTTGGCATCAACGAGTCGATGCTTCGGTCCTGGGCCAAGAGCGCTGACACTGGGGGTCCTGATGCTTTCCGGGGCAACGGTGCCCGCACCGAGATCGAAGCCCGCCTGGCCGCCCTGGAACGGGAGAACTGGATCCTCCGGGAGAAGCGGGATGTTCTAAGACTACCTCGCCGCCATCATCGACCTGTTCAGCCGTCGGGTGGTCGGCTGGGCCATGGACCAGCACATGGATCGCTCCCTAGTGCTCAGGGCCTTGGATATGGCCCTGAAAAACCGGACGCCGACCAAGGGCCTTATACACCACAGGGATCGGAGCGGCCCCTTTCTTCAGGTGAAATGGACCAGCGAGGATTATCGCCAAGCCCTCACGGACATGGGGATCACCGCCAGCATGAGCCGCCGAGGCAACTGCTACGACAAGGCCGTGATCGAATCCTTCTGGCACAGCCTGAAGAATGAACTGATCCATCGGCAGCACCTGGTCAGCCGAGAACAGGCCAAGGCCATGATCTTCGACGACATCGAGGTCTTCTACAACCGGACCAGGCTCCACAGCTCCCTGGGGTACCTGTCTCCAGAAACCTTTGAGGCCATGCATGCTCGCCGACCCCAGGAGGCCGCATGAATCCGCAGGCTGGCGCCATGCTCCACCTCGCGGCGGAGCCGCGAAACGACCTCAACATGACGCCCGACCTCGCGGCCGGGCGTCATGGACTGCTCCGCAGCCTGGCCTCCGGTGCGGCGCTCAGCCCCAGCACCACCTGGGTTCCTCCCTCCGACCGGCACCCCTTCACCTTGACGACCGGCTTCGCGTCCGCGAGCCTTTTGCTGATTCGCTAAACCCCGAGGTCACGAAACCGGAGGAAGATCAGTCGGAAATGGCCACCTGCATGGCGCCGGTTACGCGAGCCGGCTCCAGGAAGGCCAACCGACTGACGATCCATGGAAGTTGGTGATCATCCCCTGGGAAGGGGTGGCCAAGTGTTTCGCCGTTGATAGGTTCCGGCCGCCGTTCCCTTACCCCCCGCAGAGACTTCCTTGCCGGCCCTTACCTATCTTCGTTTCTGGCGTGGCCTCGGCTGGGGCATGGTGGCGGTGGTCCTGGCCTTATGCCTGATGCCGGCCCCGCCCCAACCGCCCGTGGTGACCAGCGACAAGGCGCACCACCTTATCGCGTTTGCCGGACTGCTGTTTTGGTGGCGGTCGGTGTCGGCCCGCTGGTGGACACCCCACGTGGCCTTACTGGGGTTTGCCATCCTCATTGAAATTCTTCAAGGAACTTGCACCCCCAACCGCCGGGCCGAGGTCGCCGATGTGGTGGCTGACGGTATCGGACTGTTGTGTGGTGAAGCCCTGTTCCGCACCCCCCTCCGTCATCTGCTACCATGGTTCGACACCCAGCTTTACCGTCTCCGCTCATGAATCTCGACGCCCTTCGCCATCGCACCGACCCCCTCGCCGACGCCACCCTGGCGGCCTTAGTGGCCTCTGGTGGCCTCGATGCCGCCAACCAAGCCTTGGCCAAGGTGGTACTCAACAACAGCGGCACCCTCCCGCCGGGCCTGCCGGGACCCATCAAAATCTATTTTTCACGCAGTGGAGCCCTACCGGAATGGGCGGACCAAGCCCACATGCAGGTCGGCGCGTCCATCTTCGCCGAGCATGGGCCGTTGATCCTGGTGGCGTTGATCTGCGCCAGCCTGCCCGAGTGCTATACGATGAAGAACGGAGTGCAGGTGCTGGCCCTGACAGGCCGCATGGATGACACCCACGCCTACCGGCGCATCTACGAAACGGCCCAGTATGTGGTCGATGTGCTGTCGCCCGAGGGCCTGCGGCCGGAGGGCAAGGGTATCAAGGCGGCTCAGAAGGTCCGTCTGATGCACGCCGGAATCCGCCACCTGATCCTCAGCGAGCCGCCCGTCGATGCCGATCATTCCTCGCGTCGTTTTATCGATGTCCTGAAGAATACCCGCTGGGATGTGGCGACCCTCGGGCTGCCGATCTGCCAGGAGGACGAACTGTTCACCCTCCTGACCTTCAGCCTGGTGACCCTGCGCGCCCTGGATGCCTGGGGCGTGCCCCTGAACGCCGAGCAGCGCGAGGGCTGGATGCACCGCTGGGCGGTGATCGGCCACCTGATGGGCATCGAGGACCACCTCATCCCTCGCACAGAAGCCGAGGCTGCGGAGCTGTTTTCCGCCATCCAAGTCCATCAAGTCGGCGAAACCCCCCAGGGTCGGGATCTGACGCGGGCCTTGTCCGTGTTCTTTGGCCAAGTGGTGGACAACGCCTGGCTCGGACGGCAGTTGGGCCCCCTGACCATTCGCTCGATGATTCCGGCGGCGACCGCCGACCTCCTGGCGGTGCCCAAGCCGTCCGAGGCCGAGGTGTGGCTCGGCCGGTTCCTGCGCTGGGTGGTCCGTAAATTTGTCCGCAACGAGAACCCAATCCTCCAACGGTTCGTCTCCCGCACCCTGGTGAAGGCCCTGACCCGCCTACCCCGGGCCTGGAAGCCGGGCTTGTTCCAGATTCCCACCGAACTTACCACCGCCTGGAGCCGCTAACATGCACTGGTCTTTCCTCGGCCACATGACCGACCCCAACAACCCCTTTGCCGCCTTCAATTGGTACAATGGCATTGGCGCCCTGGGCTGTCTGCTGTGGATGATCGCCTACTACCTGTTCATCCGCCAGGGTTTCCGCGACAAGACCTATGGCGTGCCGATGGCCGCCATCTGCCTCAACATCACCTGGGAGGCCTACACCCCCTTCCTGCCCAATCCCGTGCCCCTGTGGAAGTACATTGAAATCACCTGGTTCCTCATCGATGCCGTGATCGTCTGGCAGCTCTGGACCTACGGCAAGGCGACCATGCTGCCCAAAACCCTCCAGGTTTACCACCGGCCCGTGGTGGCAGCGATGCTCGCCCTAGCCCTGGGCTTCCACATTACCTGGCATTCCTTTTGGGATGACCACCTGCTGTTCATGGATGCCTACCTGATCAACCTGATCATGAGCGTTTTGTTCGTATCCTTCTATTTCAATCGCCCGAATCAGGAGGGTCTGACCATCACCGGGGCTTGGCTCAAAATGATCGGCAGCCTCTTCACCGGCATTCAAAGCCTGGTGTTCCTGCCCAAGGTCATGACCGCCCACCAGGACTGGACCTTCCTGTGGTTCCTGGTCGGGGCCATCGCCCTGGCGGATGGAGTCTACATCTGGCTGCTCTACCACGGCCGTCGGGTGGCCCGGCAGCTGGCTAACGGATGAGGTAGGCGGCCTCGGCCCGGGCATCGGCGAAGGGCGTGACGCTACCGCTGGTGCGGGCAGCCCGCAGGCGGTCGAGGTCGAGGTCAGCGGTGACCACGCCGGGGGAGCTCCAGCCCCCCTCCGCAGCGACGCCCGCCGGGGGCCAGCCGAGGTCGCAGGGCGTGAGGATGGCGGCGGTGCCGACCGCCTGCTCGAAGCCCGGGGCTTCCAGATGGCGGCCCACCAGCGGGGCGTGGACCACGGCCAGGACATTTTCCACACAGCGGGCCCGGGCGCAGCCCCGGACCCGGTGGAATCCGGCCTCATCCTCGGTCCAACTGGGCAGCAACAGGACCTCGGCTCCGGCCTTGGCGGCGGCACGGATGGCTTCGGGGAATTCGATGTCGTAGCAGATCGGCAGGGCGCAGGCCACGCCGTCGATCTGGAACACGTGAATCTGGTGGGTGGGGGCGACCTGCCACCGCACTTCCCATGGCGTGGGATGGAGTTTGTCCTGGTGCTGAACGGTGCCGTCGGGGGCGATCACCAGGGCCCGATTGACCCAGCCATCGGCATGGCGCTCCAGGTGGGTGCCACCCATCACCCACACCTGGTACTCTTGGGCAGCGGCCACCATCGTCTGACGCCAGAGGGCCCCGGCGGATTCCCAGGCGAGGTCCTCCCGCAGCAGGCCACCAGCCACATATTCAGGAAAGACCACCACCTCGGCTCCGTTGTCGACGGCGTTGCGAACCAAGGCCTGGACCTGGAGGACCCAGGTGCGGGCCTCAAAGGTGGCGAGGGGAAAGGCAATCGCGGAAAGGCGCATCAAGGAATCCATTCCATCAGCAGAGCCGCATGGCCGGATTCGACGTCCTCGATGTAGCCCGGTAGGAAAGCCGTTGGCCGAAGACCGGCCCGCATTTGGGGAGTGATCACGGGGTCCACCAAACGGCCTGCCGCCACTTCCACCGCGTAGGCTTCCGGGGTCAGGTATTGGTGGCGATGCCATCCGGCTAGTCGGCTTCCGGCCAGGAAACGGTCCAGGCCCAACCGCCGCACGAGGTCGAAGCGGGCCTGGTAGAGCATCCGCGCCAAGCCCCGGCCCCGCCAGGCCGGGCGCACGGCCATGTCGATGCCATACAGGGTGTTGCCCTCGTCGCGATGGGTGCCGAGATAGCCACCATCGGCCACGTCTTCCCAGGTGTGGTGGGGATGGGCCGGAACGAAGGGAATGATCAGGGCCGTGGCACTGGCCAGGAGGGCGCCCTGATCTTCAACGCACAGGGCCCCGGCGGGGAAGCGGTCAACGTGGCTGGCGATCTGCTCGCGTTTCCACCACAGTTCAGGGGGGAATGGCGGCGGGAAACATTCGGTCTGAATGGTCAACAGCCCCGGAAGATCGGCGACGGTGTAGGGCCTGACGATCACGGCCGATAACCTGGAATCTGGGTGAGGTCGACGACATCCCGTTGGTCCGGGGTCAGAAACCGTTCGGCGTAGATCCGGTAGACCCCGGCATCCATGAAAATCTGGAAGAGGTCCGGGTCGATGTGGCCGGTCTCGGCCATCCGCCCTAAAATCGCCAGGGCTTGGGAGAGGGGCATGGCCTTTTTATAGGGCCGGTCCCCCGCCGTCAGGGCCTCAAAGACGTCAGCGATCCCCATGATCCGAGCCTGGACCGACATCTGGTCGCGGGTCAGGCCCCGGGGATAGCCCTTACCGTCCATCCGTTCGTGGTGTCCACCCGCGTATTCCGGCACCCGCTTGAGGTGCTTGGGGAACGGCAGTTTCTCCAACATCTTAATGGTGGCGACCATGTGATGGTTGATGATCTCACGCTCCTGGGGCAGGAGGGTGCCCTTGGGAATACACAGGTTCTCGACCTCATCAGGGGTCAGCCACGGCTGGAGGCTGCCGTCGGCCCGGGTCCAGGTGCGGCTGGCCAGGGTCCGGACCCGGACCTGGTCCTCGGGACGCAGGAACTCGCCCCCCATGTTGGTTCGACGCAGGAAGGCCAGGGTCTCGTCGAGTTCAACGCCGGCGGCAGCAAAGCCCTCGGCATCGAGGTTCCCCCGCAGGTGGGCAATCTCGGCATCCCGACGGAAGACCTCAAAGCGGGTGGCGATCAAGTCGATGCGGTCGTTGATGGATTGGAGTTTGGTCGCCTTATCCATCACCCATTCAGGGGTCGTGACCTTGCCGCAATCATGGAGCCAGCCGGCGATCTTGAGCTCGTAGCGGTCGGCGTCACTCATGGTGAAACCGGCCAGGGGCCCGCGCTGGTGGGCGGCGGCGGCTTCCGCCAACAACATGGTCAGTTCAGGCACCCGGCGGCAGTGCCCGCCGGTGTAGGGGCTTTTTTCATCGATGGCGGTGGCGATCAGCTCGATGAAGGCCTCGAACAGCCGGGCCATGCCGTCGATCAAGTCGCGCTTGGTGATGGCGGTGGCCGCCTGGCTGGCCAGGGATTCCACCAGCCGCTGGTCAGCCTCTCCGAAGGGATGGACCCGGCCTTGGTCGTCCCGGGCGTTGATCAGTTGAAGGACGCCGGTGATTTCGTCCTCATGGTTGCGCATCGGCACGGTCAGGAAAGACCTGCTGTGATAGCCCGTCTGGCCGTCAAAGGCCCGCGTGCCGGTAAAATCGAAACCGTCGGCGTGGTAGGCGTCGGGGATGTTCACCGTGCGGCCCGTCAGGACCGCGTGGGTGACCACCGACCGGGCCGGTTCCTGGCCCCGACGAATGGTCAAGGACGGGAACGGCACCGGCCGGCCCGAGGTCCCGCCATAGGACATGCCGAGGACATCGTTGCGGACGATCTCAAACACCAGCCGTTCGCCATCGACACGGTAGACCGAACCACCCTCGGCGTTGGTCAGTTCCTTGGCCCCGAGGAGGATGGTCTCCAGCAACCGGTCGTGGTCCTCCTCGGCCGACAGGGCGATGCCGATGGCATTCAGGCGCTCGACCTGGGTCAGGAGTCGTTCGATGGCATGGGGATCAGGAGGCATCGGCGCTCCACTCTATACCCCCCGGGGCAGCCGCCCAGCCCCCCGGATCAACGGCCGTCGGTTGGCAGAATCGTGACCCCCTGACGGACAATGCCCACGCGCGAGCGACCATCGGCGGCCACCGTGAAGGCAATGTCATCGACCTGATCCTTCCAGGCGATGGTCAGCCGGGTGTGATCCGACGACCAGGTGGTGACCGGCAGATCCTCGCCAGCCCGGTAGGGCACCAGGAGGGCCTTGAAACGGGCCTGGTTGCCGGTGGAACGGATCGACAGCTTGGGAATCTCCCGGTCCTTCTGGGGCGGATTGGGCTGGCGGATGGTCTCCAGAACCGCCGGGGTTTCGACCGCCGGGGTCCCCATGTCCACCATCCGCACCAACAGGTGGCGGGGGACCGCCTCGGGCTTGGCTTCCCCCAGGACGGCTTCAACGCCAGTCCCGACCGAACGAGTGTCAACCAGGGTCACGTCGGGGGCCAGGGTCATGCCCCAGGTCGCGGTGCGGGGTTGGTCATCGCGCTTGAGATCATCGACGATCAGGCTGTAAGGGTGATTACCCCGCACCAACACGGCGGTGCGGTAAGCAAAGGCCATGGCCGGCCGGCGCGCCCAATCGTAGTTCCCCTGGGGCTGGCCATCGCTGCCTGGCTTGCGGGAGGTCAACCAGTCGGGCTGCTGGCCATAGGGCAGGTCCATCCACGGCAGGGGCGAGGGTGTCAGGCGAAAGTGGTTGGGCGTAAAAGGCAGGTGGGTGACGGTCTCGGTCTTGGGGGCCGTGGGGTAGACGTAAAGACTGAGGTATTCCCAAGCTGCCCGCAGGTCGGTGGCGACGACCGTGGCCAGGGGCTGATCGTCGAAGCGCACGCAGCGGCCCGGGGCGATGCTCGGGCCCTCGTCATCCAGGAGGACCACCGAGCGATTTTCCGGCCGGAATTGTTCCCGGACCTGGCGCAGACGGTGGTAGGTACCCCAGGTTCGGCCAAGGGCTGAAACGCTGAAGTGGGAGCGGTCCGAGTAGCGGTGACCGCCGGGGACGGCCCGGGTCAGGTAGTTCAACCACAGGGCATCGGTGGTCCAGGCGGAGCGGGTGATGAGATTGTTGGTGTCCTGGCTGAAGAGGGTCAGGGGTTGGCCCGCGGCAGACTGGGCCTGGGCTTCCTTCCAAGTCCGGGTTTCATCCCAGTCGGCGGCGAAAATGGCACTGCACAGGGTATCGGTGACCGCGAAGGGATGGCTGGTGTTGACGCGGTTGTTGGGGACGACGTTGGCGTAGTCGTCCTTCAGGTGGTTGCGGTAGACGAAATCCCCCAGGCGGTCGCCGGGGAAGAAGTGGCGATACATCACCGCGTCGGCCGTCCGCTCGATGTACTGGTCCGATCCACCCTGGCTGTCGTAGAAGGTGAAACCCCGGCCCCAGGGATTCATGGTGTGCAGATAATAGGTGCGGAAGACGTTCTGCAGGTTGCGGGCGGCGATCACGTCCTTGCCACGCTTGGCCATCACCGCCAGGTGCTCCAGGAACAGGAAATTCTTACCCCAGCCTTCAAAGGCTTCGCCGGTTTCGTAGATCCCGCCGATGAACCCGGTCATGGCATCGCTGACCCGGCGGTAAGCCTCAGGGTCGTAGCCCTCCTCACCTTCGATGGCGGCGCACAGGTAGATCATCCGGCACGACCAGGGAATCCAGTTGCTGAAATTGGCGTTGCCGGCCCGCAGGGTTTCGCACCCGATGAACGTCATGCCCTTCGAACCCCGGGAGATCCCTGCCCGGGTGACAGTGCGCTGCTCGGGAGTCATGAATCCGTGCGCGAAATCGTACATCAGGCCCAGGGTGCCCTGGTAGGTGGCGTTCTTGGCCACCACCCGGAAGTCGTTGGCCTCGGCGGGATTCTTGAGCTTGGCGATGTTGTCGTTGATGGTCTCGGTACTAAGGCGGGCGAGGGCAGCGATGGCCGCGCCCGCGCGGGCACCGCTGGCCTGGTCTTCGTCCACCAGGCAGCGGAAAGCCTCGTAAAGGGTGATGAAACCAGCGGTAAGAACTTCCTTGCGGTCGATGGCGCTCAGATCTCCGGCAGGGCCGGCGGTGACCAACGCGTCGTAGACCGCCCGCTGGCTACCCCCCTCACCGATCTGCTTGCTCAGGTGGGCACGGATGGCCTTCATGGCCGTCTGGCCTGCCTTGGTGGTGGTCAGGCGGGCCCGCAGGTCTGGCAGGTCCTCGGGGTTGAACAGGACCCGAGGATGGATGCCAGGGGCAGGCGGGGCCTTCAAGGCCGCCCGGTTGAGATGCGTGGTATCCAGGGGAATGACCCGGGGACCGGCGAAAATTCGCTGCACGTCCTCGGGGGAGTAGCCAAAATTTTTGGTCCGGGCTAGCAGGGCCGGATCAATCCGTTCGACGATCGACTCCGCCGCCGGCAGCACGGTGAGGGCTGCCAGGGCCAGGGCAGGAACGAGGCGATCGAGGATACGCGGCATGGGAATTCTCCTGATCCAACATGTTATACATTCCGCCGCACGGTCAGCCAAGGACGGCCGCGCGATGCCCCTGGCTGAATCAGTCACCGGCCCTTGCGGCGGGGCCGGAAGCGAGGTGCGGTGGTCCGGCCGCTGGGGATGGCGGCCCGGCGCTGCACGTCTTCCCGCTGGATGGTTTGACTGGGCCGAGGCTCCTCGCCGCGCTTGGGCCGCAGGCGGGTGTAGACGCCGTCGGGACCCATCAGACGGGCCTGAATGTTGTCCTGGAGGCTGACCTCCAGGATCCGTTGCAAGCGGGCCTGCAGTTCTGGCTCTTCGATGCGTACCAGATGTTCCACCCGTCGGTCAAGGTTACGGCCCATCCAGTCGGCGCTGGCGATGGCGTACACCGGTTCGCCGGCGTTGGCGAAGAAGTAAATGCGACTGTGTTCCAGGAACCGGCCGACGATCGAGCGAACGGTGATGTGTTCTGACAAGCCGGGAACACCGGCCCGCAGGATGCACATGCCGCGGATGATCAGATCGATCTGAACCCCGGCCTGGCTGGCGGCGTACAGTTCTTCGCACATCGGCATGTCGACCAGGGCGTTGAACTTGGCGATGATCCGCGCCGGTCGGCCAGCCCGGGCATTCTCGGCCTCGCGGCGAATCCACGAGGTGAACTGGCTGCGCATGGTCAGGGGCGAGACGGCCAGGCGTTCCCACTCCGGCGGCTGGGCGTAGCCGGTAACGAGATTGAACAGCGCAGAGACATCGCGGCCGACCGCTTCGTTGGCGGTCAGCAGGGACAGGTCGGTGTACAGGCGCGCGGTCTTCTCGTTGTAATTCCCGGTGCCGAGGTGGCAGTAGCGACGGATGCCGTCCTCATCGCGACGGATGATCAGGCACAACTTGGCATGGACCTTGTAGCCCACGAGGCCGTAAATGACGTGGGCCCCGGCTTCTTCCAGGGCCCGGGCCCAACGGATGTTGGCGGCCTCGTCGAAACGGGCCTTTAATTCCATCAACACCGTGACCTGCTTGCCGGCCCGGGCGGCCTTCATCAGGGCCTTCACAATCGGGCTGTTTCCCGAGGTCCGGTAGAGGGTCTGCTTGAAGGCCAGGACCTGGGGATCCTCGGCGGCCCGCTCGATCAGGTCGACCACCCGGTGGAAGGATTCGTAGGGATGGTGCAGCAGCACATCCCCCTCACGGATGCAGGTCCAGGGGTCCTCCCAGGCGGCATCGGAGGGCACCGACACGGGCTCCAGGGGCGGATCGAGGAGGTCGGTGCGGGTCGGTAATTTGCCCGACACCTGAAACAAAAAGGTCAAGTCCAGGGGGCCATCGACGGCGACCACGCCCTCCGTGTCGAGTTTCATCCGCTCGGCCAGCCAGGTACGAAGATCCTGGTCGCCTTCGGCCTCGACTTCCAGACGAACCACCCGTCCGTGGTCGCGGGAGGACAGTTCCTGCTCGATTTCGGTCAGGAGGTCCGGGGCATCTTCCTCGTCAATTTCCAAGGCCCCGTCCCGGGTCGGGCGGAACAGGCAACGGCCGACGATGTGGAAGCCGGGGAACAAGTGGTCCAGGAACGTCAGGACCACGTCCTCAGCCAGGGCAAAAGTCCCGGGTTCCGCGACCAGGGCGATCAGCCGCAGGCCGCTGGGGACGGCGACCAGGGCGTTGCGGCGGGATTCGAGCGTCGCCGGCAGGTCACCATCGGGGACCAGACTGACGGCCACGCAGATCGAACGATTGGCCAGCAGGGGGAACGGCCGGCCCGGATCCACCGCCAAGGGTGTCAGAATCGGTTCCAACTGGTCGCGGTAGTACTTCCGAAGGGTTTCCCGATCCTGGGGCGCCCAGTCCCGGGGCGCGACGATCCGCAGGCCTTCGGCCGCCAAGCGCGGAGCGACTTCTGCGCGCCAGCAGGCGTATTGGTCGGTGACCTGCTGGTCCAGGCTCCGGCGCACTAGGGGCACGGTGCGGACGGCCTCGGCCTGGTCGGTATCACCCTTACCACCGGGCTTGTCCGCGAGGTCGAGCAGTTCCGGCAGGCGGACCATCACGAACTCGTCCAGGTTCGAGGCCACGATGGCCAGGAACTTGGCCCGTTCGAGCAAAGGATTGGCCGGATCCTGGGCTTCCTCAAGAACCCGGCGATTGAAGGCCAGCCACGAGAGTTCCCGGGGGATGAAGCGGACCTGGGGGATGCGGGGGCGGGCAGTGGTCATGATTCAGGTATCCTCGCCACGGGGGACGACCACCACATCGAGGCCGAAGACCTCGCGGAACAGGCTGGCCTTGCCCTCGATCGACCACTTTTCGAGGGCGATCTGGCGACGGTCGACCTTCAGCAGCAGGCGACGGGCATCGACCGTGCAGCGCAGGCGTTTGATGCGCTGGCTGCGTTCGACGTCGAGGCCGTAGGCGAGGCGTAGAATGGCCGCCAAGTAGGCGACGACCACCCGGTGGCGACGCTCCAGGGCCATGAATTCCAGGTGATGGGGTTCCGGGGGGCTTTTGCGGTGATAGCGGGCGATGTTGGCCACCATCTCTTGTTCACCGCGGGTCAGGCCGGCAATGTCGGCAGCCTGAACGATGTACATGGTGTGCTTGTGGCGATTGCGGACGTTGATGAACGACCCGACGTCATGGACCAGGGCGCTAAACTGGAGCAGGACCCGCTCACGGTCGCCCAGGCCATGCAGTTCCTTGGTTTGATCAAAAATCTGGACCGCGAGATTGGCCGTATTTTCGCAGTAGGGCAGGCTGGCCCCATAGCGGGTGACCAACTGACGAGCCTCGGCCAACAGGTGGTCGTCATCCAGATGGTGGGCACCATGGGCCCCGGGCAGGAGGTCTGCCAGGAGACCGTCGCGCAGGGTGAAATGGGGCACCAGGACGTGAGCAGCTTCAACAGCATTGCCGAGGTGGCGCATCAGGGAGGCCGGCGGCAGCAGGCGCGCAGCCTCGAACTCATCCCCTAGGCCGCACCGTTCAGCCCGCTTGCGCGGGGTCAGGGGTTCCATCTCGGTCAGCCAACGATCGAGGGGCTTGAGATCGATGGTTTCGAGGTCGGTGCCGCCATCCTGGCCGACCAGGCCAACCAAGCGGCGGACCTCGCCACCGGTGACCAGCAGATTGGTCACCGTGTGGGACGGCAACCGGGCCAGCATCATCCGCGCCGCGCCGATGGCAAAGCGGTCGACGGTGATGGCGAAATCCGTGCTGTCCTTGAGGTCTTGAAACAGGTCCCAAGTCCGCACGGCCCCAAAATGCTCATCCACCGAATGGACTAATTTCCCGCCGCGCAGGAGGCTGACGCAGGTCGCACCGGCCCCAATGTCGATCAACAGGGTGTTGCCGGGCAGGGAGCGATTATTCCGATTCAGCAACTGACGCAGGGCGAGAAAATAGAGGCGGGCGACCTCGGGACCGTCGATGATTTCGAGATCAAAGCCGGCGGCGGCCCGGACCCGCTCGACCAGTACGTCACTGTTATTGGCCTCGCGCAGGGCGCTGGTGGCCACCGCCCGAACCCGGGTGATGCCATAAGAGCGGGAGGCCTCACGGATGCCGACCATCGCCTGGACCACGCCGTCCATGGCTTCCCGGTCGAGTTTACCCCCGGTAAAGCCTGGGGTAAGGTCCACGGGGTAGACGAGGTCTTCCAGAACCTTGGAACCAGCCTCGCCAACCTCGGCTAGGAAGGCCCGGACCGAACTGGTGCCACAGTCGATGACCGCCACGGGTTCCCCCGGGGCCACGGTGCCAGCAGTTGCGCGTTTAATGGCCCGGGTCGGTCGCATGGCCGGTCACCGTCCTGGGGCCTGACGGGTTGGCAAGTTAAGAACTGGTGATGTCCAGGGGGTTCATCCATTGCCCCCCGCCGGCCAGACCACCATGCGCCCCCCATGCCAACCGTCTGGGCCCTGAGCGACCTCCACCTTTCCACCTCCGGGGCTAAGCCCATGGATGTCTTCGGCGACCATTGGGATGCCCATGACCGCCAGATGGCCGAGGCCTGGGATGCCACCGTCGGCCCGGACGACATCGTCCTCACCCCCGGGGATTTCTCCTGGGCGATGCGTGGCCCTGACGCCGCTAGCGACTTCGCCTGGCTGGGCCAACGGCCCGGCCACAAAATCCTGGTCAAGGGCAACCACGACTATTGGTGGCCGGACTCCAAGACCAAATTGGCGGCCCTCCTGCCTCCAAATACCCACGCCCTGAAGAAAAATGCCTGCCACATCCACGGCATCGGCTTCTTTGGGGCCCGGGGTGGTGACTTCGCCCCCCTCAAGCGGTACGGAGACAAACGAACCCCAGAGGAAATTGAGGAATGGCTGGTACGCGAGGAACGGGAATTGGCCCTCAGCATCGCCCACCTCGACCAATTGGACGCCGCCGCCGGTCGCCCCCGGGGTCTGCGGATCTGCCTGTTCCACTACCCCCCCATCGCCCCGGGCCGCAAGTCTTCGCGCTTCACCCCCACCATCGAAGCTGCCGGAGCCACCTGGTGCATTTATGGCCACCTTCATGGCAAGGACCTGGGGCCCGCCAAGGTCGAGGGTGCATTCCATGGAGTCGAGTACCGCTGTGCGTCGTGTGACCAGGTCGGCTTCGCACCCATGAAGGTCCTTGACATATCCATTGTTTAACGCGAAGCAGGCACTCCCATGAAAGCTGACTCCGTAGGAAACCTCAGGCGGAAACCTGCAACAGCCACGATCATTACCTGAGTATAGTCGTGGCTTCGCGCTTCCGACTGGATGTCAACGTTTCGCCGATAGCGGCGTATCCCTTCGATCTCCACCCATCCGGACACCATTATATGTCTATGTCTCTACTGTTCCGCCGCTGCGCCCTGACCCTCCTAGCCTCCGTGGGAACAGCCCTCGCAGCCGACACCTTCACCATCGCCGTGATCCCCAAGGGCACGACCCACGACTTCTGGAAGTCGGTCCATGCCGGGGCCAAGGCGGCCGAGAAGGAGTTCAACGCCGCCGGAATCAAGGTGAAGACGATCTGGAAGGGTCCGCTCAAGGAAGATGATCGTACCTCCCAGATCGACGTGGTTCAGGGCTTCGTCACCAAGGGCGTGTCCGGCATCGTTCTGGCCCCCCTAGATGCCCAGGCCCTGGTGTCCCCGGTCGAGATGGCCATCGGCCAGGGGATTCCGGTCGTGATCATCGATTCGGCCCTTCGCAGCACCAAGATCACCTCCTTCGTCGCCACCGACAATAAGGCCGGCGGAATGGCGGGCGGCAAACTCCTGGCCGAACGCACCGGTGGGCAGGCCAAGGCCGTCCTCCTGCGCTACTTGGTCGGCTCGGCCAGCACCATGGAACGCGAGGCCGGCTTCCTGGCCGCCGTCGCCGAGCACCCCGGCATCGCCATGCTGTCGAGCGATCAGCACGCCGGGGCCACCCGGGAGACGGCCCTCAACGCCGCCCAGAACCTGGTCGGGAAGTGGGGCAACGGCATGACCGCGGTGTTCACCCCCAATGAGCCCTCGACCGTCGGTATGGCCCTGGCGCTCAAGGAGGCTGGCTTGGCGGGGAAGGTGGTTCACGTCGGTTTCGATGCCAGTGCCCCCCTCATCGCCGCCCTCAAGGAGGACCGGATCGCGGGTCTGGTGGTCCAAGATCCGTGGAAGATGGGCTACCTGGGGGTCAAGCAGTGTGTCCGCGCCCTCAAGGGTGAGCAGGTCGAGAAACAGCTCGATACCCCCGTGCGCCTGATCACCAAGGCCGATCTCGACAAGCCGGAAGTGCAGGAACTCCTCAACCCCAAGGTGGACTGATTCCATGCGCTTGACGATGCGCGGCATCCGCAAGGCCTTCGGCCCCACCCAGGCCCTGGCCGGGGTGGATTTGGAGGCCCCGGCGGGTTCCTGTCTGGCCCTAATCGGCGAAAATGGCGCCGGTAAGTCGACCCTGATGAAGGTCCTGAGCGGAGCCCATGCCGCCGACGCCGGGACCATGACCCTCGACGGTGAGCCCTATGCCCCCTCCGGCCCGGTGGATTCCCGCCGCCGAGGGGTGGCGATCGTCTACCAGGAACTGACGGTGGTCGCCCACCTGTCGGTGGCCGAGAACATCGTCCTCGGCGCCGAACCGGCCCGCGGCCTGTTCGTACGAACCGCCGAGCGCGACCGCATCGCCCGTAAGGCTATGGACCTGCTGGGGGTGTCGGACATCCCCCTGGATGTCCTGGCCGGCGACCTTTCGGTCGCCCAGCAGCAGTTGGTCGAGATCAGCCGCGGCCTGGCCTGGGGATCACCAAAGGTGCTGGTTCTGGATGAACCCACCGCCAGCCTCACCGCCAGCGATGCCGCACGGCTTTTTCAGGCCGTCGACCGCCTGAAGGCCTCGGGAACCACCGTCCTCTTCATCAGCCACCACATGGAGGAATGCCGACGGGTTGCCGACCGCTTCCTGGTTCTGCGGGATGGCGCCTCCATCGGCGGCGGGGCCATGGCCGATGCGGTCGAGGCGGATCTCATCCGCATGATGGTCGGACGTGAGGTCGCCGACCTCTTCCCGCGCATCCCCCATACCCTTGGCGAACCCCTCCTGACGGTGCGCGGGTTAGCCGGCGCCGAGGCCCCCGAGAACGCCACCTTCACCCTCCGGGCGGGCGAGATCCTGGGCGTCTTCGGACTCGTCGGCTCTGGCCGGACCGAAACCCTCCGCGCGCTCTTCGGCCTCGACCGAGCCCAGGCGGGCGAGGTGCTTCTGCACGGCACCCCCCTCACCGACCGTTCGCCCCGGCGATGTCTCCAGGCGGGTATCGGGTTGGTATCCGAGGATCGCAAGGAGGAGGGATTGGCCCTCAACCTGCCGATCGCCGACAACCTCACCCTCACGAGTCTGGCCCCCCTGACCCGCTGGGGCATGGTGGACCGTGGGCGTCAGGAGGAGGTTGCCGCTGGCTGGATGAAACGACTGACGGTCAAAGCCCACGGGCCGGCCCAGGCCATCGGCCAGCTCTCGGGTGGCAATCAGCAGAAGGTCGCCATCGCCCGCCTGCTCCACCATGATGCCCGCATTCTGCTCCTCGATGAGCCGACCCGGGGCATCGACATCGGTGCCAAGGCCCACATCTACCGCCTCATTGGCGAACTCGCCGCCGAAGGCCGTGCCCTCGTCGTCGTCTCGTCCTACATGCCCGAGCTCCTCGGCATCTGCGACACCATCGCCCCCATGTGCCGTGGCCGCCTTCTGGCCCCCCGGCCCGTGACTGACTGGACCCCCCATTCCCTCCTAGCCGCCTCCATTGGCTCCTCTCCCGCATGAACCACGAACGCCCCTGGTGGCTGCGGACCCTGATCGCCGCCGGCCCCTTCTTCGCCCTTATTCTGCTCTGGATGGCCTTTGCCGCCGCCGTGTGGATCAAAGCCGATCCCGAAGACCCCCTCACCAATCCCTGGGCCTTCGTGGCCTGGAAGAATCAGTGCCTGATCCTGGCCCAATCGGCAATCGTCGCCATCGGCGCTTGCGGCATTGTCATGGTGATGATCTCGGGCGGCATCGACCTCTCCCTCGGCTCCGTGATCGCCCTCGCCGGAGTGGTTGGTGCGATCACGCTCCAGCACCTCGGACCTGAGGCCGCTATCGGCGCGGCCCTCCTTACCGGAGCCGTCGCTGGAGCCTTTAACGGGGCCCTGGTGGCCATGACCGGGATCACCCCCTTCATCGTCACCCTCGGTACCCTCGGCATCGCCCGCGGCCTCGCCAAGGGCATCGCCGACAACCAGACCATCAATACCGACCCAACCTGGCTCGATCCCTTGATGCGCCCATTCCCCGGTCCCAGCGATCCGGCTTGGCTCCATGGCCTGCCCATCGCCCCGGGGGTCCTGATCGCTGCGGTGGTGGCCGTGTTGGTGGGCCTGCTGCTGCGCTCATCGGTGTTTGGACGTCACCTTTACGCCATCGGCTCGAATCCCGCCGCCGCCCGCCTGTGCGGATTGCGCGTCAAGACGGCCACCGTCGCCGTCTACGCCCTCTGCGGCCTGCTTATCGGCCTTTCCGGCCTGCTGGAGATGGCCAAGTTGCACCAGGGTGACCCAACCACCGCCGTCGGCCGGGAGCTGGACATTATCGCAGCTGCCGTCATCGGCGGCGCGTCCCTGGCGGGTGGCGTGGGCACGGCCCTGGGGGCCGTCATCGGTGCCCTGCTGATGGGCGTGCTGCGGAATGGGAGCCAATTGCTGGAGTGGCCAACCTGGGTCCAGGAAATCATCATCGGGGCGGTAATTGTCATCGCCGTCGGCATCGACCGGCTGCGGGCCCGCCGCTAAGCACGAAAGACCCTCGCTCTCTGCCCCACGAGGAATGCCTCAGCCTTCACTCGTGGGGCGGAGAAAACGGACCATCTTCCCACTGGTGAGGAACCAGGAGCCGGGACCGGGGAGCCCCAGGGTCGGCGATCCGAGCCAAAATCTGGCGGGCGGCTTGATCCCCGATCTCCTCTGGGCGGATATCAATATTGGTGATCGGCACCTCCAGCGAGGACAACAGGGCCCGGTCGTGATTGCAGGTGACCAACCAGGGACGATCCCGATTCGCCATCTTCCGTAACGCCTGGGCCGCATGGGCGATGGAAACGCCAGTGCCCGGGAGGAAGACCGTCTTGGCCTGGGGATGCTCACTGATCATCTGGCCAACGGGGGCTATCAAGGGTCGGTGGATGACCTGATCCGCTCCCAAGACCGAGATCAGACCCGTGACACGGCGCCGATGGGCAATGTGGTCGGTCATGCTGTCTAACACCAGGACGGGACCTTTATCCTGGGCTTTGACCCGCTGGCCCAATTCCTTACCGATCAGTTCATCATGGGGGTCGACAATATCACCAGCCGTGACATGGGATCCTGGCTCAAAAATCCAAACCTGGGGGAGATGGCGAAGGGCCTGGATCAGCCAAGGCTGGGGAATGGTCGGCGAACGGATGATCAGGCCGTCGATATGGCGGCGATTGATCCACGGGGGCAGACTGGTGGGCGTGGGGAGACGCGTCAGGATGATTTGCATCCCCGTGCCCGCCAAGGGCCGGTCGAGACCCCGCAACCAACGAATACTGAGGGGTGTGCACAGGGCACTGAGGGTCAAATCCGGAATCAGGACGGCGATCCGGCCCGTATGCAGACCGAGATGGGAACGGCTCCGACGGCGTCGGCCGTCCAGTTCCGCCGGCGGCGGACGATATCCCAACTGCTCAATAGATTCCCGCACCCGTTGGCAGGTATCCACCGACACGCGGGGATCGCCATTCACGACCCGCGACACCGTCATCGAGGAGACCCCTGCCGTACGGGCCACTTCAGCCAAGGTGACTGGATGACGGAGAATAGGTGCCGTTGGTTCCATGATAACCATTGAACATGTTTAAGGTTCGGATCAAGCCACAGACTGGCAACATCGCCCCCCTACCGTGTGGCGCGCAGGTCCAAAGGATCACCCAACCCTAAGAGCACCAACGTGCAAGCCTCCTGAACCGGTAGACCTGCCGCATCAATGGCTTGGTGCATTTCTGGTCCATCGGCCCCAGGGTTTAACAAAACCAGACGCGGCGCCAGGCGGGCAATCTCGGCCACGGCAGTCAAGCCGATGGTGGGATTCACATAGACACTCACGATATCGACGGGCCCCACCACCTCGGTCAGGGACCGGGTGGTGGCGTGGCCAGCGACCGCTTCGCCCGAGGGGTGAACCGGAATCACCCGGTAGCCCCGGGCAGCGAAGCGCAGGACGGCCTGATGACTATACCGATCGGCCTTGGCCGAAGCACCGAGGACCACCGCCGTACGCATTTACCGTGCTCCTTCCGCCAGCGGCGGGAGCGCCGCCGCTGGCGTCGTCCAGACGATGCGCCCAGGAAGCGCTGTTGCTGCGGGCGCTTCGCCCCCCAGGAACCGCGGGCCGCTCACCAACCACTCATCTTGTCGGGGTCGATGGTCAGCAGGAACTCGATGTTGGTCTTGGTCTTCGACAACTTGCCCTTGAGGAACTCGACGGCGTCCTGGGGACTGCGATCGGCAAGGAACTTCCGCAGGGCCCAGGTCCGCTTCAGTTCATCATCGGACTTGATGAGCAGTTCGTCCTTGCGGGTACCGGACTGGCCGCAGTCCACGGCCGGGAACACCCGGCGGTTGGACAGGCGGCGGTCGAGGACCAGTTCCATGTTACCGGTGCCCTTGAACTCCTCGAAAATCACCGTGTCCATCAGACTGCCGGTATCGACGAGGGTGGTGGCCAGGATGGTCAGGGAGCCGCCGTCTTCGATCTTGCGAGCCGCCCCGAAGAACTGCTTGGGCTTGATCAGGGCGTTGGAATCCACACCACCCGAGAGGATGCGACCGGAATTGGGCGCCTCGGTGTTGTAGGCGCGGGCCAGGCGGGTGATGGAGTCGAGGAGGATGACCACGTCCTTGCCCCGTTCGACCAGGCGCTTGGCCTTGTTAATGACCATTTCGGCCACCTGGACGTGACGACTGGCATGCTGGTCGAAGGTGCTGGCGATGACTTCGCCCTTCACACTGCGCTGCATGTCCGTGACTTCTTCCGGACGTTCATCGACCAACAGCACCATGAGGGTGACCTCAGGGTTATTGGTGGTGATGGCTTTGGCGATTTTTTGCAGGTAGACCGTCTTACCACACTTGGGCTGGGCGACGATCAGGCCGCGCTGACCCTTGCCGATGGGCGCCACCAGGTCGATGACCCGCAGGCTGATGTCCGTCGGATCGTTGGGCAGTTCCATGAACAGGCGTTCATGGGCGTGCAAGGGGATCAGGTGTTCGAAATCCTGGACGGGGGTGCGCTTGTTCTCGGGCTCACCCATGACGGTGATGATTTCGAGCAGCTGCGGTCCCTTCTCGTTGCCTCGGGGGGCGCGGGCGGTGGCCGTGACGTGCATGCCGGGCTTCAAGCCGAACCGCCGGAGTTGCTGGATCGAGGCGAAGGTGTCGGTGTTCACCGGAGCGTACTGGTTGTACGGACTACGGATGAAACCCTGCTCCTTGATGATCTCCATGTAGCCTTCGACGATGATTTCGTCCATCCGGCCGGCCGCGACGCGGCGCAGGATTTCGCAGATCAGGTCGTTCTTTTTCAGCCACTTCACATCGCGGACTTCCAACTTGTCGGCCTCGTTCTGGAGGTCCGGCAGGGTCCGCTTCAGGTAATCATCCAGCACCACTTTAACCGGCGGACGGCTGTCCGGATGGGGGGCGCGGTTCGGATTTTGGGGATCCTGGCGCAACGAGCCCTGGCGGTTGCCGTTCTGGTCCTGGGGCTGCCGACCATCCTGACGGCCCTGGTCGGGACGGGGCTGTTCCTGGCGTCCCTGGTCCTGGCGATCCTGACGATCCTGGCGGCCCTGACGGGGCTGGTCAAAACGGCCGTCCTGGCGGGCCTGGACCTGGCGCGGAGCCTCCTGTTCCGGCTCTGGGCTGGCGGATACCTCGGTGGAGGGTTCGTCCCGTTCGGATTCGCCATCCTCTTCGGGGGTCGGAGCCGGACGGGCCTGGTTCTGCTTCTTAAGGGCCGCGAGATCAAGGCCGATCTGACGGGCGACAATGATCTTGGCGTAGGCCGCCAACTGGGCCGGGTCGCCGGAGTTGTCGAC
The DNA here is from genome assembly GCA_903902515.1 of uncultured Planctomycetota bacterium. Taxonomy (GTDB): domain Bacteria; phylum Planctomycetota; class UBA11346; order UBA11346; family UBA11346; genus CAIUVD01. The sequence continues at coordinate 18,371 of CAIUVD010000016.1, read as the reverse complement.
GGCCAACTGGCAGCGCTTGCGCCGATCATCAGCCACGCCGATTGCGGCCTCACGGCGCGCCAGTTCGGCTTCATCCCAGCCCCGTTCCGCAACCCGAGTCGTGCGGACTTCCCGGCTGGCCTTGACGTAGACCGTCGTGGTGCAGAGATCGTTCAGGTTCAGTTCGTGCAGGAGCCCCGCATCCAGGACCACAAAGGCTCCAGCCTGGGCGGCCAGGGCCCGAGCCCGGGAAATCAGTTTCGGGTGGACGATGGCATTGAGGGTCGCGGTGCCCTCGGTGGTGGCGAAAGCCTTGGTGGCCAGCACGCGGCGGTCGATCTCCCCTTCACCATTAATGATGTCGTCACCAAATGCTTTGGCTAAGGCCCGCTTGATGGGGGCGCTGTCGGACAGCAGTTCATGGCCGATCTTATCGACTTCGATGATGGTACCGCCGAGGGCGTTCAGCTGCCGCGACAGGGCGCTTTTTCCAGCCCCAGGTTCACCGGTAACCCCGATCACCACTCGCTTGCCAGCGGGCAGGGCAAAGGCCGGATCCGTTGGAGCCTGGCCAGCCCGAACAGCTTCACTGGGTGCATCATCGGCGATATCATGCAGTGGGGCTTCGTCCCGCTCGACTGCTGCAGCGGTCGCCTTGGCCTTGGTCGGACGGCCACGAGGGCGCTTGGGTTTGGGATCGGCGATGGGGGTGTCGGGCATAGGTCGCTAGAAAGGAGAAGAGAGAGAGGGGAGAGGGGAGAGGAGTATGACCACGGCGGTCATCCGTCGGGCGGGGGATCGTGGAGCCAGGGGAGGATCGTCCCCCCCTCTCTCCTTTCCCCTCTCCCCTCTCCTTCGGAAAAAATCATGAAACGTCGAGCCACGTGCGGCCCGTGCGGGCCTGGGCAATGAGGGGGACATCGAGGGACCAGGCGCCGGTCATGGCGGTGGTCAGGGCTTCGGCAGCGGCAGGGGCCACAGCGTCATCGGCCTCGACAATGAGTTCGTCATGGATCTGAAGGAGCAGCCGGGAACCCGGCGGCAGCAGGCGTTCACAGCGCAGCATGGCCTGCTTGATGAGGTCGGCGGCGCTGCCCTGGATGGTGGTATTGAGGGCGATGCGCTCGCCCTGGTTGCGCTCGTTACGGTTGCTGCTCGACAGTTGCGGCAGGTAACGGCGGCGACCGGCCATGGTCGTGGCGTAGCCCCGCAGGGCGGCTTCCTCCACCAACCGGTTACTGAAGGCTTTAACGGTGGCGAAGCGCGTGAAATAATCGTCGAGGAAGGCCTGGGCCTGGTGGCGCGGGATGCCCAACTGACCGGCCAGGCCAAAGGCCGTCTGGCCGTAGAGGATGCCGAAATTCACGGCCTTGGCGGCATTGCGCTCGGCGGGCGTAACCGAGGCCTCATCCTTGCCGGTGACCTGGGCGGCGACGAAACGGTGGATATCGCGGTCGTCGGCGAAGGCCTGGCGCAGGGTCGGATCGCCGGACAGGTGGGCGAGGATCCGTAATTCGATCTGGGAGTAGTCTGCCGCGATCAGCACCTTGCCCGGTCCGGCGGTGAAGGCGGCGCGGATCTCGCGGCCGATGTCCCGCTTCTTCGGGATATTCTGGAGGTTCGGCGTATCCGAGGACAGCCGGCCGGTTTCCGTCCCGGTGGGCTTGTAATGGGTGTGGATGCGACCATCGGCGGCGATGAAGTCTGGCAGTTTGGACAGGTAGGTGCCGATCAGTTTCGACAGGCTCCGCCATTGGAGGAGGAGTTCCGGCATCTCGTGCTGACCGCGCAGGGCTTCCAGGACGCTGGCATCCGTCGACGGACCACTCTTGGTGCTGCTGATGACCGGGAGCTTCAGTTTCTCAAACAGCAGGGCCGCCACCTGTTTCGGACTGGCGGGATTGAAATCGGGGCCCGCGTGGCGGCGAATTTCCGCCTCAGTCTGGGTCAGGTACGCTTGGAGGTGGTCCTGGGTCTGCCGGAGAATAGCGGGATCGACAGCGATGCCGGCGTCCTCCATCCGGGCCAGGCACAATTCCAGGGGGATTTCCTGGTCGCGATAGACCGCCAGAAGCCCCTGTTCTGTGAGTTTGGCCTCCAGCAGTTGGGCTAGGCGCCACGTGCATTGGGCGTCTTCACAGGCGTAGCGAGCGACCGTCGAGATCGCCACCTGATCCATGGTCTGTCCGGCCTTGAGGTCGATGACCGCCGAGGTCGGGATTTTGGTCTCGCCCAGCAGGGCGTTGGTCAGGTGATCCAGCCCGTGGCTTTCCCGGGACGGATCCAGGAGCCAGGAGGCGAGCATCGGATCGCCATCGTAACCGACCACAGGCAGGCCATGGGCGGCCAGGATCCGGGCATCAAACTTGGCGTGCTGGCCGACCTTTTTGATCGTGGCATCCGCCAGCAGGGGCGCCAGCAGGGCCTGGGCAGCGGGCCAATCGCAGGCCGCGCCGTCGGGACCGAGGACCGGCAGATAGGCGGCGGCCCGTTCAACCGGCTGACCGCAGGCGAAGGAGATACCGACCAACTTGGCCGTCAGGGGATCGAGGCCGGTGGTCTCGGTGTCGATGGCGAAGCGGCCAGCAGCCCGCAGAGCGGCGATAAAGGCGGGTAGGTCGGCTACCGTCAAGGTACGGTAGGGTTCCTCAGAAGCCGGTACTTCCGCCGTGGCAGCGGTCGGGGCCGGGGTGGCGCTGCCGGACGGCTTCTGAAACCGAGCCAGGGTGAACCCGAAGCCGGCATAAACCGTGCCGTCGAGGGGCTGGCTACGGTCACACACGAACGATGCGGGCTCGGGCAAGTCCGGCACGTCCGCAAGGGTGATCAGGTGCTTGGTGTGGGCGGCCTTGGGGATGAAGGCCCGGACATTTTCGGCCTGTTTGCCCTTCAATTTTTCAACGTTTGCCAGGACGGCATCAAGGGTCCCATATTCCGCCAGCAATTTGGCGGCGGTCTTGGGGCCAACGCCGGTGATGCCTGGAACGTTGTCAGCCGTATCGCCGATCATGCAGAGGTAGTCCACGACCTGATCGGGACGGATGCCTTTTTCCGCCAAAAGTTCCGCCGGGCCCCGGGTGATGCCTTTGCCCGGATCCCAGGTGCTGACGTTGGGTGACAGGACCTGATCAATGTCCTTGTCCTTCGACAGCAGGCGCACCGCGAATCCCTGGGACTCCGCACGTTTGGCCAGGGTCGCCAGCACGTCATCGGCCTCAAAACCGGGAATCTGCAGGATCGGCACGTGGCTGGCCGTCAGCAGGGCCTGGACATCGGCAATCTGAACCCGCAGCAGATCCGGCATGGGATCCCGGTGGGCCTTGTAATTCGGTTCCACCTGATGGCGGAAACTGTCGCCGATATCAAACACCGCCAGCCAGTGGGTGATGGCGGCGTCCGCCTTCAGATCCTTCACCAAATTGGCGAATCCGTAGGTGACGCCCGTGGGACGCCCGCCCGGCCCGGTGAGCGGGGGCATGCCGAAGAACATCCGGTACAGATAATAATGCCCGTCAATGAGGGCGATGGTAGGCTGAGGCATGCAGGAGGGGAAAGGGCCAGCGCGACCAGAACCAGGACAGACCAGGGAACGCAGGCTGATGACGCAACGGGGATGAACGACAACCCACCGTCCGCGTGTTGGGTGTCGTTGTCGGGCTGGGGTCATGGATTGTCAACCATCGACTGGGTGGACGATGCCACCATGGAGCTTCCCCGCGACCGCCTGATCCTTCTCACCCTCGCCAACGGTACCCCCCTCCCGGGCCGGGTCCGTTCCCAGGACCACGACTGGGTGGAACTGGAAAACAACGAGGGAATCCGCTTGGTGAACCTTGCCCACGTCGCCGTGGTCGACCTCAATACGGGCGCCCCCCGGGTCGAAATCGTGGACGAGGAACTCCCACGTCCGCGTTCCGCCGAAGCCCCGCGCAAGGTCACCGGCCGGGCCCCAGGCCGTCCGTGGACCGACAGCGATCTCAAGGACCTCTCCGAAGGCTTTCTCGACGGACTGCCCGATAAACTCCTGGCCGATCGCCACGGCCGAACCCTCAGTCAGGTCCGGGATCTCCGACAGGCCTTTGAATGCCAGCGTGGGAATGTGCCGGACGATCAGTTGTCTCCTGCCGCCAGTACCTGGGTCGACCGTTGGCGGCGGGTGCTGCGTCAGGACTGACGCAGCACCGCAGGACCCCTCACCCCAGGCGAATGGTTATCGCCGCCGCACAGGCCCTAGCCCGCTCCAGGGCTTCCTCGACGGTAGTCCCCGCGGCCACGGCCACACCCAGGCGGCGCTTGCCGGTACACACCGGTTTGCCGAACAGGCGGATTTGGCTCTCGGGTACGGCCAGGGCGCGGTCCAGGCCGTGGAATGACGGAACCCCCTCGCCCTCGCCCAGGAGCGCGACGCTGGCAGCTGGAGTCAGAAGGCGCACGGGCGGAATGGGGAGTCCGAGGATAGCCCGGGCGTGGAGGGCGAACTCCGTGAGTTGCTGGCTGCCAATGGTCACCAGGCCGGTGTCATGGGGCCGGGGACTGACTTCACTGAAAATCACCTCGTCGCCGCGCACAAAGCATTCGACGCCAAACAGCCCCCGGCCGCCAAGGGCCTGGACGGCGGTGCGGGCGATTTCTTGGGCGGCGGCCCAGGCGGCGGGACTCATGGCGCACGGCTGCCAACTTTCCCGATAATCGCCGTCAATTTGCACATGGCCAACAGGCGGGCAGCATTGAATGCCATTGCTGGCGCTGACCGTCAGTACCGTGATCTCATAATCAAACGCGATGAAGCCCTCGACGATGCACCGTCCGCCTCCGGCCCGGCCACCGGCCTGGGCGTAGGCCCAGCAGCGGGGCACATCGGCGGCCGAGCGGACCACGCTCTGGCCCTTGCCGCTGGAGGACATAACGGGCTTGAGGACCACGGGGAAGGACAGGGCCTGGGCCGCTTCCAGGCACTCGGCCTCGGTGGACACGAAGCGGTAGGGCGAGGTCTTCAGGCCCAGTTCTTCCGCCGCCAAGCGACGGATGCCCTCGCGGTCCATGGTCAACCGGGCGGCGCGGGCGGTGGGAACGACCTTCCAGCCTTCCTGTTCCAGGGCGATCAGAGTCTCGGTAGCGATGGCCTCAATCTCGGGGACGATCAGGTCGGGCTTTTCCCGCTCCACGACCCGCCGCAGGGCGGCGCCATCGAGCATCGGGAAGACGTGGCAACGGTGGGCCACCTGCATCGCCGGGGCATCCTGGTAGCGGTCGCAAGCGATGACCTCGCACCCCAGGCGCTGCAACTCGATGGCCACCTCTTTTCCCAGTTCCCCGGAACCCAGGAGCAGGACACGGGTGGCGGAGGCGGACAGGGGCGTGGTGAGGATGCCAGGGGTAAGCATGGACGGCATTCTGTCGGGGATCCCCCGAGGCAATCGGGGGCCAAAAACAACAACCCCCGGAGGTGATCCGGGGGCTGTCACGACCATCGCCAGGGCAACGAATCAGATGATCTTGTCGATGATTCCGTAGGCCAGGGCGTCTTCGGCATCGAGCCAGTAATCGCGGTCGCAGTCCTCTTCAAGCTTCTCGAAGGGATGGCCGGTGTTCTCGGCCAGAATCTGAAGCAGCGTCTTCTTCATCTTGAGGATGCGATTAGCGCTGATCTCGATATCCGTGGCCTGGCCCCGGGCGCCACCGAGGGGCTGGTGAAGCAGCACTTCGCCGTGCTTCATGATCGACCGGTGGCCCTTGGCGCAGCCCGAGAGGATCACGGCGCCCATGCTGGCGGCCATGCCCGAGACCACCGCGTGGACCGGGGCCGTGGAACGGCGAATGGTGTCGTAAATGGCCATGCCGTCGACAATCGAACCACCGGGGCTGTTGATATACAGCGTGATCGGCTTGACCGGATCTTCCAACTGCAGGGCCGTCAACTGCTGCACCAGGCTATTCGAGGTGGTGCTATTCACCTCGGTGCCAAGCCACAACACGCGGTCCAAAAACAGACGGGAGGGCAGGTCGATGAGACGCCCATCGTGACCCTTGGGGGCCGGGATCTTGGGCGCCTTGTAGGACACAGCGTCGTCCTCGTCGTCGTCGTGGCAGCGGATGGTGGTGGTGAAGGTCATGGGGCCGATGGTTGGCGGGAGGGTGGGGGCGTCAATACGCCGGTTCCGACATTATGGTCCGGGGTGTGGACCGCGGATCCCGGCAATACCCCAACCATTCAGCGATCGCCCCGCAGGCGGGCAATGCGCTCCTCCAGGGGAGGATGGGTCGAGAACATGGCCATCATGCCGCCGCCACTGATTTTCATGCTGGCCATGGCCGGGGCGTCATCCCGGGGGGCACCATGGGCCCGCTGCAAGGCTTCCAGAGCAGCGATCATCTTGCCCTTGCCAGTGAGAGCCGCACCGCCCTGGTCGGCGTGGTACTCGCGCCAGCGGCTGAACCAGCTGACCACGATCATGCCGAGGACGCTGAAGACCATCTCCAGGATGAAGACGGCGGCGAAGTTGACGATCCCGGCCATCGGGTGGGGTTCGCCGTTCTCGCCCCGGGGCATGGCCTGGCTGATGGCGAAGGCGATGATGCGGGCAAAGAACATGACGAAGGCGTTTACCACACCCTGGATGAGGGTCATGGTCACCATGTCGCCGTTGGTGATGTGGGCGATTTCATGGCCCAGCACCCCTTCCACCTCTGCCCGGTCCATCCGATGCAGCAGGCCCGAGGACACCGCCACCAGGGAGCGGGACTTGCTGGGGCCGGTGGCAAAGGCGTTGATCTCCGGGCTGTCGTAGATGCCGACCTCGGGCATGGTTGTCATTCCGCCGTCTTTGGCCAAGCGGTGGACGGTATCGATCAGCCAGCGTTCATCGCCAGAGGCACGGTCCGGGTCGATGACCTGGACGCCCATGCTCATCTTGGCCATCCACCGGCTGATGGCCAAACTGATAAAGGCACCGCCAAAACCCCACACCAAGCAGAAAAGCGCCAAGTGCTCGTAGTTAATGCCGTAGGGCGTGGTGTACTTGCCGATGCCCAACAGTTGGCAAACGATGGTAATGGTCGCCATCACCAAAATGTTGGTGAGCATGAACAGGAAAATGCGTTTCATGACGAGCTCCTTAGAAAGGTTGCCGCAGGGTCTAGCACAGGTTGGGCCAAGAAAAGCCGGGGCGTTTTGACCGATCCCATCGGAATAAACGATGCCTGACCCCAGGTTGCGCCCCTCCCCGCACGCGGAACCATGCCGGACCCACCCTGGACACCCCCTCCCATGCCCCGCTCCTTGGCCCCAGCCCTGCTCGTCATCGCCGCCTTGTCCGCCCCCGCCTGGAGCGTTGAGGGTGTGACCCCGGCCCCGGCCCCGGTTCCCGCAGCGACCCCGGCCCCCCGCGCCATTGACCCGGCAGCCCCGGAATCAGCGGTACTGCTGCCGGCCCGCGTCCTGAAGGACAACGACTTCAAGGCGTTCTTCCTGTCCCTGCCGGCCGCAGAGCAGGATAAGGCGCGGGCCGATTGGAAAGCCGCTCAGCAGGCCGCCCAGCAGCCGGGGGCCGTCCAGCAGCAGGCCGAGTTCAATGCCTTCCTTGGCCGCCTCCTATCGCCGACGGCGGTCGATGACCTCATGGCCGAAGCCGAGCCCCAGTTGGCCCAACTCAATCCCCAGGAAGCCAGCCAGGGTTTGCAGATGATGGCCGGATTCCTGCCAATGATGCTCCAGGCCAATCAGCAGCCCGGGGCCCAGGATCCCGCCGCCCAGCAGCGGGTGACCGCCGCCGTGACGCTGCTGCAAGGCCTGTGCACTGATGCCAGCCAATGGATCCTGACCGCCGGCATCAACGACAAGGCCAAACTCCGCAAGGCCATCACCCACTTGGTGACCGGTGCCAAGGCCCTCCAGGTCAAGGAAGCCGCCGATCTCCAGGCCCTGCCCTTGGAGGAGTTCCTGGCCCGCCTGACCCCCCTGGTCGCCGAGGCCAAGAACGCCCTGGCGGTTTACGACCTCCAGGCGGATGCCTTCCTGCAGTCGATCACCGCCAAGGCGGATGCCCCCGGGGCCAACCCCGAGGAACGGACCCTGCGCGTCGGCCTGGTGGCCTTTGGTAAGCCCTATTCCATTCCGGTGGTGGTGACCCGCAGCGGTCAGCATTGGGTCCTGAGCCCGACCAATGGCGCGCCCTTCGCGCCGATGATGGGCGGCCCCGGCGCGGGCGGCCCCGGCGAGGGTCCCGGCATGCCCTTGGAAGCTCCCGCCGCCGAACCGGCCCCCGCCGCCCCCGTGAAGCCCTGATCTCCTGATGCCTCCCATGGTCCGCGACCCCCTTCTTGGCCAGACGGTCGGCAATGTCCGCATCCTGACTCGCCTCGGGGCTGGGGCCATGGGGGTCGTGTATAAAGGTTTTCACGGGGCTTTTGCCCGGGAAGTGGCCATCAAATTCCTGACCGTCGCCGGGGCCAATTCCCGCGAGCGGTTCCTGCGGGAAGGCCGAGCCGCCGCCCGGGTCGACCATCCCCATGTGGTCAAGGTGGTGGATGCCGGCGAACACCAGGGCAAGGGCTACCTGGTGCTGGAGTTCGTGAACGGCCGCAGCATCGGCGACCTCTTGGATGCCCAGTTGGAGCAAGACCGCAGCCTACCGCCGACCGACCGACCCCCGGGTTCCCTTCCCAACATCGCGTCGGTGCTGACCTTGGGCGAACAGATGTGCCGGGGTTTGCACGCCATCCACCAAGCGGGGATCGTTCACCGCGACATCAAGCCCGACAACGTCCTCGTGTCCCAGCAGGGCCAGGCCAAAATTGCCGACCTCGGCCTGGCCAAGGCCGTCGAGGAACCGGACACCCTGCGCCTGACGGGCACCGGCATGGTCGTCGGCACGCCCCTTTATGTTTCACCCGAAGGGATCCGCGATCCACAACTGATCGGACCCCCGGCCGACATCTACAGCCTGGGGGGCACCCTCTACCAGATGCTGGCCGGTCGTCCGCCCTTCCTGGCGCCCACGGCCTACGAAGTCATGCGCGCCCACCTGGAGGAAAAACCCGTCCCCCTTCAGCAGTTACGACCCGGGATCCCCACCGACCTGGCGCGTCTGATCGAACGCTGCCTCGACAAAAAACCCGAACGACGACCGACTCCCCAGGGTCTGGCCGAGGCCCTGGCCCGGGTCGGGTCGCATTCGGGCCGGGGGATTGGTGGATTGCTGGCGGTCACCGGCATCGCCACGGTGCTGGCGGCCGGGACCTTCGGCTGCATGTGGCTGGTCCTTAAACCCCGGGAGGCCGTGCCCGAGGTCATCCCGCCGGTCCCGATCCGCCTGCTGGTCAATCATCCCCTTGCGGAAGTCCGGGTCGATCAAGGTTCCTGGGGCCCCCTCACGGACGGCCAAGTGCTGGCCCTCCCCGGCCTGCGACAGGTCTCCGTCCGGGTCCTGGCCCCGGGCCCCCGCCTGGAGTGGAACCACGCCATTGAGGTCACCGCCAGCGATCCCCCGGTGGAATCCGTGACCCTGGCGCCCATCCCCGTCGCCCCCCAGCGTCATACCCTGGCGGGACAGGGCATGGCCTATCGCAACGGTGATGCCGTCGGTCAGGATTCCCAGTTGGGATTCGACCACGCCGGAGAGTACCACCTGGGTCGCTGGGATGGCGCCCTGTGGCGTTTTCAAACCCTGACCATCGACGAACGGGGCCAGGCCGTCTCGGGCCCGCTGCAGACCGCCGACCGCCCCTCGGGTCCCGCCTGGTGGCGAACGACCGATGAACGGCAGCAACCCCTGCCTCCCCATCATGTCCCCTGCTGGTGGGAAATTGAATCCGCCCGGGCCCGCCGCCGTCTTCCCACTCCTCCCGGGTGGCTGATGCAAAATCCGGCGCCCCACGATCCGGGGGGCCCGGTAACCCAATTGCTGATTTCGCCCCTGGTCGATGAACTCGCCAAAACCGGTGGCCGCCTGCCCGATGAGGCCGTCGCCACCCGTTTGGCCGCCGCCTACCGGACGGGCGTCTGGTCCGCCGGCTCGCCGCCGGTGGTCGTCGGGGCCCCAATCCGCACCACCGGCCGGATTATCCTCGTCCCATGATGCCTTCCCGTTCCCTCCTGCTGCTGGCCCTCGCGCCCTGGATGCTGGCCGCCGACCTGCAGTTGCCGACCTCATTCGAGATCCGTAAAGAATCCCAGGAATTATTGGCGGATCTGGCCAAGGCCGGGCCTGGGGATGAGGGCCCCCTCCTGGAGCGCGCCGCCGGACTGCTCGAACGGCACGGCCAAGCCCTGCTGGAGACCGCCGATGGGGCCCTGCCCCTGGCCCGGGTGATGGCCAAGGCCCTGACTGACGCCGGCCTAGACCGGCGGTTTGTCGCCCTCTACGAGGAACGGGCCGGGCTGGCGGAAGCCGCCGCCCAGGACGATCCGGCCCTCGAACGGGTCGCCCTCGGATTTCCCGGCACCGCCGCTGCCGGTCGGGCCTGGCAACGCCTGGCGACCCGGGCCTGGGATCGGGGTCGGCCCGGAGCTGCCCTGCGGGCCCTGGCCGCCAGTCCGCCGACTTCCATCGGCCGGGATGAACGCCTCCGCCTGGCGGACCTCCTGGCCCAGCCCTCCGCCGAGCCCGCCGCCCCCAACGGCCTGGAGGGCCTGTCCCGGGCCTGGAGCGCCATCCTCTCGCCCCGCGCACCCACGGGGACTCCCGGGCCCAACGCCCGGCGACGTAAGGAATCCGCCGCCAACCTGCGGACCGTTTTCGGCCGCCCCCTCGGGGAGGTCACCGCCGTCAGCGATGGCCAGCGCCTGGTGGTCATGGACCACCTCCTGGGCCGGGCCCAGGGCGATCCCCTGCTCCTCGGGGACCAGCCCTTGCTGGCGGATTCTTGCCGCCCGGCTCCCCTGGAGGACGGCTGGGTGGCCGTCGGCCTGCGGGATCAACGGCTCTCCGTGGTCCGCTGCGATCGGGCTGGTGGCCTGCGCTGGCGCGGCCAAAGCGACGACCTGGGCTTCGGCATCGCGCCCTCGGCCCCGGTCATCCTCGATGGGCTGGTGATGGTGGCGGTCCAAACCTCCGACGGCGAATCCTCATCGGTTCGGGTCCTGGCTTGGCACCTCGCCAATGGCGCCCTCGCTTGGTCGACCACCGTCGGTCAGGCGGGCGGACCTCGGGGCTGGGGCGGCCAGGCCCAGGACCGCCGCCACCCGCAACTGGCCGTCCACCAGGGCGGACTCCTCCTCCTCGGAGATTTCGGCCGTCTGGTACGTCTCACATCCAGCGGTCGCTGCGAGCGCATCTGGACCTACCGGGCGGATCTCCCGGATTCCGCCGGCCTGGATGATCCCGAGCGAGGCCGCAACGGCGCCCTGCGCAGCGATGGTCGGTGGGCGGCGGCGTCCCCCACGGACGCTCCCGGTCAATTGCTCCTCATCGACGGCCTCAATGCCCCCGTGACCTACCGGGGCGATGGGGCCGCCGGCACGGTCCTCGGCGTTGGTGACGGAGTCGCCTGGCTGGGCGGCAACCGCCTGATCGCGCTCGACCTGGTCCAGCGCTCCGCCCGCTGGGACGCGCCCCTGGCGGCCAATGCGCTCCAGGCCGGACCCACGTCCTTGCTGATTTCGACCCCCGACCTGCTGGCCACGGTGGACCGGACCCGGGGCACCATCCTCAGTTCCTGGGGCACGACCTCGCCCACCAGTGCCGTCGCCATCGACGATTGGCTGATCACCGTCCAGGCCCAAGAGGCGGGCACGGTCATCAGCGCCTGGGGCGATCCGGGCCCCGCCCGCCGCCGACTGACGGCCGCCGCCGAAGCAGGTTCCTGGAATGCCGCCGCCGCCCTGGCCTCCCTCAGCACCGGCAGCCAACAACCCGCCGAAGCGCTACAGTGGTCCATGACCGCCCTACGCCTCGGGGCCCCCTTAGAATACGCCCGCAAGGCCGCCGGCCTGCTGCGTCGCCAGTTGGAAAAACCCCAGCAGCCCGAGGACCAGGCCCGGTTGTTGGCTCAGTTCGCCGAGGTGGCCCGCCGAGACCCGGGCCTGGAACCCGAACACACCTACTGGCGGGGCCTGCTGACAACGGATCAGGCCGTGCGCTCAGCGGCCATGGCCCAGGTCTTGGCCGGGCCCCCGACCCTCTTTGACGGCCCGGCCGGAGTCGCCGTCGATCTCCGTCTCTTGGCCAAGGCCCACCAGGGCGGGGCCTGGATCTGGCCGGAAGCCCCGAGCACCTCCGCCAAACCCGGTGTCGCCTGGGACCTCAAGGGCCGCCGGGCCCCCGGTTCGTTGGTCGCGGGAGAGCGGCTGTTCAGTTACATCGACGGCGTGCTGGCGGCCTACGATCTGACCACCGGCCGCGAGCAATGGTGGCGGCGGCCCGGCCGCCCCCTGCTGGGCGTCCAATCGGGCGATGGCCGGGGCGAGGGCGTGGCCTTGGCCCAGGTTATTCCGGGGTCCTCGGCGGCCGCGGCGGGCCTCCAGTCCGGCGACATCCTGCTGCGCCTCAACGGTCAGGAGATGCGCTCCTTCACCGGCGACCTGATGCCGGCAGTGATCGCCCTCGGAGTCCGGGGCTCCTTCACCGCCGTCGTCCGCCGGGGGGCCACCGAAGTCACCTGCCAAGGTACCCTCGGGGGCGAACTGGTAGCCCCGGTGGCGGCGGACGCCGCCACGGTTCTGGTGTGGCCGACTGGAATTCTGCGGAGCGGCGGACGGGCCCTCCAGGCCGCCCCCGAGGGCCTGTGGGTTGAATCCCTCGACGCCACCACCGGCGCCCGGCGCTGGCGCCAGGCCATCGCTCCGGCCACCGCCGAAGGCCTGCCCGCCCGGCCGCTGCTGCTTCACGGCCTCGTCATCCTGACCGATGGCCCCGACCTCGTGGCGCGGGATGCCGTGACCGGTGCCGAACGTTGGCGCCAGCCGGCCCTGGGAGACCGCCTAGCCCGGGCCCGCATGACCCGCGGCCTGCTGTGGCTGCCCGGCGAAGGCCGGAGCCACCTCCTGGATCCCCAGCACGGCTCGGTGGTCGCCGAGGTACCCCTCGATGCCGATGAGGGCCTGGTCAGTGGCCAGGACCTGTTCACCAGTACCGGAGCCTCCGTCCAACGGGCCGACCTGGGGGAAGTACGCCAGGCCTGGGGGTCCGAGGAAGCTGCTCGGGTCCTAGCCGTGTCTGGTGATGGCGTGTGGGCCGTGAGTAACGCCGGTCCCCTCATCCTCCTCGACCGTTCTTCGGGCCGCGAACGCCGTCGCTATGGTGATTGGCCTACCATTCATGAACACCTGATCCTCGGCGATCAGGTGGTGATCAACGGCCAGGCCGGGCCCGAACGTTCGGCGCTCGCCGGGATCAACCTCGCGGGAGGTAGCGTGGCATGGTCCGTCGGCCTGCCGCCGGGCCTTGAGGTCCTGAGCCTGTCGGACGACGGCCAGGGCGCCGCCGCCGTGGTCGGCACCAAGGACGGGGCGGTGGGAGTCCTCCACCTGGCTCGTGATGGCACCCTGCGGGGCCTCACGCCCATCGATCCCCGGCCCGGCCTACGGGTCCAGCCGTTACCCGACGGCGCCCTGGTCCTGGATGATGAGGGTGCCCGCCGCGTACTGCTGCCCCCCCTCGGCGGCGGAGCCCGGGCCTGGATCCCCGGTCCAAATCCTGAAAACCATCCCGGCCTCGGCCCGATCCAGCTCCAGGCCACCACCGGCGGCCTGCGCCTGCGGTGGACCCCCGCCACGCCCCAGACCATCCTCGCCCTCACCCTCACGGAAGCCGGGGAGCCCCTGGCCGCCGGGGCCGTGCGCACGGAAATCACCGCCGCTGGCGTGCTGACGGGCTCGTCATCTGGCTCCCCCTGGACGGTTGCCGCCACGTCCCAGGACGGCCAGGTGGTGATCGACCTCCTCACGACCCGTCTCGCCGGATCCCCGGTGCTGATCCGCACCACCCCCGGCCCGGATCTGGATCCCCGCTGGTGGTGGACCCGGGATTGGCGGATCCTGGCGGGTTCCCGATGATTCTTGGCCTGGGTACCGACCTGATTGGGATTGCCCGTATCCGGGGCGTCTGCGACCGCCACGGACAAACCTTCCTCGACCGTACCTATACCGCCGAGGAACAGGCCTACGCCCGTTCTGCCAAGGACCCGGCGGAACGCCTGGCGGCCCGCTGGGCAGTCAAGGAAGCGACCATGAAGGCCCTCGGCACCGGCTGGGCTCAGGGCGTGCGCCTGACGGACATCGCCCTGCTGCCCGCCAACGATCGCCAGCCCCCTCGCCTGGTCCTGACGGGCGTCGCCGCCGAGGTCGCCGCCCGCCTGGGGGCGACCCGCCACCACGCCAGCGTCAGCCACAGCGACGGCATGGCGGTGGCTGTGGTGATTCTGGAAGGGTGACCTCCTTGCCCGGAGGGCGGTCGTCCTAGGATCCCCGCCCCATGCCTACGATTTCCGGTTCTTTGTCGCCCCTTCCGGGCAAGCGCTACGCCATCGCCGCCAGCCGCTTCAACGCCACCATTGTCGAGCAGCTGGTCAGCGGCGCCGTCGACGTCCTGACTCGCCAGGGCGTGCCCCTGGAAGCTATCACCGTGGTCCGTGTGCCCGGGGCTTGGGAACTGCCGGTCGTGGCCCAGAAACTGGTCGCCAAGCATGACGCCGTGATCGCCGTCGGCGCGGTTATCCGGGGCGACACCCCCCATTTTGATTATGTGGCCGGCGAATGCGCCAAGGGCCTGGCCAAGGTCGGCATGGACAGCGGCAAGCCGGTGATTTTCGGGGTTTTGACCACCGACACCACTGAGCAGGCGGCAGCCCGGGCCGGCGGCAAGGCTGGCAACAAGGGCGCCGAAGCCGCCCTGGTCGCCATCGAGATGCTGACCCTCCTGGAGCAACTGTGACCGCGGATCCGGCCGCGGCCAAGGCTTCCATCGCCGTCCGTCGTGCCGCCCGGGACCGGGCCCTACAGTTGTTTTACGCCTACGAACAGAACAAGTACCAGGATGATGGTCGGTTGCTGCCCAGCGACGACGAACCCGTGTCCGAGGCCGTGGAAACCCAGGCGGCGGAGTGGTTTTCCGGCTTCATCGTCAACCGCGTCCCGATCGACGCGGCCATCGATAAGCGGCTGACCAACTGGACCATCCACCGGTTAGCCGCCGTCGATCGCAACATCCTGCGCCTCGGGGCTTTTGAGATCCTCTACGACACCGTCACCCCCCCCAAGGTGGCGATCAACGAAGCGGTCGAGATGGCCAAGCGTTTCGGTAGCGAAGACAAGACCGCCAAGCTGGTCAACGCCGTCCTCGACCGCCTGGCCAAGGACCATCCGCGCTGATGACCGGCGCGGCCGATGCTCGTTGGATGACCCGGGCGATCCGGGTCGCCTCCACCGCCCTCGGCACCACCTGGCCCAATCCGGCGGTGGGGTGCGTCCTGGTCCGTGATGGCCACATCCTCGGCTCCGGGGCCACCGGTCCCCGCAGCCCGAGCGGCCAGATCCACGCCGAGGTTGCGGCCCTGGCAGACGCCCGACGTCAGGGCTTCGACCCCCGGGGAGCCATGGCCTACGTCACCCTGGCCCCCTGCACGGCTCGGTCGATTCCGGGGGAAACCGCCTGCGCCCCGGCCCTGATCGCCGCCGGCATCGCCCGGATAGTGGTCGGCGTCGAAGATCCCCACCAACCGAACTCGCGGGAGGCCTTCGCCGCTGCCGGGATCGCCTGGGAATCCGGTGTCTTGGCCGAACAGATCCAGCACCTCCACGGCGGCTTCCTCCGGCGGATGACCGATAAACGCCCGCGTTTTACCGGCAAATGGGCCATGACCCTCGATGGCTGCCTAGCCACCGGCAGCGGACATAGCGGCTGGATCAGTCATCCCGAGGCCTTGGCCCTGTCGCGCCGCCGCCGCCGGGCTTTCGATGCCATCCTGATCGGCGGCGGCACCGCCCGCACCGACGATCCCAGCCTGTTGGCCAGCCAACCCCGCCGTCGTCTGGGCAGCGGTACCCCCCTGCGGGTCGTGGTATCCCGCAACCCGGATCTGGCCGAGGACGCCCGGCTCCTGACCACCCTCGATAAGGCCCCCCTGCTGGTGGTCCACGATCCCGCCACCGACATCGCCGGCCTGAAAGCCTGGGGAGCCGACGGCCTGGCGATGGAGGATCTCCACGATCTGGTGCGCCTCGGCCGGACCCTTGGGGGCTGGGGTCTCAATGAGGTGCTGGTCGAAGGCGGAGCCCGCCTGCACGCCGCGTTTCTGGCCGCAGGACTGTACGACCGACTCGAAATTTATCAGGGCGGCGTGACCCTGGGTGGCGGCCTGCCGGTGGCCCAGGGGCCCGGCGTCAGCCACATGGCGGATGGCCTGCAATGGGTCCCGGAAACCGCACCCCGGCTTCTGGGCTCCACCATCTTGAGCCGCTGGAAACGGGCCTGACTTCAACGCGTCAGCGGATGATCAGCCGCAAAATTGCCAGGGTGAAGGCGATCCAGCCCAGGGCGGCGGCGGTCTGCCACACCAGCACTCGGGTACCGGCCTTCGACAACTGTCGCTCTAAATCGTCAATGCGATCTTTCTCGGCGGCGATAATGTTGAGAATGCCGCTGCGGGAGGTCGGGAGGGATCCTTCCCCGCCCGCCAATTCAATTTTCAGGACTTCCAGTTCCTTGGCCACTTCCGCCGGGGACTGGTGGCGGTCGATGGGCAGCTTGGCGGTCATCTTCTCGATGATCCGCACCAAGCCCTGGGGCAGGTTCGGGCTGAGTTTCCGCAGATCCGGCGGCTGGGATTCGATGTGGTCCCGCATCACCTTGCTGCACGAGCCGGTGTAGAGGGTGCGTCCAGCGACCATGTGGAACAGGGACGCGCCGAGGCTGTAAATGTCGCTGCGGACATCGAGGTTGCGCTCGCCCCGGGCCTGTTCCGGGCTGATGTAGTCGGGGGTGCCGATGGTCGACCCCTCCTGCATCAATTCCGCGTCATACCCCGACTGGATGAACCCGAAATCGCCCAACTTCACCAGACCATCCTTGGTCATCATGATGTTGGCCGGCTTGATGTCGCGGTGGACGATCCCATGGACCGACAGGTAGGTCAGGGCTTCGCACACCTGGAGGGTGATGTCGATGACCTTCTCGACCCCCAGGCTGCCCTCATGACGGATCAGGTCATCCACGGTCACGCCGTCGATGAACTCCATCGAAAAATAGTACAAACCCTGGTATTTGCCCACATCAAAGACCTGAATCAGGTTCTGATGCGACAACTTGCCGACGGCCCGGGCCTCAAGGAGAAAGCGCTTGCGGAACTCCTCGTCATCGGCCCACTTGGCATGGAGGATCTTGAGAGCGACCGTGCGGTGCATGGTCAACTGCTCGGCCAGGTAAACCTCGCCCATGCCGCCTTCGCCGATGCGGCGGACCAGTTTATAGCCCCCGATCTGCTTCTTCATCAGCACGCCGCCCTCAGACTTCGCCCGCTCATCCCGCAGGATGCGCTTCAGGGCCTTGGTCATGCGGTCGGCGGTCGCGAGGTCGAGGAGACTGTCGGCAACCAGGACTTCAGCCAGGGGCTTGCCGATGGTCCGGGCCTTATCCATGGACGCATCAAACTGGTCCGGAGTGATCAGCCGACCTTCAATGGCCAGCTGTCCATACCGGAAATCTTCATCAATCGTTTGGCCAGTCATGGTGCGTGGCGAAAGGGTACGAGAGCCCCCAACCCCCGGCAATCCGCCCCGGGCAAGGCAGGGTCGAGTCCTTCACACACCCCAAAACCGGTCACGGAAGCACCACATCCGTCTCGGGAGCCACGGCCTTCCCCAGACCCAGGCGCGGGAGGATGGCCTCCGGCGGTCCGAGGGCGGTAATCCGCCCCTGGGCATCCAGCAACACCAGGGTGGGAATCTGCTCGATCCGCCAGGCGTCGTCCAACTCCCCATCCCAACCCCGACCTTCGCCGACCATGGCCGCCGTCACCCCGTGGCGACTCCGCCAAGCCGGGATCCCGGCCATGGTTTCCGGCCCATCCAACAGGACCCACAAGGTTTTAGGAACCCCCGGCGGCAGCTGCGCCGGAAGGGTGGCACAGGCCTCGGACCAGGTGGCCCCGAATACCAGCAGGGCCGGCGCGCCGCGCCAGGTGCTGAGGTCGATGGTGCCGGGGGTGCCATCCCGCCGAGGGGCGATCAGGGCTGGGGCCATCTGACCCAACAGGCCCCCAGCCGCTCCACCCGTGAACAGGACGACGGCGGGGTCCTCCATCCGCTGGTTAAGCCACGTCTGGACGGCGGCGGCATCGGCCCCGATCTGCGCGGTTTGGGCAAGCGCCTGGAGCGCGCGCTGATCCTGGAGTCGGTGGTCAATCCCAACGCCAAGGTCGCGCCTGGGTACGGCATGACCAGCGTGACGCGCAAGGAC
>CAIUVD010000015.1 GCA_903902515.1 uncultured Planctomycetota bacterium | reverse complement strand
TCCCACTCAATGGCATAGCCGGAATTCGCTATCGCCATTTGACGCAGGTTTGAAACGCATTTCGTCGAACGTGCCGAATCGCGGACAATCCCAACGGCAGGTAACAGAATGCCGGTCAGGATGGCAATGACGGTGATGACGACCAACAGTTCGATCAGGGTAAAGGCGCACCTGAATCGATGACCGCCACCTGAAAACGGACAAGAGAGGGCGTACATTCATGGAGTGTACCCTGCATTGGGCATGATCGCAAAGGGTGGCAACCCCAGAGGGAGATGGGGGCACTGATGCCCCCCTCAGGATGACCACCCAGCCTCCCATGAGGCACCTCAACCACCAGCACATGGATGTCCATGGGGAGACTCAGGGCGTGCAAAATGGAGATCTACCCTTGATGCCAGAGGGGCTTACAGCATCCGCTTCAAAAATCTTCCCGTATGGCTGGCGGCGACTTTGGCGACCTGCTCGGGGGTGCCTTGTGCGATCAGTTGGCCGCCGCGCATGCCACCCTCGGGACCGAGGTCGATGAGATGGTCGGCGGTTTTGATGATGTCGAGGTTGTGCTCGATGACGACCACGGTGTTGCCGCCCTCCACCAGGCGGGTGAGGACTTCCAAGAGTTTACGGACGTCCTCGAAATGCAGCCCCGTGCTGGGCTCGTCGAGGATGTAGAGGGTCTTGCCCGTGGCTCGCTTGGCGAGTTCGCGGGACAACTTGATGCGCTGGGCTTCACCACCCGAGAGGGTCGTGGCGGCTTGGCCCAGGCGCAGGTAATCCAGGCCGACGTCGATCATGGTCTGGAGGACGCGGGCGATGGGCGTGTGGGCGTGGAAGTGGCGGTGAGCCTGCTCCACGGGCATGTTCAGCACGTCGGCAATGGTTTTATTCTTATAAGCCACCCGCAGGGTCTGCTCGTTGAAACGTTTGCCGTGGCAGACTTCGCAGGGCACGAACACGTCGGCCAAGAAATGCATCTCAACCTGTTTAACACCGTCACCCTCGCAGGCTTCGCAGCGGCCGCCCTTGACGTTGAAAGAGAAACGCGACGGCCCGTAGCCGTAGAGCTTGGCCTCGCGGGTCTCGGCGAAGACGTTCCGGATGTGGTCCCAGACCTTGGTGTAGGTGGCCGGGTTGGAGCGCGGCGTGCGGCCGATGGGCTGTTGGTCGATATGAATGACCTTGTCCAACTCATCGAGGCCCGTGATGGCGTCGTGCAGACCCACGGGGTCCTGGCTGCCATTGAAGTGATTCCCCAAGGCCGGCGACAGGATGTGGTTGAGGAATGATGACTTCCCCGCCCCGCTGACCCCCGTCAGACAGGTCAGCGTCCCGAGGGGGATTTTCACATCGATGCCGCGTAGGTTATTGGCCCGGCAGTTCGTGACGGACAACCAGGTGCCATTGCCTTTCCGGCGCTTGGCCGGGACGGTGATTTCCATGCGACCTGACAGGTAGGCACCGGTGATGCTGCCCTCGGCCTTGAGGACGCCCTCGACCGGCCCGGCGTAAACGACCTGGCCGCCGCGTTCACCTGCCCCGGGCCCGAAGTCCACCAGGTAGTCGGCGGCGCGGATGGTGTCCTCATCGTGCTCAACGACCAGGACGCTGTTGCCGATGTCGCGGAGGTGTTTCAGGGTTTCGATCAGCTTGTCATTGTCGCGCTGGTGCAGGCCGATGGAGGGCTCGTCCAGGACGTACAATACGCCCGTTAATTCGCTCCCAATCTGGGACGCCAGACGGATGCGCTGGGCCTCGCCCCCCGAGAGGGTCGGGCCGGCGCGGTCGAGGGTCAGGTAGTCGAGACCGACGTTGATGAGAAAGCGCAGGCGGGCCTGCACTTCTTTGAGGACGCCCGTGGCGATGGCCTTGGCCGCGCCGGTCAGGGGCGCGTCGGCAAAGAACTGGGACGCCTCGCCGATGGTCCGGTGGCACAGGTCCGGCAGGGTCACCTCGGCGAAGCGCACCGCCGCCGAGGCGGCTCCGAGACGGGTACCACGACAAACCTCGCAGGGCGTGTCGCTGAAATATTTCGACAGGTTCTCCCGCTTCCCGTCGTTGGCGGCTTCCTCCCACTGACGGGTCAGCCAGTGGACGACCCCATCGAACTTGGTGTTGAATGTCCCCGCGCCGTTGGTGGTGGTCCAATCGACCTTCACCCGCTCTTCGACGCCATAGAGCACCAGGTTCTTGTGCTTGTCCGACAACTTCGACCACGGCTTATCCACCGGCACCTTAATAGCATCGAGGATATTGCGGCGGTATTCCACATGCCAGGCGGTGCGATCCTCGTCCCCCAGCTCGCCCCAACAGGCGATGGCGCCATCGTTGATGGATAGGTGCGGGACGATCAGTTTCTTGAGATCGACGGCGGTGGTCGCCCCCAGGCCCTTGCAGGCGGGGCAGGCTCCCACGGGGGAATTGAAGGAGAACGAGTTCGGTTCCAGGTCGGGAAAGGACCGGTCGCAGGCCTGGCAGTAACAATGTTCGGAGAAGAACTGGTCACGACCAATGGTGCCCACCGGTGCCTCCTTGGCGGGGAGGATACCGACCAGCATTTTACCCTCGCCCTCGCGCAGGGCCGTCTCGACGGAATCCGCCAGGCGCGGGCGGATGCCGTCCTTGATGACCAGGCGGTCCACCACCAGTTCGATGCGGTGCTTGAGCTTCTTGTTGAGGGCGATGGGCGGGCCGTCGAGGGTCTTCTCCTCGCCATCGATGCGGACGCGGGTGAAGCCGGCCTTCTTGGCCCGGTCGAGGAGGTCGCTGTGCTCGCCCTTACGGTCGCCGATTTTGGGCGCCAGGACCAGGATGCGGCTCTCGGTCGGCAGGGCCATGACGGCGTCGACGATTTCCTGGGCGCTGCGCTTGCCGACCTTGGCCCCGCAGCCGTCGCAATGCTGCACACCCGCCCGAGCCCACAGCACGCGCAGGTAGTCATGGACCTCGGTGATGGTGCCGACGGTGGAGCGGGGGTTCTTGGAGGCGGACTTCTGCTCGATGGCGATGGTCGGGGCCAAGCCCCGGATCGATTCGTACTTGGGCTTCTCCAACTGACCGAGGAACTGGCGGGCGTAGGCGGACAGGCTCTCCACATAGCGCCGCTGGCCTTCGGCGTAGATGGTGTCGAAGGCCATGGACGACTTACCGCTGCCCGAGGGGCCGGTGAACACCACCAACTGCTTCTTTGGCAGGTCGAGGTCGACGTTCTTGAGGTTGTGCTCGGCGGCGCCGCGCACTTCAATCACCTGCAGTTCGGACATACCGGCATCCTCGTCGTCGTGACGGCGGACAAGGGCCAGGATCGGGCCCTACCAGGTGGCTGCCTGGCGTCGAAATTCGCTGGGGGTCAGGCCCAGATCCTGGCGGAAAACCTTATTGAGGTGGAAAGCGTCACTGAAGCCACAGACCTCGGCGACCCGTTCGAGGGTCTGGGCGGGATCCCGCAGGAGGTGCTGAGCCCGGGCCAGGCGGCGGGATCGGCGGTAGCGGACAGGGGTCTGCCCGAAGGCGGCGCGAAAGCGGCGGGTGAACTGGTTGGCCCCCAGGCCCATCATGGTCGCCAGGGCAGGGATGGGCACGGGCTGTCCGGGGACCTCGGATTCGATGACCGCCAGGACCCCGCGAAATGGCACCCGCAGGGGATCTTCCGCCAGGGCCAGCAGATCTGCAAAGGGGATCAGCAGATCCAGGAGGGCACGGCGGGCGATCAGGCCGGCGGCAGGGCCGCTTGGGGGACAAGCCTGGTGCAGACGACGGACAACATCGTCCCCGAGGGTCCAGGGTCGTTCATGGAGGCCGACCGGAAATGGGTCCTGGCTGCCCCGGGCGGCGTGGAAATGCACCACGGTCAGTTCCACCGCCTGGCAGCGGTAGGCATGGCGGGTCAGGGCTGGCACCAACACCGCCCGGCCCGGCCCCAGGTGGCGTGGGCCAGCGGCATCAGACCACCACGCCTCGCCGTCGTGGACGATGTAGAGACGATGGAAAGGATCGGCGACCTCCTGTCCCCGCCAGCGGGCATCGAGGCGGTAGCGCCGGATCATCAACGGATCGACGTGGAATCCTGCCAAGGACGGTTCCGGCGGAAAATGCACCATGCCACCGCCCATGCGATGGACCGGAAGTGGAACAAGTGGGACGTCTTGATCACCCGCCATGGTGATTTTCTACCAAGAAATCATCGTGGGGTCTATGGCCCCGGGGGGCCGGCTTCCCAAGACTGGGGGCATGACCCTCGTCGACATCACCATCGCCCCGGATGCCCTCGTGGGCTACCGTTCCCGCAATGACCCCACGCGCACCGCGTGGTTCCAGGACCTCGGTCTGGGACTGTTCGTCCACTGGGGCCTGGACGTGCAGTACGGCACGGTCATCAGCCACTGGATGTGCGGCGCTGATACCCGGCTCGTGGACCGCTTCATCGCTGAAGGCCCGGGCACCCTGGAAGCGCCAGACTTCGATGCCGGGGCCATCGCCCGTCTGGCCCGCCTGGCGGGCATGCGCTACCTGGTGTTCACCACCAAGCACCACAGCGGCTTCTGCTGGTGGCCCACCGCCACCACGGGATTCCAGGTCGGTGCCACGCCCCTGGCCCGGGATGTGACCGGGGAACTCATCGCCGCCTGTCGTCGCCAGGGTTTGGCCTATGGCCATTACTTCTCACCCTATGACCTGTGGTGGTGCCGTCAGCAAAGAAAGGACCTCCACTTCGCCACGCCGGAGGTGGTGCCCGCCAACAACCCGGGACTGATGGCTCACAATCGCGCCCAGGTGCGAGAGCTACTGACCACCTACGGCCCCATCGACCTGATGTTCTTCGACGGCCCACCCGAGGTTCTGCGGGACGATGTGTGGGACCTCCAACCGAACTGCCTGGTGACCCGCGGCGCCATGGCTACCCCGGAGCAACATCTGCCCGAGCACGACCCTGCCGGCCCGTGGGAATACTGCGTGACCATCGGTGATGGCTGGAGCTACAAGCCGACCAATGACACCACCAAAAGCGGCGGTGACCTCATTCGCCTGCTCATCGAAACGCGGGCCCGGGGTGGGAACCTTCTGCTGAATATCACCCCCGATTCCCGGGGCCGAGTGCCGGTGGAACAGGAGCGTGTGTTGGAAGAACTCGGGACCTGGATGTTCTTCAATAGCGAGGCCATCCACGGCGTCCGACCCTGGGTCGTACGGCAGGAACCAGGGGTCCGCTACACCGGCCGGACCGAGGCCGATGGCAGCACCACCGTCTACGCTTTCCTCGATGGGGGGTGGCCCTACGGCGAACGCCGTGAGATCGTCCTGGGTGGAGTCGCCACCGGACCGGCCAGCATCGTGGAGATCGTCGGGCAAAACGGCCAAGTTTTGGAGCACGACCCGGACCGCGAGGTGAGGACCCGCTGGACCCAGGAGGATCGCCTCCACATCAGCGCCGTGTGCTGCTACCGGCCCTACGACAACCGACGGTGGGCCAATCCCGTGGCCCTGCGCATCACCAACGCCGTGAAAGCCTGAGGCATTCCCATGCGTACCCTGGCCCTCCTGATCCTCGGCACCCTGCTCTCGGCGGGCGAGTCGATCGCCCCGACCTGTCTGCAGCCGCCCCTCACGACCCACGACAATCCCTATCTGGAGGCCCTGGTGCAGGGCTACCAGTCGGCCATGGAACGCGAGGTCAGCGTGCCGGACGGGGCCACGGATGCCGCCCGACGCGGCTCCACCCGGGATGGGGCAGACCGCCTGCGAGCCGCCCTGTGGCTCTGGGCCAACCCCGCCAGTCCCCTACGAGGCCAGGTGGCCGTACGCGAAGACCTGACCCGCCAGGTGCGCCGCATCGTCACTGACCTCCAGCAGGCGGGTGATGACCTGCGGCATCCGGCCCTCGATGCCTTCGCCCTGGCCAGCAGCCTCCCGACCCTGGTGGAGGTGCGTCGTGTGGTCCCGGACCTGGAGGCCGAGGCCGTCGAAGGCGAACTCCGCCGCCTAGCAGACCTACTGGGGACCGCCCACCAGGCGACTCCCCCGCGATGGATCAATGTCGACCTCGCCCTGGCGGTGGCCTTCGAGGCCCTAGGCACCTACCTCCAACGCCCGGAACTGCAGGCCAATGCCCGTTCCTGGGCCGAGGGTGCGGCCCAGCACATGTATCCGGATGGCGCGGTGGCCTACTTCGGCTCCCAGAACGAATGCACCCACTACCACGACATGGACACCCTGTTCCTGGCCCGCCTGCTGCGGCAGACCGGCGATCCTTGGTACCGCAGCCTCCTGGCCCGCACCGCCTGGTACGGCCCCGTGACCAGCAGCCATGGCAGCGAATTCTGGACGGTGCCCTCCTGGAAGGCCGGTTGGGCGGCAACGGGGGACACCTATGGCGCGGAATCCGTAGTGGCCATCGCCGACCTGCCGGTTTTGACGGACATGCGGGATCGGGACCTGGCCCGCCGCCTCACCTCCGGCGAACTGCGTCGCCGCTGGCCCAAGGTGCTAGACCAGCTGACGTGGTACCGCCGCGACCTCCAGCCGGGTCAGCCCCTGCCGAATCACTACACGGCCCCAGACCGCAACATCGACGGCCCCCGGGCCTGGTACGGACGGTTCTCCTATGCGGCCTCCCTGCGCCCCATTCCCAGCGATGAACCGGGCCTACCGACCCTCATGGGCGTACAGATGCTCGATGATCAGGGACAACGCGGCCAGTTCACCCGCAGCCTCGCGCCCCGCGTTCGCCTGGAGGAGGCCCCCGACACGGGCGATGGGGTGTGGAATGCCCGCGCCCTGGCCTCGGCCTGGCTGACCAATGACCTACGGCCCGCACAAGTGGTGGGCCGGACCTGGAGTGTCATCGCCGGATCCTATGCCCTCCACCGCCCCGCCTCGTCGCAGCGTGGGGCGGTATCCGCCTGGCGGGGCCGTCAGGTGTGGATCGGCCTGCCGGATCGGGTGGTCGGGGTGCTCGACATCGCCGGCCCCGCCGACGCTCCAGCCCTGGGCCTGGAGACGGTTCTCGCCCTCGGCAGCACCACCCCCACGACTCTGAAGGACCTCGGCAAGGGCCGCTACCGCTATGGTGCCCTGGCCGTGCGTATCCATGCCACGGACCTGCCGCACATCACCGTCGTGCCGACCCCCTTTCGGAACTGGAAGCACCCCGTCACGGACCTGCGCCTCCAGGAGGACCTCCCCGGTAAGGCCCCCACGGCCCTGCGCCGCCGCGCCGTCGTGGAACTGGGCCCGGCCGACGCCGCTGATGATGTCCAAGTCACGGTAGAGGACCTCGACGCCGCCACGGTGCACCTCCGGGTAACCCAGGGCGCACGGACCCTCGATGCCTGGCACCGCGACGCCCCGGGCGAGACCGTCATCACCCCCACGCCCGAAAGCCATCGGATGCAGGCCGGCCAGCCGGCCGTGCCCGCCACTCCCCTCACCATCGCCCAGGATCAGTTGGCGGTGACGGTCTCCTCGACGGAGGCCGAGGACCTGCAGCAAGGCTGGGCCTCCTTGGCGGATCTGCTCGCCCACCGGGCCAAGCCCTGAGAATCCCCACGCCCAGACTCTCCCCCATTCGCATTCTGGCCGCCCGTGGATTCCCGTCAGAGACCAGGTTGATCGCTGCGGAAGGGGAAGGCTGGCAGACCCGCCTTGCTGGTGAGGGTTGCCACGGGAGCCGGGGCCCAGGCGTAGCGCACGGCCGTGGGCGCGGCGACCCCCGGGGCGGTTACTTCCACCGTCTCGCCGACGATGGTCGCCGTGGCGTCCATAAACTTCCCGTCGGCCCCCGCGAGGGTAAAGCCCTTCAGAACCCCGCCCGAGGCCACGAGGCCGCCAGCAAGATCCGTAAACGTCACCACGGCCTTGCCGGCCGGGAAGGTGGCATTGGCAAACCGGGGGCCGCTGGCCACCACGTCCTCGCCATAGACCTGTTTGCGGGCCAGCAGGGCCAGGCGCTCGCCCACCGGGCGCTTATTGGGCGGGTGGATGTCGTTGCTGTCACCGACATCGACGGTGGTCACCAGACCCACACCCGGGATCTCCCGGGCCAAGCGCTGCTGGACCTCGCGGAAGTCCGGTTTGCTGCCTTTATAGGGTGCCAGTTCCACCATCAGCAGGGGCAGGTCGGGGCGCTGCCAACGGGTCCGCCAATCGTCGAGCATGGTTGGCAAGAGGGTCCGGTACTGTTCATGCCGACTGACGTTCGATTCACCCTGATACCAGATCACACCGCGAAGGCCGAGGGGCAGCAGGGGATGCAACATGCCATTGAAGCGCGTCATGGGCGCCAAGTAGCCACCCAGGGGATCCGACGGTGGACGGGGCTTGCCCGGTTCCTTCTTGCCGGCGGCCTTGGCGGCAGCCACGTCCTTGGTCCACTGGGCCATCAAGGTGGCCTCCTCGGCCTTGAACTTGGCGAGGGCGCCCGGGTAGTTGGCGATCTGCAGGTCGGCCTTGGTGACGATGTCCATGAGGCTGGGTACGGCGCTCAGGGCCTCGCGACTGGTCCAGCCCTCGGCGGTCGAGCCGCCCCAGGCGTTCACCACCAGACCCACGGGCTCGCGGCGGGCCTCGTGCAGGGCCCGGGCGAAAAACCACCCCACGGCCGAGCACTTGGCGACGGTGGCGGGGGTGACGACCTGCCAGGTGCCCTCGGCCACGGCAATGGGGATGGCCGGCGAGGTGCGCTTGACGGTAAAGAAACGGATGCTCGGGGCCTGGGCGGCGGCTGCCTCCTTTTCCCATTCGGTGATCAGGGGCTGACCATCCCGGGGACCCAGCTCGCGCTCCATGTTGGATTGGCCGCTGCACAGCCACACCTCACCCACCAACACGTCGCGCACGGTCACCGTGTTATCCCCGCGCACCACCAGGTCCTGGCCCGTGTCAGAAACCTTGAGGGCGGGCAAACGCACCAGCCACCGGCCATCCGCCGCCACCGTGGAGGCGCTCACTCCACCGATGGTCACCGTCACGTGCTCGCCATCGCGCGCGGTTCCCCACACCGGGGTACCGTCCCCCGCCTGGAGGACGGCATGATCCGAGAACAGGGGCGGCAAGACCACCTCGGCGTGGAGGGGCAGGACGGCCATCAGGGCGAGTAAAGGCTTGAAGGACATGATGGACCAACCTTCAAGTCTCTTCGATCCCCTTCAACGTCACAGGCACGGGTGGCTCAGCACTGTGGCAATCGCGGTGAATGCCACCCGAACGGCCCCTCAACTTGCCGCGCCATCACCAAGGATGAGCTGGTGGTGCGGTTTTCCTTAACGGATTCCACGGATCTGCAGCAGGACTAGTCCCACCGGGCCAATCCCTCGGAGTCCCTCAACGCTTGGTCAGATCTCGCTCAATATCCTCCAGGCTACGTCCCTTGGTTTCGGGCAGGCGCAGGGCCACCAGGATCAGACCCAGGAGGCAGATCCCGGCGTAGGTTCCAAAGGTTCCGGCGGCGCCCAGGCGTTCATTGAGGACCGGAAAGGTCACCGTCAGCAGGAAGCAGGCGATCCACAACACGCCCACCGCCACCGACATGGCGGCCCCGCGCACGCGGGTGGGAAAAATTTCGCTGATGACCACCCACACCACTGGGGCCAAGGACATGGCGTAGGCGCCGATGGCCGCCAGTACCAGGAGCAGGAAGGCGATGGGCGGGACGGCAGCACCGGCGGCCTTCGCGGCGTAGCAGGCGCCCAGGGCGATGTAGATGAGCGTCAGGGCCGAAGCGCCAATCAGCAGCAGTTTTCGCCGACCCAGACGATCGACGGTGGCGATGGCGACGAAGGTGAAGACCAGGTTTACGGCCCCGGTGGCGACGATGTTGGTCATCACGTCGTTCAGGTCGTAACCGGCCTGGGCGAAGATCTCGCCGGCGTAATTGAAGATGACGTTGATGCCGCACCACTGCTGGAAGGCCGCCAGGCCGCAGCCGAGCATCAGCACGCCCAGGAGACGGCGGTCGAACAGGGCTGCCAGGCCCGGGCTGGCGGTGTGGGCCCCCAGGGAGGCGCGGATATCCGCCAGGGCCTGGTCGCCATAGGCCTGCCCACCAACCTTGGCGAGGACGGCGCGGGCCTCCTCGTCACGCCCGGCTCCCAGCAGCCAGCGGGGGCTTTCGGGCACCAGCAAGGCGCCAATCAGGAACACCACCGAGGGCACGGTGCAGGCGGCAAACATCCACCGCCAGCCGGTGGTGGCGTTCCAGGTCGCTGTCAGAGCGTCGTGGGTGAGGCCAGCGGGTACCGGCTCGGCGATCCACCAGTTGACGATCTGGGCCGCAAACACTCCGACGACGATGGTCAGCTGGTTGAGGGACACGAGCATGCCGCGCACCCGCGCCGGGGCGATTTCGGCGATGTAGAGGGGCGAGACGTTGGAAGCCAGGCCGATGCCCACGCCGCCGAGAACGCGCCAGATCCAGAAGGCCGTGAAGGTGTCCACCAGGGCGATGCCGATCGATGACACCACGAACACCATCGCCGCCAAGAGCAGCACCGGCTTGCGCCCGTAGCGGTCGCTCAGGGTACCCGCCGCCAGGGCGCCCACTAGGCAGCCGAGCAGGGCGCAGCCCTGGGCCCAGCCAATGCTCCAGGCATCCGTCAGGCCGAAGTGGGCCTCATAGAACTTGGCCGCGCCGCCAATGACGACCCAGTCGTACCCGAACAGCAGACCGCCGCAGGCAGCAACCACCGAAATCAGCCAAACATAGGGCGTCAGGTGGGCCTGGGCGGAGGAGGCGGCAGGATCAAGGGTCGTATGCATGGGGACTCAGCGAGCAGGAATGGGGTCAATGTCGGCGAGGTCGACCGTGGGATCACCGTCCCGCGACGAGAGGATCTCGACGCGGGACGGTCCGCTGGGCCACGGGCCACGGGCCCCGGGGGGGGCGATGACGGTGACTGAAGAGGCGCAGGGACGTCGAAACTTCAGGCGTGGAACCGCGTGAGGTCGGCGAGGAGTGCCGCTGCCTCCTGGTGGCTGGGGTCGAGGTCGTGGACCCGCGCCAATTCCGACCCGCCGCCACCCCGGGCCACGGCAGCCCCAGCGGCCAGGAACGCCGCCTGAACCTGTTGCCGCAGGTTGGGATCGACCTGCAGCACCAGCAGGTCCGGCAGGGAAGTGGCGAAATAATCAATCTTCGCCAGGGTGCTGGCAAGGCGACGGGCGTGGTCCTCAAGCCGGGTGCAGGCTGCAGCAGCCTCGGCATCCCGGCCCAGGTCGCGCAGGGCCAGGGCCTGGTAGATGGTCATGCGCGACACCGCCTGCACGGCCATGTCGCTGAAGTCCCGGTCCGCTTCGGCAGCCTGGGTGAACCATGCCGCCGCAGCGGCCCCATCTCCCGCCAGGCGTGCGGCCCGGCCGAGGTGCCAGTGGATGTCCGCCAGCGCCGCGTGGAGGTGCTTGGCCTCCCCCAGGTGGTGGGGATCCACCAGGGCGGCCTCGGCCCAGGTGCGGGCGGTGGCCGCATCGCCGGCCGCCAGGGCCCGACGGCACAGGGCCAGGTGAGTGGCGACATGTTGGGCCATGACCTTGCCCTCGCCGCCCTCCCACGGGTGGAAGCGCCGGCTCACCAAGCGAGTCCGGGCCTCGTCATGGCGGCCGAGGGTGTTGAGCAGACCGATCACCTCGATGGTCAGGTCGTCGCGCTGCGCGACCAGGGCCGGGTGGGCCAGCAGGCGGGTCAAACGGGCGACCGGACTCTGGCTGTTGCGCCGGGCCACCTGATCGAGTTCAAACAGTAGTCGGGCATTCTGCGGATCGGCCGTGAAGGCCGTTTCGTAGGCGGCCAGGGCCGCCGCCGGATCGTTCCGTCGATCATGGCGGGCGATGCCGAGGTTGCGCCACGCCGGGGCGCAGGCGGGGTCCCGGGCCACGGCCAGCTCCCACGCGGTCAGCGCCTCCTCGTAGCGCAGTTTGTCGTGGAGGTAATTGCCCAGCATCAGGGCGGGCCAGGCGTCGCCGGTGGCGGCGACGCCAGCCCGCAGGATGGCCTCCTCGGCCACGCGCACGGGGAACAGGTGCGGTTCCGGAGCGGTGCGAGCGGCGAGGCGGAAGTCCCGACCATCCCCACCCTGACACTCCGTCAGCCAGGCCAGGGTATGCAGGGTCATCCGGTCCCGCTGCGCCGCGGGCACCGCCAGGAGGGCTGCCAGGGCTTCCTTCATCAGGCCGCCGTCGGCGTGGTCGAGGGCCACATCCAGCAGGGTCTGCTGGTCAGTCCGGCAGGCGGCCAGCCAGACGTCGGTGGTGCCCGTGCGGAGGGCCTCCAGGTGGCCGGCCCGGTGATCCAGGGGATCGGCAGCCCGTAGGGCGGCGATTTCGCGGGCGGCATCCGGCGCGTTCTGGCGGAGCAGCCAAGCGGCCCGCAGGGCCCGGGCGGCCTGATGGCCTCCGTTGGCATCCAGGGCCTGGGTGGTGAAGGCCAGGACCTGCCGATGATCGCCACGACGGCCCGCCAGGCAGGCCAGCCGGTACGAAGCCGCGCCGCGCCAGGCCGCGTTCCACGTCGCCTTCGCGTGGGCGGCCCAGGCACCGGTATCGTCCCCGACCTGCTCTAGGGCCAGGCCGAGGAGGTAATGCGCCTCGCCATCGATGGGGTTGGGATGACGACTGGTCAAACGAGCGATAGCGGCCCGCAGCAAGGGCACGGCATCGACCGCCCGGCCCCGCTTCAACCAGCGGTGGGCCAGGGCGATGTTGCAGCGGGCATCCCCTGGATCGCGGGCCAGGGCTTCCTGCCAGTAGGCCTCCGGGGAACGTGTCGGGTGGCGGTACTGCTCCAGGTGCTCGCCGGTCAGGAACAAGGTTTCCTGACTGGTGATAGCAGAAGGCTCGGGTGGCTCACTGGCGGCGGGCGGCACCACGAGTTCGCCAGCAGGCACGGGAGCCTGGTAGGTCAGGGCCACCTGGGCACCGGTGACCGTCACCACCAGCTCGTGGGCTTCCAGGCCGGCGGGGAGGTTCACCTCGCCCGCCCACGGCTGCCCGGGCCCCACAACCACGTCCAGATCGACCAGGAGGGGATGAGACCCCGCTCCTTTTCGCATCTCAATATGCTCCGACTGCCGAGCAACCCGTACCCGCAGCGATCCATGATCTGAGGACGCGGCCACGCCGAGGCGCAGGCGGCCGTCCTCCACCACGCAGCGCAGGGCCAGATCGCGATCGGCCTGCTGCACCGGGCCGAGGGCCTGGAAGGGCCACCAGCATTGGCTGAAGATGCGGGTCTCGTAGGGGGCCAGGTAGGTGAAATCCGGCTGGTTGTCGGTGTAGACGCCGGCCATCAGTTCGATGTAGGGGCCGCCGTGGTCGGTCAGTTCCCGGTCCCAGGCGTGGCCGAAGGGATGGTTGCCCCAGGTCCACTGTTTCTTGCCGGGGGCGATGTGGCGGTCGGCCACATGCACAAAGCCGCCACCAGCCCGGTGGTCATAGCCACCAAAGAAATCAAAGGCGGTATCCCGGACCATGTAACTGGTGGGCACCGGGATATTGCGGTACCACGACAGGTCGTTGGCCCTGGGGCGCGCGCCGTAGTCCACGCCGTAATAGGTGCCCGTGGCCACCGGAAAAGTTGAGGTGGCGCGCACCGCGTGGTCGGCCACCCACCTCACATCGGCGGGGAAGAACGACTGGTACTGGTCATGGACCTCGGCGGCGACATTAGCCCACCACAGGAAGGTGCGGGTGAAGGGCGTGCGGTTAACGATCCGCGCCCGGCTTTCGATCAGGACGCTGTCGGGCCGCAGGCGGATGCCGTGCATGCCCTTCATGCGGTCCATCGGCTCGTGCTCACCCATCCACACCGTGACCGCGCCATCGGCCTCCCGTTCGATGGCAACATCCGTGGGCATCCAGGTGGAGGGGCGGTGGTGCTGGGGCCAGTTGAATTCCACGCCGCCGCTGGCCCACGGACCCGCCAGGCCGACCAGGGCCGGCTTGATGACATCCTGACGATAAAAGACGTCGTAGCCGATCGTCTTGTCGTAGACCCGGTGGATCCGGCCCCCAAGTTCGGGCAGGAGGATGACCTGCAGCCAGGCGTTCTCGAGGATCACGGCCTTCCACGCCCGCGGTTTGGCGACATCGCTGACGGATTCGATGGCCGGAAGGGGATAGACCTTGCCGATCGACCCCTGGTAGACCCGACGCTCAAAAAACACCGGCAGACGCTCCGGATCCCCGGTCGCATAGGTGGGTAGGACCACCTCCTGTTCCCACACCCGCAATTCGCCGGGGGCCAGGGACTGGGGGGTGGGGAAGGGGTTGGCAGGACGAAGGGCGGGGAAGGACATGCCCTCAGGCTAGGTACCGGACCCCAGCATGGCCATGCACGTTCACCCACGAACTTGGACGATCCTCTGAAATCGGTTCCGGAACCACCCGCGACCAGAATCCTCTGGCATGAGCCTCAACGACGTGCCCATGACCCATCATCGGATGGTGGTCCTCGCTCCAGGCCTGCGGGAGGAGGCCCAACGGGATCCGTGGACCGGGTCCCTGGTGGTCACCGATGTCGGTGTCTTCCCCCGGGCCTTCGGCCACCGGCGGGAACGTCCCGAGGGCGCTCCGGAACTGATCCTGATGGCCTGCGCCGCCGGCCATGGATGGGTCCGTATGGGTCGACTTGAGCAGTCCGTCGGGCCGGGTTCCGTGGTCATCCTGCCCGCCGGCCAAGCCCATGCCTATGGCGCGTCGCCGGACGATCCCTGGTCCCTGTGGTGGCTGCATCTGGCCGGGCCCCAGGTGGCCGTGGCCCAGGGGCCGGGGGGCTGGCTCACGGGCGGGGTCTTCGACCACCCGGAGCCGCGTTCGGTCGTCCGGGCCATTGGTCAGGTCCTCGCGGCCCTGGAACACGGCCAGGAGGCCCGGCGTCGGGCCGCAGCCACCACCGCAGCCTGGGGTGTCCTCGGATTCCTCCATGCCCTGACGGCCCCGCCGGAGGATCCTGAGGTGGCGGTGGCCATCCAGGCCCTCCACCAGCATTTTCACCGGCCCTTTTCGGTGGCGGGCCTGGCCCGGCAGGCGGGTTGCTCCCCCTCCCATTTCGCCGCCCGCTTTAAGACCGCCACGGGCCAATCCCCCATCGACTTCCTCCTGCGCCTGCGCATGGAGCGTGCGGCGTGGCTCCTGCGCAACGGCGATCAGCCCGTGGAAGCCATCGCCCGTCAGGTCGGTTACGAGGATCCAGCCTATTTCAGCCGCCGCTTCACCCGCCACCACGGCTGCCCGCCCCGGGCCTACCGGGGACGGTAGCCTCCTGGATCCCGGAACCCCACGGCTCAGGCTGGTCCCCCATGACCTCTATTTCTCCGGATCCGTGGCTGACGGGTGGAGCCGGCCACACCCCGGAGATTCTTCATGACCTACCCGGGGACCGTTCCCTGCCGCCCGGGGTGACCCTCCGCCAGGTGGTGCTCCGCCATCCGTGCGGTGGCGAAGTCTTTGCCGCCATCGCCACCCCACCCGGGCCAGGCCCCCACCCGGGCCTCCTCGTCCTCCATGGCGGTGGCGGCATCGCGGAGGTCGAGAAGGCCCTGGCCTGGGCCGAACGGGGCTACCTCGCCGTCGCTCCGGACCTACCAGGAATCGCCGAACCCAGCCGCCTGACCCACACCCAGGGACGGTGGAACGCCCTGACCTACGGCGAAGGACGCTGGACGGCCACCCCCGACCCTCGGGCGAGTGTGATTTTCGATGCGGTAGTCGCCGCCGTGCAGGCCCTGGGCCTCCTACGAGCCCAGCCCGGTATCGACCGCCAGCGCATCGGCGTGACGGGGATTTCCTGGGGTGGGTACATGACGACCATGGTCAGCGCCCTGGCGGGGAGCCAGGTGCGGGCCGCGTTCTCCGTCTTCGGATGCGGTTTCTATGAGCACACGGTCAGCGCCCGTCATCTGGCGGCCATGGCCCCGGACGAGCAGGCCGCCTGGCTGGCGTGTCTTGACCCGGGTCGACGCGCGTCAGCCATCCAGGCCCCCGTCTTTCTGGCGGCGGCAACCAACGATTTCTTCTTCTTCCCGCGGGCGGTGCAGGCCACCCTCGATGCCCTGCCCGGGGAGCAACATCACCTGTTTGCCGCCAATGCCGATCATCAAGCCCCGGTCCCCGGGGGCATGGATCCGACCCCCGCGCCACCGGCAGGATTTGCCGCGACCAGCACCCAACGGCTGCCCACACCCCTGGGAAGCCGGGGCCACTGGCTGGCCATGGAAATGCCGTGGTTTGATTGGCACCTGCGCGGAGAGGGCCAGCCATTTCCAATGGTCCAGGCCGAAAGCCCCGCCCTCGGTGGCGTGGCCGTGGTGGAGGTAGCCAGCCCTCGCCCGGTGATCGACGTGACCTTCCATGCCGCTGCCGAGGCCGCCGATCCGACCCAGCGGCGCTGGGAAGCCCTGCCCGCCGTGGCCCTTGGTGCAGGCCGTTGGCACGCTCGCCTGCCCGATGCGGCGACCACGTGGTTTGCCAGTGTCAGCGATGACCGACCCGTGACCGTGTCGACGGACCTCCAAGAGCGCTGATCAAGTCCGGCGCAGACTGCCCGTCTGGGGAGGTACATCATAGAGTTCCTCCGCCAGGACCACGATTTGATCGTCGGGGTGAAGGGTCAGGGAAATCCGTTTATCAAAGGCCAAGTGCAGGCCCGCCGCCATGCCCGGGCGATCCTCCACCAGCCACACTCCGAGGGCCACCTCATCAAGGTGCTGGGCGGCATAGATCACATCGCGGAAGGTGCAGGCGGTATCCAGGCGGACATAGCGGCTGGCCGGCTTGAGGTAGAGGTCCATCCCGCCGCTGCTCAGAAGGTCATCGTAAATCGCCGCGACCATCGACTGCTCGGCGATTTGGACCAGGGCCTGGCTGATGAGGTGGGGGCCGACCACCAAGTCGTCGATACCCAATCGGGCGGCAGCCTCGCCGGTCGCCCGGTTGATCACCTCGGCGCTGATCCTGGGCCCGATCGGCCGGGCCCGGGTCCGGAGGTGATCGCGCACCATAACCAGACTCATCAAGGTCCGGGCGTCGGGGTCCTGGTCTTCCCACGAGGTATCTGCCAGAACTACTAGCGCATCGTAGTCCTCCGGCGCCAGGTCCGGCAAGACCCCCGGCAGGAGGGTGTCCATCCGCCGGAAGTCCGGCTGCAGTCGCTTGAGGTGGACACCGTCTTTGGCCAAGAGGTCCACGGCCTCGGCAGGATCGTGGCCACTGACCACCACCAGATCCGCGGGGGCCCCCTGGCAGCGATCGTACTCCAACAACAATGGAGCCAGGTGCTCGTTCCAGCCCAGGATCAAAACCCGCCAGGAGAGCGGCGGAGGGAGCGGCGTACCCGTGGTGACCGTGGAGAAATAGGAACTCTCGTCTCCCGGAGTGGGTTCACTCCCGCTGGGCTGGAGGGTGTGATGGAGAGCCACCGCCGAGCGGAACCGCAGGGTATCCAGATTCTGGGGCACCTCCTCGGTGCCCGTCAGGAGGATCAGCCACTCATCCGCGGCGAGGATCCGGCTACGGGGCGGATTCAGCAGGTGAACAAACCGGGGCCGGCCATCGGGCCCGATCTCCCGCCGGCTGATGCCCATCGGCACCGCAGTCGGATAGGCATAGGCCAGATCCCCCAGGCGCAGTCCCGCACAGGCCGGGGCGGGCCGGACCAGGATCCCGGCCCCCCGGGGGGCGACAATCCGCTCGAACACCTGGGAGAGGCCCCGCTGACGTGAACACTGGTACAGCAGCAGCGCTACGACCTCGCCGGTCGCGATCACGGGAATGGTACCCCCACCCGCCAGACGGGCCGCCGCCAAGTGCCGGGTGCGCCCGACCTCCGCCACCATCCGGGGACGAGGAGATCCCCAGGTCATCCCCTCCAGCACCAGCAAGCAGCGGACGACTTCGGCATCGGCGGCTGCCGGAGCCTGGTCATCCGACGGCAAGATGATGATCCCGGTGGCCGCCTGGCAGGCCACGCGCTCTAATTCCCCCTGATGATCCGGGGCCCCGGTTCGCAGCACCATCCGAGCCTTTCCGGCCGCTGGTCCCGACATCCGCAATTCCTCCCGCATCTGCTCGGTCTCGGCGTGGGCCAGGACCACGATGCACGGCCGCCGACGCCTTTCGGCCAACAGGCGGATGATCTCAGGAGCATGACGGTTCCAGCCGAGGATCAGCAGGTGGCCCCGCTCCTGAACGGCGCTGTTACCGCGACGTAAAACCTCCAGGCGTTCATCCAAGGTACTCGTAATGAAGCCCACCAGGGCGCCGAACACCACCAAGCCGCCAAGGGAAACGGCAAGAGAGACCACGACCACCGGCCACGTGGCACCGTAGCTCTCAAAGAAGAACGACGGATCCAGGATATGATGGAAGGACCACAGCAAGACATCCAACGGTCCGGCATCGAGGTCCCTGGTCACCCCCGGCACCTCGGCGTTTTCCGGACTGAAAAGCCCCACCAGAGCCGCCGCCATACCCAGCAGCACCACCAGCACCGTAAAGACCCCCAGGATCAGGAACTTTCCCCAGGTTCCTTGGGCAAACAGGGTGTCGAAGCGGTATTGCAGGGCGGCACGGAGGTTGGCGAACATGGGATGACATCATGGAACGGCCGCCCAGGTCATCGGGCAAGGACATTTCTGGGAAGAACATACCCGTGTCATGGTCGTTGAGCGGGCGAGAGGAACCGTCCTCACCCTCGCCGTGAATCCGCCCGGTGATGACGACTACACGCTCAGCGCCTCCCCGGCGAAGCCTGACTCCTGGTGCAGGTCCGGTGGTGCCCTGGGCCTGATGGGGGCCGCCTTCCTGCGGATCTGAGGTCGTAGTATAAAGCAGGATGGATCCGCCGTTCTTTTTGCAGCATCTGGCCCCACAGGCCATGCAGATTGCAGGCTGAGGATGATGTTGCTGCCGTGTTCCCGCGGTGGAACATGACCGCGTGACTTCCCACCTGCATCCTGCCGCACCCACCGCCCGCAGCCGAGCAATGATCGTGACCCTCCGGGCCAAGGTCGCGGACCTCCACGAGCGAAATCGGGAATTGGGGCGAGAACTGAAACGCCGCGATGTCGTGGCCGTGCGGCTGATCCGCAGCGAGGGCCGTTGCCAGGGCCTCCTCACGGATTCGAGGCGCCTCCAAGGGCGCCTGCGCGGCATGTCGCGCCGGATGCTGACGGTCCAGGAGGAGGATCGCAAAAAAATCAGTCGCGAACTCCACGATGTCATCATCCAGACCCTGACCGGAATCACCCTGCTCCTGGAACCCTTGAAAATCCAGGCTCGCCAAGCCTCCACCACCCTGGACCGGACCATCAGCCGGACCCAGAGCTTGGTGGCCAAGTCCGTGGCCATCGTCCACCGCTTTGCCCGGGACCTGCGACCAGCCACTCTGGACCACTTAGGCCTAATCCCCGCCCTGGAGACCTTCACCCAGGAACTGGGCTGGCGCACGGGCCTGAAGGTCGCCATCACCCTCAGCCCAGAGGTCGAGACCCTGCCGTTGGCGGCGCGCACCGTGCTGTTCCGAGTCGCCCAGGAGGCCCTGACCAATGCCGCCCGTCATGCCAAGGCCACCAGCATCATCGTCACCCTGCAACGACTCGACGACGCCTTTTACCTCCGCATCCACGACGATGGCCGGGCCTTCAAAGTCCAGGACCCGGGCCAGGGCAGCGGCGGAAAACACCTGGGACTCCTCAGCATGCATGAACGGATGACGTTGGCCGGTGGACGGCTGGAAGTCGCTTCGCAGGCAGGGCATGGCACGACCATCTCGGCTTGGTTACCGATCGGAAAACCCCCGCGACCCCCGAAGAGGAAGTCATGAAACCGGTGAATATCCTCTTGGTCGATGACCATACCATCGTGCGCGAGGGGTTGCGAAAACTCCTGGACCTCTCCCCGGACCTGGCGGTCGTGGGCGAGGCCCAGGACGGCAATCAGGCCATCTTTTTGGCCAAAAGCCTGCAACCTGCCGTGATTCTCATGGACATCTCGATGCCCCGGCTCAACGGGCTGGAGGCAACCCGCAACATCCTCAAGGATCAACCCACGATCCAGATCATCATCCTGTCGGCCCACAGCGATGATGCGTACGTGCGCCAGGCCTTCGCGGTTGGAGCCCGGGGATTCCTGCAAAAACAGACCTCGGCCCATGAAATCTGCCGAGCCATCCGCAAAGTAATGAGCGGAGAATCCTTCTTCAGTCGGCGTGTGGACCGACCACGAGATGGTGAAACGCTGTATCAGGACCCACCCCACGCACGGCCGCCCCAGCTGACCGGACGTGAATTCGAGGTCCTCCAACTGATTGCCGAAGGGACCGCCAACAAGG
Organism: uncultured Planctomycetota bacterium; assembly: GCA_903902515.1. Classification (GTDB taxonomy): domain Bacteria; phylum Planctomycetota; class UBA11346; order UBA11346; family UBA11346; genus CAIUVD01. The sequence goes on along the minus strand of CAIUVD010000015.1, from coordinate 1,024 downwards.
AGTCGGCGGCCGTCCTCGGCATCAGCATCAAAACCGTCGAGAAGCACCGGGAGCACCTGATGAAGAAGCTCGACATCCACGACACCGCTGGTCTGACACGCTACGCCATCAGTTCCGGTATCATCGAATGCAGCGTGCATACGGCCGTCATGTCCGGCTGAACACCGATCGAGCCCTACTTCCAGACGGGCTCGGGATCGAAGTGGACTCGCTCCAACACCAGACCCTCGGGAGGGGCGATGTTGCCGATCCGGGCCCGGGAAGTGTCCCCGGCGCAGCGGGCCAGGTAGTCTTCCACGGGGCGGCGACCCTGGGCCGTGAAGACCATGGCCCCAACAAAACCTCGGATCTGCTTGTAGAGGAAACCGGTGCCTTCGACCGTGAACACTCCCAGCCGGCCGGCCTGATGGTTGGTCCAAGTCCAGGTCGCCTGGGTGATGGTGCGGGCGCCATCGTCGTCGTCGGTGCCATCTCCCCGCAGGCAGGCGAAGGCCCGCAGGTCCTGGGTGCCGATGAGGTGATGGGCCAAGTCCTGGAGCATCTCGGGGTGGTCGAGTTGCCGGACCCACCACACCCGCCGATCCAGGGCCGGAGCGGTGGGACGCACCAGCACGCGGTAGACATAGGTTTTGCCGACGGCGGCGATGCGGGCACTGAAATCATCGGGCACCACGGCCAGCCGCCGCACCGCCACGTCTTCTGGCAGGGCCACCGATAGCCCCAGCCCGACAGCCCAGGGATCCCCGGCCCGACCCGGCAGGTGGTCGATCCATACATCCATCGGCAATGAGGCGGCACTGACCCCGGCATCAAGACGGCTGGAGGGCCGCACCAGGACCTCCAAGCCAAAAGCCTTTCTGAACGCCTCGCGCACCACTCCCACCAGGGTCCGCTCACCCTTGCCCTGGGCCTGGGTGCCCTGGAAGGCTCGGCCGTCGAATTCGAGATCGAGGAGGAGGCGGGGCATACGGGATCCGGCGCACTGGTGGTCTGAGGTAACTTCTGGTCCGGGGTCCGGGGTCCG
>CAIUVD010000014.1 GCA_903902515.1 uncultured Planctomycetota bacterium | reverse complement strand
GGACCCCGGACCCCGGACCCCGGACGGGCGGAACGCCCTTCATCCATTCACCCCAATAATCGTCAAAAGCGCCGTCTGGACCTGTTCCTGTTCCGCCGGGGCCATCCCGGGGTCGCGGATTCGCAAACGCACGCGGTCGGCCTTCTGCTCAACGATCAGGTGGCCGTCGCCGGCACTTTCGAGGCGCCAGGCCTTGGCCCGGACCAGGCACAGGGCGATGACGAAGGCTAGGCATTGCTGGGGGCGCTCGCGGCTGCCTTTGAGATCCTCAAAGAGTTTGGCCAGGAGGTCGGCATCGAGGCGGACGGTGCGCTTCTTCGGATCCGGCACGGGGACGACGTGGCGCCACCAGGACAGGAAGCGGGTCTGGTCGGCCTGCAGCCAGGCTTCCAGGGCGATGTCTTGGCGACGAAATTCCGTGCCCTCCAGCACCAGGGCGGACCAAATGGTCTCGCCCGGGGCCAGGGGCCGGCCGGTGATCGTACACGTGAGGGTCGATGCCGCGACCTTGCCTTCCCATTCCATGGGCGGCATGGTGGCGGGAATCGTGACTGAACCAGTCTCTTCATCCCCCGCGTCCCATCCCGGTTTCGACTTCGAGACGGCGATCCGGATTTTTGACGAGACGACTGCGGTCCTGGCCTCCCAGGTCCGGCGGCTGGAGGAGGTCCTGACGGCCAAGCAGGCCGAACTGGTGGTCGCCAACCAGGCCCTGACCGACAAGGTCGGTGAACTCGACCGCCTGACAGCGTGGCTGAACCTGGTGATGGGCAGCGTCGCCAGCGGCGTCATCGCCATCGACCTCGATGCCCAGATCACCACCTGCAATGAGGCCGCCTGCGCCGCGCTAGCCGGGGAAGCCACGGAACTGCTGTCGGCGGATTACCGCTCCCTGTTCCCCGCCACGCCCCTGCTGCGGGTGCTGGAGCACGGTGGCCTCGAACCGGCCTACGAACGCTTCGTGCGCGGGCCCGATGGGCGGCGGCGGATCCTGCGCGGCCGGGCTTCACCCCTGCGCTCGCCCCAGGGCACCCTCCTGGGCGCGGTTGAGGTTTTTGACGACATCACGGAAACCGTCCGCCTCCGGGAACGGGCCGAGCGGGCCAGCCGCCTCAAGCAATTGGGCGAGATGGCGGCCGGGGTGGCCCACGAAATCCGCAATCCCCTCAACGGCATCGAGGGTTTTGCCAGTCTTTTAGCCCGGGACCTGCCACCGGAGGACAAGCGCCACCGCTACGCCACCCTGGTCATCGACGGCGTGCGCGACCTCAATCGCACGGTCAGCGGCCTGCTGGAGTTCACCAAGCCCCGCCGCCTGGAACGCAAATCCACCGATCCCCGGGCCCTCGCCGCCGGGGTCGTCGAACTGGTCGCCCCCGAGGCCGGCACGGTCACCATCACCCTGGAAGACCGCTGGCAGACCGGCGAGGTCCTGATCGACCCCAGCCAGATTAAGCAGGTGCTGTTGAACCTGGTGCAGAACGCCCTTCACGCCGTTACTGAGGGTACGCCGCGCCAGGGTGGCCGCGTCCAGGTGACCCTGGCCCGGGAGGGCGAGTCCCTGGTGTTGCTGGTGGATGACGACGGCCCCGGCGTGCCCGCCGCCGAACGTCAGCGCATTTTCACGCCCTTCCACACCACCCGCGAAAATGGCACCGGCCTCGGCTTGGCGGTGGCCCACGCCATCGTCAGCCTCCACGGCGGTAGCGTGGCGGTGGAGGACAGCGACTTCGGCGGAGCCCGCTTCCGCTTGGTGCTGCCACCCGGATAAGCAGCACTTCCCCGGAAGCTTTGACGGAACATTGATGACCTTCCTTGGCCTGGTTCCCGTCCGCCTGCGGGTCGCAGGGCCCGACGGGCGGATCTCCTGCAATCTGCAATAGGTCGGCCCCATTCAGCGCCATTTCACCGGGCTTAGGCTTGGCATGGGCGGCGCATGGTCCTGCCCATGAACAAACCCAAGCTCGCCTCCTCGACCTCGGCCCCCGCTACCTCCGACACCGTGGTCCAGCACCTGACGAAGGTGCTGGCGGACACCTACGTTTTGGGGGTCAAGACCCATGGTGCCCATTGGAATGTCACCGGCGCGGATTTTTTCCGTCTCCATGGCGTCTTTGATGAGCAGTACCACGCCCTCTTGCTGGCTGCCGACGACATTGCCGAGCGGGTCCGCGCCCTGGGTGCCGTGGTCCCTGGCTCCATGCGCCAGTTGCTGGAACACACCGCCGTTGGCGAGCCGCCGGTCGGTTACGACGCCATGGTCGTCCAGGCCCTGCGCGATGACCATCGCCAAATTGCCGTCCGCTGCCGGGAAGCCATTTCGGTGGCCGCAGCCGCCCATGACCAGGGTTCCGCCGATCTGCTGACCAGCCGGTCGGTGGCCCACGACAAAATCGCCTGGATGCTGACGGCGACGCTCGACGAGTAACCGATGGGGGCCGTAGTCCCGAGACCATCCATCATGTTATTGATGGTCTCGGGGGCCGGTCGGGGAAGGTCCAGATGCCAACGCGGCGAACGTGATTAGCATGGTGCCCCTCACGCCAGCCCTGGGGAGCCCATGCCGACCGCCGCCGAACTCCGCGCCTTCTTCCAGACCACCTATGGGACCACCCCGGAACAGGGCGTGCGCGCCCCCGGTCGGGTCAACCTGATCGGTGAGCATACGGACTACAACGACGGCTTTTGCCTGCCCATGGCCATCGAGCGGGAGGTCAAAGTCCTGCTGCGTCGCCGTCCGGACCAGACCGTGCGGGTGGCCTCCATGGAGCAGGCGGGCGTGGTCACGTTTGCCCTGTCCGCCGCCATTCCCAAGGCCACGGACAAAGCCCAGCACTGGGCCGACTATGTGAAGGGCTGCGCCCAGGTGCTGATCGAGGCCGGCGTGCCCCTGGTCGGCTGCGACCTGGCCCTGACCGGCGACGTACCCCTGGGTTCCGGCCTGTCGTCGTCGGCGGCCCTCGAGGTCGCCGCCATTCACGCGTTGCTGGCGGCGGCGGGCCAGACCAAGACCGGGGCCGAGATCGCCGTCCTCGGCCAGCGGGCCGAGAACCGTTACGTTGGCACCAACTGCGGCATCCTTGATCAGCTGTCCTCGGCCTGTGGCGTCCTCGGCCAAGCCATGCTCATGGATTGCCGGACCCTGGCCCTGACGCCTGCGCCCCTCCCGGCCGGGGTCAGCGTGGTCATCGCCGACACCGGCAAACGCCGGGGTTTGGTCGACAGCGCCTACAACGAGCGTCGGGCCGGCTGTGAAGCCGGAGCCAAGGCCCTGGGCGTGTCCCACCTGCGGGATGTCACCCTCCACGGCCTGTGGACGGCCCACCAGGAGGGCCGCTTGGCTCCCCTGGCCCGCCAACGCTGCGAGCACGTGGTGGCCGAGAACGGCCGGACCCAGGCCGCCTTTGCCGCCCTGCGGGCCGGCGACGCGGTGGCCTTCGGAGCCCTGATGGACCAAAGCCATGCGGACCTGCGGGATAAGTTCGAAGTCACCTGCCCCGAACTCGACACCATGGTCGCCATTGCCCGCAGCCTGCCCGGTTGCCTGGGCAGCCGGATGACCGGCGCCGGTTTCGGTGGCTGCACCGTGTCCCTGGTTCGCGACGAGGCGGTGGCCGCCTTCGTCCCGGCCCTCACGGCGGCCTACCAGGCCCGCTTCCCCCTGCCGGTGGCAGTCTATGTGACCCGGGCGGCGGCAGGGGCCGGGGCGCTGTGAGCAGGGTCCGGGGTCCGGGGTCCGGGGTCCGGGGTCCCGGTGATGTGCATCGGGGAGGTGCGTCGTGAGCGTTTCCACACCCCAAGGGTCCGGGGAGTTCCCGGACCCGGGACCCCGGACCCCGGACCCCGGACTGACCACCCCCTGGTACTCCGAAGGCCTCCGTTTCGACTGCCAACGCTGCGGGAAATGTTGTACCGGCGAGCCTGGCCTGACCTGGGTCACGCCTGACGAGGCCCAGGCCCTGGCCCGTCGGTTAGGGATCGATGAGCGGACCTTCCGCGCCCGTTACACCCTCAACGTCTTCAAGGACGGAGTGGTCCGCACCACCCTCAAGGACCGGCCGGCGGGGAAACTCGGCCACGCCTGTGTGTTCTTCCAGAAGGGCGTTGGTTGCACGGTCTACGAAGATCGACCCCGCCAGTGTGGCACCTGGCCCTTCTGGCGCCGGGTCATCGACAGCCCCGAATCCTGGGCCCGAGAAGCCGAGGAATGCCCCGGGATCAATCAGGGCCCCGTCGTATCAGCGGCGGAGATCGCCGCGACAGCTGCTGATGATGGGCTTCCCTAGGAAGTCGCTGGGCCTGCCCTGGGACCGCGCGCCGCTGGCGCGCATGCCGCACGAGTGCGCCAGCGGCGAGCGGTCCCGGAGGAGAGGACTTTAGGACTGGGCCAGGCGGACCAGGGTCGCCAGGGCTCGTTCGTCGACGGTTTCATCCAGGCCGGGGCCCTCCGGATCGAGGTGGTGGAGGATCCCGTCGGTATACTCCACCAGGGCCAACCGGGCGTCGTGGGCCGGATCCCGACCGTCCCGGGAAGGCCCGAGGAACGGCAGGGTCAGGAGGACCGTGGCCAGGCCGCCTTCGGTCACGGAGGTCAGGAGCGGCCACTCGGCGGCGAAGCTCCGCTGGAGGGCCCGGCTGGCGGCCCGGAACAGGTCCTCGTCCCCAGGGAAACGACTGGCTGCGATGCGGTCTACCAAGCCCTCCCGCAGGGGGTCGATGCGGGCCACCAGCCAGCCGGCGCAGCGGGCCCGCTGGTCCCCGGGCAGGTGGTGGCAGAACACCTGAGCGATCAGCTGGCTGGCCAGGACCACCTCGTCACCGCCATGGGCCCGGAAACGCTGGAGGCATTCCTGAGCCTGCTCAGTGCGGCCCTGGCGCAGGCGGCACACCATCAATCGCCGCCAGCCGTCGGGATCCGTGGCCCGCTGGCCGAGATAACGGACAAAGGCGTCTTCCGCCCCCGTCAGGTCGTGGCTCAGTTCGCAGGCCTGGCCGAGGTCAAAGTGGGCCATGGGCGGAAGGGTCGGATCATCCACCGCCCCCGACAGCAACACCCGGGCGGCCCGGGGCAGGCCTAGGCGCAGGGCCAGGCGGCCAAGCTGCGCAGCGACGAACGGATGTTCCTGGTCGGCCAGGTCGGCCCACGGGACCTCGTCGGATTCCGTGAGGCGGTGCCAACGGCTATGGGCCAGGTCGAAGGCTTCGGCGGGGTCGGGATCTGGGCGGTCGAGGATCTCCGCGACCTGGGCCGCGACCAGCAGGGGGCGAGGGCCAAAGCGGTCCACCAAGCGTTCCAGTCCCCGGGAACCACCCCAGGCTGGAGCCCCGTTGAGGACCAGGGCGTCGAGAAACCAGGCCTCGATGTGGCCGGGCGGATCCTCCAGGTCGATGGGATCAATGGCACCGGCCTCTGGGCCCATCAACCAGGCCCGCACAGTTCCCGTGGCATGATCCAATTCCAGGTAGCAGTCCTGGCGCGGCCCCGGCAGCCACGCCCATAGGGCCAACAGCCGTGTGTCGAGGACCGGGGCCAATTCTTGGGCCTGTTCCGGATTGAGGTGGAGCCGTGCCCGGGCCAGGCTCACCAGGTCCGGGAGGGACGCCGGGAAATGGCCGAACACCACCACCAGTCCGCCGACCCGCACCTGGGGTCCATCAACCCCAAGGTCGATTTCCAGTCCGGCCGCTACCAAGGGCGGCGGTCGCAGCCGACCCCCGCCCCGCAGGGATGCCCGCTGCCGGTGCCACGCATGATCAAGGGGGAGGACGGGAGCTTCCACATCATCGGTGTACGAGGCCCCCGGGGATGTGCTAGCGGGCGAGACGGGAGAGGTGCATCGACCGATGGTCAGATGGCGATCCCCCCTGAGGATCCTGGTTTGTCCGCCTCGCCACGTCCTCAGCAATGACGGGCTCATTGCCCACGCAGTCAGGGAGGCTTTCTCCATGGCGGATCCGGCCACGAGGCCCGCCGGAGCGAACCCGCTGGGACGGCGATAGACTCAAGGAACTTCACCAAACGGGGCCCGCACCTGTCGCTGCGGAACGGTCGGCATGGTCGCCCCGGCGACCCCGTCGAGTTGCCGGATTCCGCTACCGGCCCGCGTCTCCCGCGACGGTGCCGCTGGCCGCCCATTGACACCCCCGCAGGAACAGGCTGGCGAACAGCGGACGGGACATGCCCGCCGCATCATGCCCCAACAGGAGGGTAAAGCTCCGGGCCTTGCCGCTGGAGGTGATCCAGGCCAGCGGCTCCGGGCCGGTGGAACCGTTGGGCGTGGCGCTGGCCAGGACCAGGTTGCCCGGCAGCACCTCGGTGTTCTGCCAAAATTCATCATGGTGGACCTGGACTGGCGGCAGTCCCCGGATGATGGGATGGTCGATGCCGGAAAGATGCACCTCCGCGTCTTGCTGTTTGCCGTGGTGGGTGCCCTTGCCCCAGCGTCCACCGGTGAGCATCAAGAATTCCGGCCAGTCGTACCAGGTGGAACTCCCCGCATGGACGCTGACAAAACCCCTGCCAGCAGCAAGATGAGCGGAAAAAGCCTGGCGCATCTCCGCATTCCAAACGGGCGGGGGGGATGTCATCCCATAGGTGTTGAAGTTGCTGATCACAAGGTCGACGCCCGTGAGATCCGTCGGGGTGAGGGCCGGGACGTCTTCGCACACGCGTACGCTGAACCGGGGATCCCGGGCCAAATGCCCGACCAGCACGGGAGTGGTTAGTTGCCACGCGTGGTTGTTGGCCCCGCTCAACAGCAGGACTTGGAATTCGGCTGCCAACGCCCACGGCAGGGTTCCCCCCAGCAGCAGGATGAGGCGATGGATGATCATGGCTTATCTCCGAGGGCGGCCAGTTCGTCCTTGGCCCGCTGGTGCAGATCACCGGTGGTGGCTGCCGCCAGTTCTTCCAGCACTTGTCGGGCTGCGGGAATCTGCCGTGTGCCCGCCAGCGTCCGGGCGATGGTCACCCAGGCGGCGGCAGCCTCGGCCTGGACCAATGGATCGGTCAATCCACGGCGTAGCAGTTCCACCGCTTCTGCGCTTGGGATGCGGGCCACGGCGGCATACAACCGTTTCCGTTCATCGGCCTCCCGCGACGCGGCCAGGGCGAGCCGCAGGGTGCTGACCCGTTCGGCCGGGGTTTGGCCAGGAAGCTCGGTCAACCGGGCCACGCCTTGCAGGGCGAGGCTCCGCCGGGAGGTCTCCGTCGTGGTGCTGGCAAGGTCGAGTAACGGCGTCAGGGCCTCCAGGCCGGACCAACGTGCCAGGACGTCCAGGGCTGCTCCGGTATCCTCCGGATCCCCCTGCTGAAGATGGCCGACCACCACCGCCACGGCGGCGGGACCACCGCACAACCCCAACAGACGGAGGGCAGAACGCCGGGGTGCACCTGGATGGCGCTGCGCGCTGGTGGTCAGGGCCGCCACCGCTTTGAGACGGTCTGGCAGAGGCTTGAGCATCTTGGCCACCACCCGCTCTAGGCCGTCGCTGCCATCCAGCGCCCCGACCAGGGCCTCAAGCTCTTGAAGGCCTCCCAGGCGACCGAGGGTCTCCCGGGCTGGTTCAGATCCTTGGATGGCCAGGGGCACCAGGGCGGCGATGGCCCCCGGGATCCGCCGTTCCGCAGCGGCCTGCACCACCACCAGTTCAGACCCACCGGCAATCCATCGCTGTTCAATGGCAGCGGTGAGACCGGGATGGGGACCGCTTGCCAACGCGTGGCGGGCTGCGGCGGCACACGCCGGATCGGCGTCCACGCCCAGGCGTATCAGAAGGTCCACCTGGGCAGGACCGGCCAGGTCCTCTAGGGCGGTGATGGCCGCCAGACGCAGTGCCGCCGGACGGGTGGAATCGGTGAGGCGGGCGACGTCGGGAGCTGCCGCCGGAGAGCGACGACGGGCGAGGACGTGCACGGCCTGGATCTGGGCCATGGGATCCAATCCCGGCAAAGCCTGGATCAAGGCCGTCTCCACGCCGGAATCGACGATCCCTACCAGCTCCTCCGCGGCCTCCTCGCCGATGGCCGTCCCTAAACGAGGAATCAACTCCCGAACGAGTCCTTGGGAATCCGTGAGCGCTCGGACCTGCCAGACCAGCCCACGCACCGCTGGAGCCATCGGCTCCGTCAACGCCGCCAGGGCCGCCATCGCCGGGGCTGCCTGACCATTGCGGGCCAGGTCCAGTGCCAGGATCGCCAGCGCGGCATCCCGCTCTGGGCGCACTTCCGGGCGAGGTGCCAGGGCGGCGAGTGCCTGGGTGGCCTGGGCACCTCCGGTGAGACGCAGGGCGGCAATTCCCGCCTTGGCGAGGACCGGGTCGTGATGCTGGGCCAAGTCCGCCATCGCCGGAATACTGGCGACATCGTGACGTTGCCCAAGATCCCCTAACAACCCCGCTTGCACCAGACCGTTTGCCGTGAGCGTCGCCTGACGCAGCACGGGCACGACAAGTCTCGCCTCCAGGGCCAACAGGACATGACGGCTGGCTACCGTGGTTGCCGGATCCCCTAGCAGAGGAGCCATGGCCGGAATGCAGGCGGCGGAGGCGACGGGAAGCAGCAGTCGGCACGTCTCATTGCGGGCTTCGACGCTGAGGTCGGGACGTCGCAGGATGTCCAGGAGACGAGCTTCCCAGGCGCTGCTCTGGGCCGGATCGGCCCGGAAAATGTCCTGGCGGATGGACGCGAGGCCCCGCTGTCCCTGGCTGATGCGATACTCCGCCAGCCCAGCCAGGGTGGATTCGGCGGACCAGCCAAACAGGCACAGGGACAGGAGCAGGGCGGAACGGATCATGGCGGGGGCTCCAGGGCGACGAATCACAGGGACCACGGGGCACGCAGGCTGCGGCGCATCAGGCGCGCAGCGGCGGGATCGCCAGGGATGGTTTTCGCAACGGGATCCCAACGGATGGTTCGTCCGGTACGGATGGCGATGTACCCCAACTGGCTGGTCAGGTCGCTGGCTAGCGCGCCATCGATGTTGGAAACCCCGTCCCGACGCTCCCGAATGGCCTGGAGGAAATCCCCGGCGTGGTCCGTGCTTTCCGGCAGTCGGACGTCCCCTGGCGCAGGGGCTTCGTGCCACAGGTGGGGCGGATCGCAGGTCCATGTCGCACGACTCAGGGAGAGGGTCCCGTGTTCGCAGCGGAAGGTGGTGCGATCGGTTCCGCTGGTGAACGTGAACGGGATGCCATTCCCCAAATGGCCTTTGAGGTCCCAGTGGGTGGGGGTGTCGAACAGTCCGGTGGTGGGGATGGTACCGGTGCCGCTGATTTCCACGGCCACGCAGGAGGCATCATCCCCCAGGGCCCAGCACATCACATCCAAGGGATGAGCGCCCCAACCGGCGATGAACCCCAGGGCATGGTCGGAGTGGTACCAGGAACCTGGACCGGTGCACAAGTCGGGCGTGTAGGGCCGGCTCGGGGCCGGGCCGGTGTACATCTCGAAATCGAATCCCTCGGGTACGGGTGCCGGTATCGGCGAACCGCCGGCGGCCCCGGGGGGAGCCACCACCTCAATCGAAAGGACCTTTCCCAGCCGACGGTTGCGGATCAAGGTGCAGCCCCGGTGGATGTGGATGGAGGAACGTTGCTGGGTGCCGTACTGAAACACCCGGCGGTGATCCCGGACCGCTCCATGGAGTGCGAAATCCTCCTCGATGGACAGGCCCATGGGTTTTTCCACGTAGAGGTCTTTGCCCGCCCGCACCGCCAGGAGTCCCGCTGGCACGTGCCAGTGGTCAGGGGTAGCGATGACCACGGCGTCCACCTCGGGCCGGGCCAACAGATCGCGGAAATCCTGGTAGGCCGTGCAGACCTCGCCCCCCGCGTCCTTGTTGACCTTGGCGGCGGCGGCTTCCCGTCGAGCTCGATAGCAATCACTGACCGCCACGATCTGACCGAGGTCCGACCTGCGGAGGAAATTCGCCAGCACCTGGCCTCCTCGGCCCCCGGTGCCGATGAATCCGACGCCGATCCGGTTGGACGGGGCCTCGGCACCGAACAGCCGGGATGGCACCAACAGGGGCAGCCCGGTCAGCAGGCCGGCGCTACCGAGAGCCTTGGTGAGGAATTGGCGACGAGTGCTGGGAGTGGTCATGGAAACTCCGGCTGAGTGGTCAGTCTACCCTACGGATCACGGCCCTGCCGATGCTTCCACTTTCATCCAGTGGTAGAATTCACACATTCATCGCCATGTCCTCTGCCAAACACGTGATCCCCGGGCGCATCGACTCCTGTGAATCGCTCAAAGCTGCGGCTGCCGCACAGGACGTGGAGCTGCGAGCTTGGGCCCGGGGCAGTTACCCCGGGATTCCCCTGCCTGCGGATGATCTGCAGGAAATCCGTTCAGTCGGGGTATGGGATGCCCGGAAAACCCAGCATTGGGGACTGGATTGGCATACCAATGAGGGCCTTGAATTGTCGTACCTGTCCCGGGGGCGTCTGCCGTTCTCAACCGGGAACGACCGACACCATCTGAGCCGTGGCGCCATGACCATTACCAGGCCCTGGCAACCCCATCGCCTGGGCGATCCCTGGGTGCCGCCCAGCCGATTGACCTGGGTCATTCTTGATGTGGGCGTGCGCCGCCCGGACCAGATGTGGCGCTGGCCCGATTGGCTCCTCCTTGGACAGGCCGATCGGCAGCGACTGACCACCCTGTTGAGCCACAACGAGCAATTGGTGTTCACCGCCGACCGGCGCAGTGCGGCCGCTTTCGAATCCTTGGCCACCATGCTCGCATCGGGAACACCCGGGACCTCTGCCGCCAGGTTGAAGCTGGCCATCAATGAAATCCTGATGGCGACCCTGGGTTTTCTTGATGCCCAGGATCTGGTCCTGGACCCCACTTTGTGCGACAAGCAGCGCCTGGTCCAACTGTTCCTCGATGACTTGAGCCAACGCCTGGACGAACCCTGGACCCTGGACTCGATGGCGCTGGCCTGCGGGCTGGGGCGGACTCGCTTTGCCCATTATTGCCGACTTCTCACCAATCGGAATCCAGCCCAGGCGCTGAACCGCATGCGACTTGAAGCTGCGAAAGCGCTGCTTTGGAGCGATCCGGGCCGCAGTGTCACGGATATCGCCTTGAGCTGCGGTTTTGGCACCAGCCAGTATTTCGCCACCTGTTTCCGCGCCGAAATAGGTTGCACCCCAAAAGAATTTCGCGCCCAAAAGCCGCTCTGACGTTTGAAATCTACCACTGGGTGAAGTGGGAAGAAGAGCCCTGGGCACGGCTATCGTGAGGGGATCGCGGTCACCACCGCTCAACCGATCCCGGAGAATCTCATGATCATCGGCTGCTTCGCCCTGGTTGCCCCCTTCACCCCCCTCGCCCACCAGTTTGCCCTGATCCGCCACATGGGCTTTGACTACGCGGACCTGACCGACAACCACGATGGCGCCAGCCTGGGGGCGGAATTTGGCTTCGCCGCCACCGCCAGCCTGGACGACCACCCGGGCCATGTGCGCCAAATGGCGTCCGACCAGTCCCTGACCCTGACGAGCGTGTGCGCCCACGCCAACCTGTTGGATCCCACGAGTCCGGCGGTGTACGGGACCACGCAGATCATCAAAGCCATTCGCCTGGCCCACCACCTGGGGATCCGCCAAGTCATCACCACGGAAGGTGAGCCCCGGACAGACTGGGGTCACCGCCTGACCCCGGAGCAGCGCCTCTTCCTGATTTGCGAACGCCTGCAGACCCCCATCGCCTGGGCCGAGGAACTGGGCATCGAATTGCTGTTGGAGCCCCACGGCGTGGTCACTGACAACGTGGATCAGCTGCGCCGACTGTTGGATCTTCTGGGCCACGAAAACACGGTGGGCATCAATCTGGACACCGGCAACTCCTGGCTGGGGGGCGCTGAGCCCCTGGACTATGTGCGTGCCTTCGGCCCCCGGATTCGCCACGTCCACTGGAAGGACATGCCCGCCGAGCTGACCGCCCAACGAGGCACGCGCTTCGGTTGCGGGATGGCCACCATTCCCCTGGGGGACGGGGTGGTGGGGATCCAGGCCATCGTCGACGCCCTGCTGGAATCGGGCTTCACCGGGCCCACCACCCTGGAGGTCGCTGGCACCGACGCCGTCCTGCGTTCAGCGGAACGGCTGCGGACCTGGGCGGCCCGCTGACCACGCCATCGCCCCCGCCGGTGGGCCCGGTGGGGGCGATGCGCTGTTTCGCTGAACGGACTGGCCGCCGTCAGGGCCCCTGCCGTTACTCCTGATCCCAGAACTCCCAACTGCGCGGCGGCAGGACCGGTTCCAGGATGGCTCCGGTGACGCTCCCGATGGGTACACCGCGGGTGTCGGGACCGGCCTCATCGGGGGTATAGCGCCAGCCCTTCCAGGTGCCCCCGGTGATGCCCGTTGCTATGCGGAATGTCTGGGGGTCATCGGCCGAGCGGTTGGCCACCACCACCGTCAACCGGCCATCCGGACGCCGCACCACCAGGTGGCGGGCCTTGGCCAGGGTCGGTCCTTCATCGGTGGTCAGGACCGTGGAATCCCAGGGCAGCCGCTTGGCGAAGCTGCCCACGGCATGGAAGTTCCAGGGATTGGTCACCCAGTGCCCGGGTTCGACGGCGGCGGCCTGTCGTTCCATGGCTTGGTATACCGAGCGAATCACTGCCGGGGAGTTGAGTCCGATGTCGACCCGCAGTTTTCCGGGCCCCGCTGGTTCTAGGAAGAGGGCGCTGGGCGGCGTTCCAGGGTCCGTGGCCCGAACTACGATGGGACCTGCGCGATAGGAGCGACTCCACACGGGGTCCTGTCCATCCTTCCAGGCCGCCACCATGGTGGTCGCCGTCCACTTCGCCGATGCCTTCGGGGCCACCATATAGGCCGTCACGGGGATATTCACGATGATCTCGTAACTCGGCCCGGGATCGGTTCCCTTCCTTCGTGGTGCGGTGACCACCTCTAAATCCGCCAGGGACGGCGGCAAACTGGTGAAGAATGGTCCGCGATGCCAGCGTTGGGGTAGCGAAGGTGTTTGTTCGATTTCCGGGTGCAGGCGCGACCGCCAGAAACCGAGGGCAAAACCGCTGGCCTCAGCATTTCCGAAGGGTTTGAGGGCATGGAGCCAGAACCAAGTGGGGTTGCCGGCCAACTGGAAGGAGTTGAGCAGGTGTTCGACGGTGTTGAGGCAGCGGTCGGGGGTCGCACCGCCGGTGAGGTACTCGTACTCGTTCTGGAACCACGGCCGCGGCGGGAGTTTGGCGGTGATCTCCGTGTGGACCTGCATGGGCTTGGTGGAGGGCGATCCGACGATGTGGACCGCATAAGCGTCGACCAGGGCGGCCACCGCGGGGTCGGCCATGCCCGGGGCGATGTACTTGGGAAAGTTGTGGCCTGTGCAGGCGAATAGTTGGATCGCTGGATAGGCTTGGCGGATCGCCCCGGCTACGACGCGGTAGGCCGCCACGTAGGCCTCGGGCGTTGGGTACCTGCACGTTGAATAGAGGCCATGGCCGACGTTGGGCTCGTTCTGGAGTCCGAACATGGACACGCGCAGCCCCGCAGACTGCAATGTTCCGATGTCGTCCACCACCGCCCGGGCAAAGTCCGCCAGGAAGCGCGTCTGGTCTCCCCGGTAGACCGGGTCGTCGGCAAAATCCTTGTCGAAGCACCGGAGAGTCCCTCCTTGGTAGGCTCGGTTGGATTTCCAGAACGGTGCCGGTGACCAGTACTCGAACGACAGGCCCTCGACCCCGGCGGTGTCCAACACGTGCTTGAGGTCCTGCAATTGTTCGGGCCACCGTGGGCGCAGGCGCTGCTGTTCTTCGTCCAGGCCGCGCCAATACAGGCCACCGGCCAAACGGCAGTAACGGAACCCCGAGAGCATCTCCTTGGCGAGGCGCTCCCGCTCGCTGGGCACGAGGTCGTGGGGGATGGCGATCGGCTCTTCCGGCAGGCCGCGATTGCCGGATCCGATGGAGTCCGACTGGATTTCAAACCCGATGCCCGTGATCACCTGCCGCGGCTGGTTGGCGTGCACGGTGATGGCGACCGGGTCGGCCGCCAGGGCGACGGACATGAGCAGGCAGGACGTGAGGATGCGCATGGGAGAATCCTTAAGGTTCAGGAGTGGCAGCGGACTTCGTAGACCATCCCCGCAGGATCGCCGTTGGTCGCTTCCACGACCACCCGCAACGCCGTCGTGTACACCGGCGCGGCCAGGGTGTGGCGGCGCAGACGTTGATAATTGCCTACCTCGTGATGGAGCACCTGCCAAGTGCCGTCGATCAACGCCTCCAGACGGTAGTCCCGGGGGCACTGGGGATCGCGGTAGAACGGGGCATAGGCGTGGTATTCGCGGATCAGGTGGCCGGGGAAGACCACCTGGACGGTGCGGAGGATCTGCGGTTGGTCCCAGGTCAGTTGCAGGTGCTGAGGCAGGGGCTGGGCGGGATCCGACATCCACAGGTTGGTGCCACGGTGGGGCCGAGTGACGCCAGATAACACCTGGCCGGCGTCGAAGGGCCGTTGGGCCGGGTGGATGCGATAGGCGAGGGTATGGCCATTGCCGTAGCGGCGCATGCGGCTGGGGGAGATGGCGTACATCGCCATGTGGCCGGGAATGATCTTCTGGGCCGCATGCCAGCGCACCGCCCGGTTCGGCTGGGCATCCAGGCGCACGAACTGCCCGGGACGGAGGCCCGCGGGCAGGGTCAGGGCCACGTTCCAGGCAACCCAGTGGGCGCCACCGGGGGGCACGGTCACCGTCCCCTGGGCCAGGGGCGTCCCGGGTTCGCAGCGGTAATCCCAAATGTGGTCCGCCTGGAAGAGCGACAGGGCAAGGTTCTGGGGCTGGTCGCTGTCGTTGCTCAGGCACAGCTCCAGGCGGTCGATCGTCCCCCCGTGGACGCCGATCAATTGGCCGCGCCGACTTTCCAGGGTTTCGATGTGGTATTGCGGCTGATCACGCCACACCGCGAGACCCTGATGGAACCCCGGGGTTTCCGGCGCCACCCCGTGGATCGGCGCGTCGCTGGTGGCGCTGACCCGGGCCAGACGGGCGAGGTCGATCGGGTCCTCGTGACGGATATTGGGCAGGAAGCAGCCGTTGGCCAACAGGCGCTGTTGGATGTCCCGGATGTCTTCGGCGACGATCCGATCGAAGTCGTGGCCGCGCTGAATGCCCAGGGCGGCGGCGATGCCGGCGGCCTCGCCCATCAGGGCCGTGGTGCCCATGACGCGCACGGTGCCCAGGGCCGCATGGGTGACGCTGACATTGCGCCCGGCCATCAGCAAATTGTCGCAGTCCTTGGCCATCAGGATGCGCAGGGGCACGCCGTAGGGCCCGCAGTAGGACATGGCCGAGTAGTCGCTGAAGGTGTCGTACTCGTTCTCGTGGCCGCCCGCCGCCGCCGAGGGTTCGCTGCTTTTGGCCAGCAGGCCGCCGGGCGTGTGGAGGTCGACGAACCAACCGCCGAAGGCGATCTCGTCCGGGAACGCGGTCTTGTTCAGGATATCGTGTTCGGTCATCAGGTAGCGGCCCATGATGCGGCGGCTCTCACGCTTGCCGGGCACCTGGCCGACCCAGTCGAGGGCGTAGTTCTTCACCCGATCCTTCATTTTCGGGTCGCGGTTCTTCATCCAGTCCCACACCCCCAGGGCGTGACGGGTCAGCTCGTGGCGGATGGTCTCGCCGTCGTAGATGGTGTGGTAGGGGACACCGATCTCGATCCACCAGTACCCGCCGCGTTCTTCCTTCGGCAGGCGGCCCTGGTCGTAGAAGTACGAGGCATCCTCGTGCTTCACCGCCCACGCTGGCGCCTGGTAGGGCACGGGGCGGCCCATATCTCGGCACAGGAAGTGGATGGAGTTGCCCATGGTGTCGGCGCTGGCTTGGGGCGGCGCATGGGGCTCACCGAATTCGTCGCGGCCCTCGCTGCCCATGCGCCAGGTGCAGCCGGCGGCATCCGCCACCAGGCCGTCGCCGGTGCAGTCGATGAACGTCTTGCCGGTGATGACGAGTTCCGTCTCGGCGTTCTGGACCACGGCCTCCACCGCAGCGATGGTCCGGACATCGGTCATTTGCACGTCGCGGATGTCGGTGTTGAGGTGGAGGGTCAGGCCCGGCGTCGTCACTGCCAGGTCGTAGAGCACCAAGTCCCACACGCTGTTGGTCCAGCCGTTCTCGTAGATCTTCGCATGGTTGCGGGCCCGCTCCTCGATGAGGCATTCGCTGAGAATGCCCGTCTCGCGGGCGTAGGCGTGAAAGGCCGCGGCGCCGTGGGGCGTGACGCCGACCTCTGACGAGCTATTGCCGCCCAGCACCGGGCGGTTGTGGATCAGGCACGCGGTCATGCCCTGACGGGCCGCCGCCACGGCGGCGCACAGGCCCGCCAGGCCACCACCGCACACGACGACGTCAAAGGATTCGGAAACCGTTCGCATGGTTGTACTCCGCCGCTGACCGTAGCGGACACCGGCGCGGTGATGGCCCGAGGTTTCGGCTGGCACCGGGAGAAATCCGCTAGGTTTCGTTCATGCCGTCCGCTGCCGACCTCCCGAGGCTGCTCCTCGCCGCCCGCCGGCTCCTGGGTATCCGCGTCATTTTCCGGGATTACCTGGATCAGGCTCGCCTGGAGGAGGACCTCCGGTGGCGGGTCGGGCCCGCCTGTGCGGCCGTCAAACGCAACCCCGATGACATGGCCACCTGCCGCGCCTTCTGCGCCCGGCAGACGGTCCGCGAGGTCTCCCTGACCCCCGAGGGTCGCTGCCAGACCTGTCCCTTCGGCCATACCGAGGTGGTGGTGCCGGTGATCGTCCAGGGGCGAGCGGTGGGCCAGGTGATCGCTGGGCCCTGGTGGATCGGACCCGGGGATCCTCCTCGACCGGGCCTGACCCCGGTCGCTGCCGACCAGCTGGAGGACGTGCGGCTGGTCTTGCAGGGGTTGGCCCTGCGATGTGCCGTGGCTTTGGCGGTGGCGGGGGATGGCGATGCGCGGCGGCGGCGGATCCACGACCTCCTCGAACGCCGCCATGGCGAGGACCTGTCCTTGGCCGAGGTAGCCAAAACCCTGGGCATTTCCGCATCCCGCTGCGGCCACCTCATCCAGGAGCGTTTTGGTCGGACCTTCCCCGCCCTGCTGCGCGAGGTGCGGCTGGATCACGCCACCCGCCTGTTGCTGGGCACCGATCGCAGCGTGGCCGACATCGCTGCTCGCACCGGCTTCCGGGACGCCAGTTACTTCGCCCGGGTGTTCCGCGTCGCCCACGGCTGCGGCCCGACGGAATTCCGCGCTCGTCCGACCCACCGGGACGCCTAATCGCAAAAAACCGCAGGTGCAGCCCATCTCCCGCGTTGCGTGACCCTCGACATGGCGCTGCCATGCCGTCGCATCACGCGCCTTGGAGTTGGACCACACCTGCGGTTTTTGCACCGCCAGATGGGTGACCTGGGAAGATCGCCAGAGTGATCAGGCTTGGGCGGGCAGCCGGCGCAGGCGCCAGATCAGGAGTAGGGCCAGTGGGTGGGGGGCGGCCATGAACAAGAAGCACGGGTCGTAGTTGCCGGCCTTGGCCTGACCGGCCACCAAGGAGTTCATCAGGATTCCGCCGGCGGCGCTGCCGGCGGCGATCAATCCGAACGAGGTGCCCAGGATCGGCTTGGGCACGATATCGACGACCAGCGAGGTCATGTTGGCCAGCCAGGCCGCGTGGGCGAGGACCACCACCATCGCCCCCGCCAGAACCCATCCCACACTCGGCGCCAGGGGTATCAGGGCCGAGGTCGGGATCAGCGCTGCGCAGCCCAGCATGATCCACAACCGGGCGGCCGGCGGGGTCGCTCCCCGTCGCACCAGGCGACCCGATAGGAACCCGCCGGAGAGGAAGCCGATGTCTGCCGCCAGGAACACCACCCAGATGATGGTCAGCCCTTCCTGGGGCACGCCACGGATGTCGTGGAGGTATTTGGGCAGCCAGAACTGGTAGAAGTACCACACCGCATCGGTCAGCAGCCGGGCTGCCAGCAGCCACCACACCACCGGCTGACGAATGACCCCCAGCCACAGGGCCCGTTCATCGACGGCGACCGGCGCCGGGACCGGGGGTGGGACCAGGGCCCGCTCGTGGTCGGTAATTCGCGGATGCTCGTGGGGGCGATGGGCCAGCCACCACCAGGGGAGGATCCACACCAGGCCAAGGATGCCGGTGGCGACGAACGCGCCCTGCCAGCCCCAGGTGGCGGCCAGGGCGATCACCAGCACCGGGGCGATGGTCGCCCCCACGGACCCGCCGAGGGAGTAGATGCCCACCGCCAGGGCCCGTTCGGTCGCGGGAAACCATTCGGCCACGATTTTGGGCGAGGCGGTGAAGCCCCCGGCCTCGCCCAGGCCGAGGAGGAAGCGGTAGAGCCCGAGGGTTGCGGCCGAGGTCGCGGCCGCCGTCAGGGCGTTGGCCGCTGACCACCAGCCGATGAACAGGGACATGCCGAGCCGCGAACCCACCCGGTCCACCACCCGCCCCGACAGCAGGTAGGCGATGGTGTAGGCGATCAGGAAGGCGTTGACGATCTGGGCATACTGACTGTCGCTGATACCGAGATCCTTCTGGATGGTCGGTGCCAGCAGGCCGAGCAGGCTGCGATCGATGTAGTTAAGGACCGCCGCCAAGAACAGCATCCCGACGATCCACCAGCGCAGGCCGGGGATCCGCAGGCGGGAGGCGCTCGTAGTCATGGGTACCGATGGTTGGCCGTCGAAGTCCCCCGTCGATGGGAGAGATCCCGTCGTATCAGGACGAATCCGCTGGCCGGATCAGGCCACGAAGCCGCCGGGCACGCCCTTAGCAGCGATGGCCACGGCGTTGTGGGGGTGGAGGCTTTCGACGTGGACGGCCTCGACCCGCCAATCGGCGATCCGGGGATCGGCATCAAGGGCCGCCTGCATGCGCCGGGCGGCGTCTTCGCAGAACATCAGGTTGGTGCCGTTAAGGCGGGCGAACTCCTGTTCGTCGGCCCGCTTGACCGCCGCCTGGACCGGCGTCTTGAGGGCGCCTTCCACCAGGTCGATCAACTCCTCGTGGGTTGGCACCTGGTCCGAAGTGGCTTCGACCTCTAGCACGGCGTAGCTGCGCTGGGCGTGGGGGGTGGCGATGATCGACGATTCCTGGGCCAACCAGGCGGCGACCTCGTCGGTGGTCAGGCTGGCCCGGCCGTGGTGCTGGGCCAGGAAGTGCTCTTGCACCAACTGCCGAGCCAGGGCCGCCGAGCAGGGGCAGGTGCTGGAGTAGGCGACCGTGACGCCCAGGCGCAGCCGCAGGCGACCTTCGGCCAAGTCCCCGCTGACGGTCACCGGGTAGGTGCGCCAAGCGCTGTTGGCACTCTTCAGGGCTGGTCGCCGTAGGGGCAATTCAAACCCAATCGAAAGGCGGGCCGCGTGGGACAGCCCGACGTGGCTCTCCAGGAACTCGGTCAGGATCCGCCCCACCAGGGCCGGCGTCAGGACTTCGGCTTCCAGGTGGCGGTTCAGCGCCAGGTACAGCCGGGACATGTGGATACCCTTGGCCGCCGGGTCATCTAAGGACACAAAGGCGTCCGCCTTGGCCGGTACGCGCGTTTGGAGGTCATCGACCCCCCGCAGGCGCACGGGGACTTCGATGGCCGTCATCCCGACCTGGTCAAGCCGGCCACTAAAAGGCGTACGGGCGTGGCGAGCCACATCCGGCATCGCATAGGCACTGGAACGGGTCAGGGTATCCATGGGGGAAACCAACCTCCGTCATGGGGGGCGGGGGCAAGGAGCGCATTTGATGGAGGTCCGGGGTCCGGGGTCCGGGGTCCG
>CAIUVD010000013.1 GCA_903902515.1 uncultured Planctomycetota bacterium | reverse complement strand
GGCCGGGGTCGTGATGCTCTAGGACTTGGTCCTGGCGGTGGCCGCTACGATGGCTTTCGCCTTGAGCCGTTTGATGCGTCGTTCGCGGCGTCGACGTTTTTCGACGCGTTGGTGCTGTTGGCTCATGGGGTCTCCTAAGGACCGGGAGCTGCCATCGTCCCGATCGGTGCGACCAGGGGCAAGGGGTCGTCGGTTCTCAGGTCCACGGCCAGCAGGGTGCCGTCGGCCTTGAGGGCGGCGACAAAAAATTCCGACGGGGGTGTCCAAGCCTCCCGCCAGGCGGCGACCTCGCTGGCCGTACGGGCGTGGACGACCTGCAGGTCTGGCCGCAGGAGGAGCCCCGGGATGGTCGGAATCACCGCCGGGGTGGCGTCGAACAGGACCAGGACTGGTGTCCACTCGGCGGCTGCAGCCCGTCCGAGAAGTCGGGCCAGTCGGGCCCGGGTGCCTTCGTCCCAGGAGGCGGCGATGATCACCAGCGTCGGGGCGGTCGGCCGGGTCAAGCCCGGCAGGGCGGGGGCGGCTTGGCCGACCCGCTCATGGAGGGCCACCAGATCCAGGGTCGGCTGAAACTGGGGAATGTCCCGGACCAGGGTTTCGGCCAGGGGTCGGGCCAGGTTCAGGCGGCCTTGGCGGCACAGGACTTGGACCCGCAGGTTGCGTCCGGCCTGCTTGAGGATCGGGGAACCGCAACGGTCCAGGCGGTCGAGGGCCTCAAGCGTAGCGGCGGTTTCGTTGACGAATTGGAAACGCCAAGACGCCAGCAGGTACCACCCTTTGTTCTCCAGCCGGGTGCCGACGCACAGGTCGGCGTTCTTGGCCACCACCGGCCCCAGGCGGCGCTCGGCCTCGATCCGTTCGTCGCCCTGGAGGGATCCGGCCTGGGCTAGATCCGCCTCCAGCGCGGCCATCGAAGCCAGGGCCCGGCGCTCGTCACCGGTGGGGGCCTCCATGCCGTAGGAGAAGGGTGCCCGATCGGCCCGGGGTTCTTCGCCACAGCCCCCGAGGATGCAGACGGCAGCGATCACGGGCAGGGCACGGTGGATCATGGTTTGGTATCGCAGGTACAGGGGGAGTGGCCGCAGCGGCCGCAGCGGTTGCCATACTTGGCTTCGGTGACGGCGGCAAGGTCAATGCCCGCGGCGGTGGCCAGGCTGGTCAGCCACGCTTGGCAGTCGGCAAATTCACCGGCCAGGTCGTGCTGTTCCGGTTCCCGGAGGGCTTCGGACAATTCCCCGACCTCCTCCATGAAATACATGAAGGTGCCCGGCACCCCGCGCTGGCGGTCCTTGTGGCCGTAGATTGCGGCCAACCGCTCCTGGAAGGCCCGCAGGTCCATCTAGTCGGCGGCCCAGGCCGCGCGAAGGCGTTCGGCCATCGTCGCCAGTTGGCCATTGCCGTAGGGCGCCCCGGCGAAGCGGAACCCCTTGTGGTCGCCTGGCCAACGGGGCACGACATGGAGGTGGGCGTGGGGTACTTCTTGGCCAGCCTCGGGGCCGTCATTGAGGACCACATTGACCGCCGGGCAGCCGGTGGCGCGCTTGACCGCCAGGGTCATCCGCGCCAGGTGCAGCCCCAGTTCCGCCTGGGTCGAGCCGGAAAGGTCCGCCAGGTATTGGCGTTCCTCCCGGGGGATCAGCAGCACATGGCCGGGGTGGGCGGGGCGGATGTCCAGCAGGGCCACCCACCGCTCGCCCTGGAACACGAAGGTTCCGGGAATCTCACCGGCGAGGATGCGGGTGAAGATCGACGCCATGTCAGGCGACGGCAACGCCGGCGTTCTTCAGCAGCACCAGCACCAAACGCCGGGCCTCGAACTTCGACACCCAATGGCGGTTCTGAATCTTGGCGGTCAGCAGGTCGATCCGGCCATTGGCTTCCGTCAGATCGAGGGGCGTCAGGCGCGGGCAGCGCTTCAACAGCTCAGGCTTGATCGAGGACCAGACATCAGCGGGGAGTTCGTTCATGGCTCGGGGACGAT
>CAIUVD010000012.1 GCA_903902515.1 uncultured Planctomycetota bacterium | reverse complement strand
GCGGTAGGTGCCCGACCCTGGGGCTGGCACCTACCGTCCCCCTGTAGGCGAGATCAAACCTCGAAGGCGTGCAACAAAGACGAACGATAGAAACCATAAAATGAAGGATGTTTAAAAAGCGCACAATGGCGGTTTCAATATGAAGAATCTGTCGAACACACATGACGCACCGGCGACAGCCTCGCCGTCCCGGTGATCGTCGGCGTTGAGCTGCCCCCAGGACGAGAACTGCCTGGCCCGACGCTTCGGCCTCGGCCTTGGCGTGGGATGCTCCCAGGTTGGTGAACTCGGATCTGGCATCAGCGCAGAGAGATCCACCTCAGGCTCGACATGGTATGTGCGGACAAACAACGAACCCTGCGGGGATCCCGCAGGGTTCGTGCTACAACATGCTCTGGTGCCCAAGGGGGGACTCGAACCCCCATATCTTTAGAGGATGGCGGATTTTGAATCCGCTGCGTCTGCCATTCCGCCACTCGGGCTGCGATGCGGGGTGGAATGATCCAGCGGGCGTGGGTTCGTCAACCCATGGGGTTTGGCACGGGGGGGCGGCATCTGTCCCACCCGACTCGTTCGTGATCTCTGTGGTCGTGAACGTGGCCTAGGGGGCCTGCCCGTGAGGATTCCTAGGCCACGTGATCATGGCCGAGCCGCCCATGCCACGGGACACGCGGCGCTGAGGGATTATCCGACCTCTTCTAGGCTGAAGGTGCGGTGTTGTTCGCGCCAAGACCTCGGGGGCTGGCCCATGACTTGGCGGAATTGACGGCCGAACAGGGTGAGGTCGGTGTAGCCGTGGGCTTCGGCTACGGTCGAGACCGGGTCGTTGTTTTCGAGCAGGCTGGCGGCGGCGCAGCGGATGCGTTCGTCGACCAGCCAGGTCCGGGGGGAGATGCCGAGGGTCCGGCGGAAGACTCGGGCGAAATAGTCGGGGCTGAGGTTCAGCTCCCGGGCCAGGTCCGCCGGGCCGGGCCAGTGGGGGAGACGACGGCGGACGAACAGGCGGAGGCGGGAGCAGTCCCCCGGGCTGAGCACCGTGCCGGCCTCCTGGGTGCCGGTCGCCAGGCGCAGGGCATCGGCAAACAACAGGGCGAGGTGGGCGCGGAGGCGGATGTCCCGGTCGCCGCCGGCCATTTCCCCGGCCCGGACCACCGCCGCCATGGGTTCGGCGAGTCCCCAGGCCCTGGGCAGTACGAGGGGGTCGGTGGCGATGGCGCAGGCGTGGCCGTCGCGGGTCACGGTCAACCGGAACCGCTCGATGAGGGCGGTGCCATCGGCGGAGGCGAGGCGGAGGCGGAAGTGCACGCCCGGTGGGCAGCATATCCAGGCTCCCGGTTCGAGCCGTTGGGGTTCCGTCTGGTGGTCGAGGTCCAGCAGGCAGGCGTCTCCGAGGATGAGATAGATCAGGTGCTCCTGGAGTCGCCGCCAGCCGCCCGTGTCCCAGGGGGCTGGTTGACGCAGGGGGCTAGGAAACCCCACCAAATCGACGGTGATGGTGGTGCTGGGATCCAGGAGGTCGCCGAGGAAGGGGGCTGGGGTGTCCGCCATGGGGTCAGGATTTTCCTTCGCGATCACCGTTCTAGTGCGAATCGCCACCAATCCGACCGGATGGTGGGTACACGGCTTGGGAGGGATAATGGTGCTCGCCGAAGGGGCGACGGCCAGGGTATACTCCCCAGATCCGTTCCTCGGCGTTCCGTCACCAATTCCTTCCTCCGAGGCTTTCATGCGCGTGCTGCTCCCTGCCCTCCTGCCTGGCCTTCTCCTGACGGCCGAACCCGTGGCTCTTGCGTCGGCGACCTCTCCCAAGGTCATCGATGGCAAGATCGCGTCCCTCTGGAGTCCCAAGGAGACCACCGCCGTGTTGGAGGTCACCCTCCGCGAGGCCGCCGTCCTGGGCGGTCTTCACCTGTACAGCGGCTCCCAGGGGGCCGGTTTGGTGGACGGGCTGACGGTGGAGTTCCAGCGGGACGGCCAGTGGCAACCCATTCCCTCGGCGGTCATTACTGGCAACCGGGCCGAGCACTTGGCCGTGGCCTTTGACGCCACGGTGGAGGTGCTGACGGACCGCCTGCGCCTGACCCTGATGGCGGTGCCGGGCGGGGTCCTGCGGGTTCGCGAAGTGCAGGTGTGGCGGCCCGGCGAGATGCCAGCGAGTGAGGCCCCTTCGGCCCAGCCGCCGGTCATTCTCCTGAACCAGAGCGGGTTCGGCCTTGGCCGCCCCAAGCGCTTCACAGCCCCGACTCTGGCCGACGGCACACCGTTTACCGTCCGGCCCCGGGCCGGTGGTCCGGCAGTGACCAAGGGGGTCATTCGGGGCCAGTGTGGCGATTTCTCGGCCCTCGACACCCCGGGGGAGTACGTGGTCGAGGCCGGGGGGCAGGCCTCGGTGCCTTTTGGTATCGGACCCTGGTGGCTGGAACGGGTGACCACTCAGGCGTCGATCGACTTTTTCATCGACAGTCGGCACTACCTGGGGACCTGGACCAAGCCTTGCCAGGGATCCTTTGGCTGGCGCGATGATCACCATTTTGGCTGGGAATTGCATGCCCTGGTGCCGCAACTGCTGGCCAACCCGGCGGTGGTTGAGCGCCTTCCCCGGCAAATGACCTACGTGCCGCCCACCGATCCCAAGCTATGGGGAGCCCTCCAGCCACCGGCCGCCGAGGCTCCGGACCTGGTGAAGCTGATTCATTGGGGTGCCGATGTGATTGTCACCCAGGGCACGACCCACGAACATATGAAGGCCCAGTTGGCGTATTTCCTGTACGCTTGGCCGGTGCTGGCCCGCTGGCTGCCGGAACAGAACCGGCAGGTGGTGGCCGAGTTCGCCCGCCGTACCTGGAGCCAGCCCAAGGCGGATCGCTCGTACCCCTACGACCGCAGCCCGGACCACAATTTGTTGGCCCTCAAGACCAGGCTGGGCACCACCAAGGGCGAATTGCCGCCGGGCGCCAATGTAGAGCCGAACGTGCTGATGGCCGAGGTTGGCCAGCGGGAAGGGTGGCCCGAGGCGGACACCTACCTCACGGCCGCCGTGGCCCAGGCGGCCTGGATGGTCGCCAACCTCGATTGGAACGATCCCCAGGTGACCAAGGGCCAGCGCATGAGTGAGTTCATCACGATGACCGGCCTGGGTCACCTGTTCACCGCGTACCCGGAGCGGGCCCCGGCGGGCCTGCGGGCGTACATTGCCGCCTGGGCCGGGGTGGTCGTCCGTCGCAGCGACAACCTGTGGGACTTCCGCAAACTCGACGACGCCCAACGGTGGACCCCGATGGGCGACAAACCGACCCAGTGGAACGAGGTCGGCAATGTGACGGGCCTGCCGGCGGCGATTTTTGCCGCCTTGCCGGCCATCACCGATCCTGCCACGCGGGCTCGGCTGGAGGTCATCGCCCACGCCCATCTCGACAATACCTTCGGGCGCAATCCCGCTGGCCGGCACTTCGGACACCGGGCGGCGCACGAAATCGAAGGCGTGGAATTCGGGTGGTACAGCCGTCATGCCGGCGGCATCGGCCAATTGGGCCTCTGTCGGTTCGTTCTCGACGGCAGCCCCAAGAATTCCTTGTACCCCTACCAGCCCGAGGTCGGCAACATCGGTTGGACGGAAGGCTGGATTCAGTTTAACACGCCGTGGAACACCAGCATGGCCTACCTGGCCCGCCACGACAGCCGCCTGGAACTGCGTCGTGAGGGTGCGGCCGTCACCGTCCGGCTGAAAGCCCCCGTCGGCTTTGATCCCAAGGTCCGGGAGGAGGCCACCGTGACCCTGCGCCGTGGCACGGATGTCGAAACCCTGGTCCTGCAGGAGGAAAGCGCCGACTCCCCGTGGCTGCGTGGCGTCCTGCCCCTGGCCGCTGGTCCGGGCACGCCGGGGGATGGGGTGCTGGGTGCCGTGGGGGCGATCACCGCCCAGTATGGATTTGGCTGGATGGCAACCACGGCTGTCAGTCCTTGACCGCCGTACCCATCACCGGCTCGATGCGATTCAGGAACGGTTGGCCCCGATGGTCAGCATCCTTCCGATCGAGTAGGCTCAGCCCCATCAGCCGGCCCGGTCCGGTCCCCGTTGTTCCCCGTATCCCTCGTGAGGTTGTGAACATGCCATATCCCCGTTCCCTGGTCTGGTTCGGTGCCCTATCAGTGGCCCTCCTGGGTGGCTGTACGGCCCGGGCCGTCGAGGTGGCCTCGGTGCCTGCGCCGGTTCCCGCACCGTCGGAGCGCCCCTCCCTCTTGCCGGGGGGCGAGGCGGCCTGGGAGCTGGTGTGGCAGGACGAGTTCACCGGTGACGATGCGGCCCTCGATGCCGCCTGGGATGCCCAGAATGGCCCCAGCGGCCACATCCTGTGTAGCCGTTGGCGGGACAACGTGGTGGTGGGCGATGGCACCCTGCGACTGGTCAATCGCAAGGAGACCCGGGGCGGCCAGTCCTGGACCTCGGGCAGCATCTGGACCAAAAAGGCTTTTCAGTACGGCTACTTCGAGTGCCGTTACCGCTACGCCGCCGCCGAGGCGACCAACAACTCGTTTTGGTTGATGCCGGTGGGGAAACTGCCCCCGGGGGGCGTGAACTTCGAAATCGACATCAACGAGGGGCACTACCCCAACGAGGTCAACACCAACATCCACAACCATTCGGCGGCCACCATCGTCGATGGCAAGAAGACGCACCCCAAGGCACCCAAAGCCTTCCAGTTCGGCAGCCGGCCGGATATCCGGGTGCAGTTGGAAAGCCTGGTGACGACCAACCGGATCCGGCTGTCCTCCCGCCATGGCCAGCACATCCATGTCGACCAGTTGCGGATTTTCGGTGTCGAGGCGGTGGGCTATCCCGCACCCCTCGAGCCCACGGCCGGCCAGGTGGATTACGCCCGAGAGGCGGGCGCCACCGTCACCACTAGCGGCTTCTTGAAGGCTGAGGACACCTCCCGCGCGGCCCTCGATGGCGTACCCGGCACCCGCTGGGTCAGCCAGCGCGAGGGCGAGAAGTGGATCGAGGTGGCTCTGGCCGGGGACCGGACCATCGGCTGCGTCCAGTTCATCAATGGCTGGCAGGACAAACAGGGGGGATGGAACAATCTCATCGACGATTACCGCCTGGAATACCACGACGGTACCCGGTGGGTGGCCATGAGTGTTTTCAATGTCCTCGACGGCTCCTTCAATTTTGCCCGGGACTACCAAGTCTTGGGTCTGGATTGGAACCCCAAGGAACTGGTCTTTTACCTCAACGGCAAAGAGATCCGCCGGGTTCCCAATCAGTTTTGCCACAACCCCGCGCCGGTGTGGTTAAGCCTGGCGATCATCCCGTGGGCGGGCCGGGTGTCCGATGCCATCCATCAGACGGCCATGGAGGTGGACTACGTACGCGTCTACCGCCATCGCTGAACCCCCAAGCGGAACCCTCCCATGCATCTCGGTCCTGGCCGCATCATCCTGTCCTCGGAGGACCTCCTCCTGTGGTGCCCCACGGCCGTGGCCTGGGAGGGCCGCTGGTGGCTGTTTCACAGCCGCTGGTCCCGCCGCCTCGGCCATCAGGCCTGGGTCACCCACAGCAGCGTCGGGGTGAGTGTCGCCGATGATCTGCAGGGCCCCTTCGGCCCGTCGGAGGAGATCCTGTCCGGAACTGGTGGAGCCGCCTGGGATGGCGGGGCCCTGCATAATCCGATGGTCATCGCTGGGCCAGATCGCCTGTGGATGTTCTTCATGGCCAACCACGGCGGCGCCCGCCCCGGGCAGGTGGCAGACGAGGCGACGTGGTGGGAACACCGCAATCACCAGCGTATC
The DNA here is from genome assembly GCA_903902515.1 of uncultured Planctomycetota bacterium. Classification (GTDB taxonomy): domain Bacteria; phylum Planctomycetota; class UBA11346; order UBA11346; family UBA11346; genus CAIUVD01. The sequence continues at coordinate 4,064 of CAIUVD010000012.1, read as the reverse complement.
GGCGTGGCCTGGGCTACCCATCCCCGGGGCCCCTGGCAACGCGTTCCTGGGCCGGTGATCGGCCCCCACAACACGCCGTTCCCGACGATCATGGCCTCGAATCCCTCCGTGACCTTCGACCGTAATGGCGGTGTCCGGATGATTTTTAAGTGCGTCGAACCGGGACCGCCGCCCTTCGGTGGCCGGGTCGTCCACCTGATGGCCGAAGCCGAGCGACCTGAAGGCCCCTACCGGATTCTTCCTGAGCCGGTTTTGACGGCTCCCGGCGTCCAATTCCCCGCCGAGGACCCCACCCTGTGGCAGGACGAGGCGGGCTGGCAGGTCATCTGCAAGGACATGCGGGGGTCCTTCAGCGGCATCGGCACATCCCTGGTGGCCTTCCGCTCGGACGACGGTCGCCGCTGGGTGCCCCAGGCCCCGGCGCTGGTCAGTGGTCTGACCGTGAGCCTGGCGGACGGCACTCGCCGGACCTTCGATAAATTGGAGCGGCCAGCCATCACCGCCGACCGTCGGCACCTCCTGGCCGCCGCCCTGACCGGGGATCGCCAGGACCTCCTCCTTTTCCCGCTGCTGCCGTGAACCTCCCCATGAGCCATCGCGCCTTTACCCTGATCGAACTGCTGGTGGTCATCTCGATTATTGCCGTTCTGGCCGGGATGATTGTCCCGGCGGTCGGCCTGGTGCAGGAGGCCGCCCGGGCCAGCACCTGCGCCAATAACCTGCGCCAGGTGCTGTCGGCGACCTTCGCCTATGCCAATGACGAGGAAAATCGTTTGCCCAATGCCGATTCCTATAACGGGCAATCCTGGAACTGGCGGCTGCGGGTTGGCCAGATGCTGCTGCCCGACACTTCTGAGGCCCAGATACGGGTCCAGTTGTACGAACGAAAGGGGATCCTGACCTGCGCCTCGGCGGCTAGGAACCATGGGACACCGTCAACGGCCGGGGGACTGAGTGGTTTCGCCACCTTTGCCCAGAATTACCGCATCACCAACAACGTCATGGTCTCCCTGTCGTCCATCGCCAAAACCTCAACGACCATGCTCTACCAAGAGGGGGCCTGGATTCCGGCCAGCAGTTACTGGCATCAAGTCTCCCTATTCAGCAGCGGCACGGGCAGCAATCCGGCCCAATTCCCCGAGGCCCCCCACGGGGGTCGGTATGTCTCGGTGGGCTTTGCCGATGGCCATGTCGAGAAAACGACCCTGACCCTCATTCCCACCGACATCACCTCCACCCCCGGCATGCAATTCTGGCGCGGACAGTGATCCGTCGCCTCCCAGGACCCCGCCTATGACCTCCCTCGACATCGGCATCATCCTCGGAGCGATTCTGCTCCTGGTGGGTATCGCCGTGGCCTGTCGCCGGCTGACCCGCAGCGTGGCCGACTTCCTGGCGGCCGACCGCTGTGCTGGCCGTTACCTGTTGTGCGGGTCCCAGAATCCCCTGGTCGGCCCCGGGCTGGTGTTCGCCCTCGCCAATTTTGAGAAATTCTATCAGGCCGGTTTCGCCGCCAGTTGGTGGGGCCTGATGTTGATGCCGGTCGGCATGATCGTCGCCCTTTCGGGGTGGGTGGCCTACCGTTACCGCGAGACCCGGGCCATGACCATGGCCCAGCTCTTCGAGATGCGTTACAGCCGTCGCTTCCGCATCTTCTCGGGGATCGTCGGCTGGGTCTCAGGCCTGCTGAATTATGGGATTTTCCCGGCGGTCGCCGCGCGCTTCTTCGTCGTCTTCTGCCAACTGCCCGAGACGTTCACTCTCGGGGGCATGGCGGTCAGTTCGCAACTGGCCCTGACGGCCCTGCTAGTGGTCGCACCGGCCATCCTCGCCACCGCCGGCGGCATGGTCACCATCCTCGTCAGTTACTTCCTCCAGGCCCAATTCGTGAACCTGGTGTTCGTCATCACCTTCGGCTACCTCATCACGACCTTCGCCTGGCCCGACATCATCCACACCCTGTCTCAGACCGGCCCGGGGAAATCCCTCTTAGATCCCTTCGACCAATCCGCCATTGCCGACTTCAATCCGTGGTTCTTCGCCCTGTTCGCCTTCAAGGCCTTCTACAACAAGTTGGGCTGGCAGGCCTGGCAGGGGTTCAACTGCGCCGCCCGCACACCCCATGAAAGCCGGATGGCCGGTATCCTCGGGGAATGGTCGAGCGGCGTGACCTACTTCAGTTACATGTTGTTGCCGATCTGCGCCTACGTCCTCCTGCACAGCCCGGCCCATGCCGTCGATGCCGCCACCGCCCAGCAGACCCTGGCGACCATCACCGACCCGACCCTGCACAAGCAGATGACGACCCCGGCCGCCATGCAGGTCATGCTGCCCATGGGTTTGGTCGGTCTGGTGGCGGCGGCCCTGCTGGTCTCGACCATCACCTCCGATGCCCTCGGTCTGCATGCCTGGGGATCGATGTTGATTCAAGACGTGATTCTGCCCTTCCGCAAGCGGGCCCTGTCGGCCTCGACGCAGATCGGTGCCCTGCGCTGGTCGGTGGTCGGAGTGTCGATCTTTGCCATCCTCTACAGCCACTTCTTCCCGCTACGCGACTACATCCTGATGTACCAGTTGGTCACCGGGGCCATCTACCTCGCGGGTTCCGGGGCGGTGATCATCGGTGGCCTCTACTGGAGCCGCGGCACCACCGCCGGGGCCTGGGCGGCGATGCTCACGGGCTTGGTCCTGGCCCTCGTCGGCGGGCTTCTCAAGGCCATCTGGCCCGATGTCCCGGCCCTAGTCGCCCTGCGCGCTGATTGCCCGTGGAACGGGGCTTGGGTGGCCATCGTGGCCTCGGTGGCGTCCATCATCGCCTACGTCGGCGTGTCCTTGGTGACCTGTCGCACACCCCACGACATGGACCGCCTCCTCCACCGGGGCACCTGGAGCGATGAGGCCGAACCGGCGGTCCCGGCCGCCCCGGTCCGTCGCGATTGGTGGGCCCGGATCGGCGTCGGCCCCGAGTTCTCGGCCGGGGACCGCTTCATCTACCTGTTCAAAATCCTGTGGACGACCTTCTGGACCGGCTCCTTCATCCTCGGTACCGCTGCCTGGTTCTTGGTAAAGCCCGGCCTCGACGCCTGGGCCACCTGGTGGCTCATCACCCTGATCGTCGGCGGCGTGGTCGGTCTAGTGACGGTGATCTGGTTCCTGTGGGGCGGTATCCGCGACCTCAAGCTCCTAGTTCGCCACATGCGCCGCGACCAGGTGGCAGACGACAATGGCCAACTTCCTGGATGAAGGTCATGAACTCTTTGAGAACAGGAGGAAGTTAAGGGAGTTGAGGAGCCGTTGAGGAAGTCACTGCTGGTAATGTGCCCCTCTCCCCCTTTACCCCCAATGCCCTTCATCAACGCCATTCGAATCAGGCAGAACCACAGATGGACACAGATGGACACAGATTATCCCATCAAGGGACCTTAGAGTCCGTGAGAATCAAGTTTACATCTATCTGTGTCCATCTGTGTCCATCTGTGGTTCTTTCGAAAAGACGCCAATTTCCTATTGGTATTGCCCTTATCCCCTAACTCCCTCCATTTTGAATAACCCATGAACTACCCTCAGCACATCGCCGTTCTGCTCCTGCTCGCACAGGCGATTCCGGCCGTTGAGGCGCCCCCGGGGTACACCCTGGTCTATGCCGATGAGTTCGACGGGCAGGCGGTCGATGAACGGGCTTGGAATTACCGCGAGGGGCTGCGCACCGGTCCGAACATCGACGCCTGGAACCACCGGGATGCGGTGGCTGTGCGCGGTGGGGCTTTGGCCATCACCTGCACCCAGGAGACGGTGGAGGGGCGGGTTCGTAACCTGGGGGGCGGGCTGATTAGCCGGGCCCGTTTCGGCTACGGCTGGTATGAAACGGTTTGCACCCCGTACCACGCCAGCCATGGCGTCCACCCGGCGTTCTGGGCCCGGGGTTTGCCGGCCGAGAATAACCTGCTGTTCGAGATCGACGGCTTCGAGTGCGATTCCGCCGAACCGATGATGTCCCACAACCTGTACGTCATCCCAACGCCCCGAGGTTTTGATCGGGTACCCTGGCCCAGCCGCCTCAATCG
>CAIUVD010000011.1 GCA_903902515.1 uncultured Planctomycetota bacterium | reverse complement strand
TCCCTTGAAACTCTCTGGGGAAATCGACAAAAACTCTTTGTGATCAACCAGCAACACAAAAATGTCTGCCCCTGTCAATGCGTCTTCGGCCGTCTTCAGAAAAATACGATTGGTCAGGCTTAGGGGCAACGCCTTGATGTACGGCTCGACCGCCCAAACCGTGCCCGGATGTAATTGCGCCAAATGGGAAGTGATCTCCAGCGCCGGACTCTCGCGGAGATCGTCGATGTCAGGTTTGAAGGTCAAGCCAAAGCACGCAAGGGTAACGTCGCGTGCCGACTTCTGCGGATTCACCTGAAGAAACTCGGCAATGGCGGCCTTTACCTTGTCGAGCACCCATTGCGGCTTTCTATCGTTGACCTCACGTGCCGTGCGGATGAGACGTGCTTCGTCTGGCGTCTTGCTGACAATGAACCAGGGATCAACGGCGATGCAGTGCCCGCCGACACCCGGCCCTGGTTGCAGGATGTTGACCCGGGGGTGACGATTGGCCAGTTGAATAAGCTCCCATACGTTGATGCCAAGCTTGTCACAGATGATGGATAACTCGTTGGCAAACGCAATGTTGACATCTCTGTAGGAGTTCTCCGTCAATTTGCACATTTCAGCGGTACGGGCATTTGTCGAAATGCATTCGGCCTCGACAAAGATCTTGTAAAGCGATGCGGCTCTCTGCGAGCAGCGGGGCGTCATACCACCGATTACCCGCGCGTTGGCGACCAGCTCGTGGACCACCTTGCCTGGCAGGACCCTTTCCGGACAATATGCCACGTTGACATCTGCACTCTCGCCAGCATCTTGAGGAAAGGTTAGATCTGGCCTAGCGGCTGCGAGCCGTCTGGCAATTTCTTCCGTGGTCCCTACCGGGGACGTCGATTCGAGAATAAGAAGATTGCCCTTGCGCAACACCGGCGCAATGGCGTCAGCAGCAGCGCAGACGTAACTCAAATCCGGCTGATGATCAGCCTCAAAAGGCGTCGGCACTGCAATCAGAAAGGCATCGGCCGGCTCGGGAATCGTGGTGGCGCGGAGAAACCCCTGATTTACCGCCGCGCTGACGATCATGTCGAGTTCAGGCTCGACGATATGAATCTCACCACGGTTGATGGTATCCACAGCATGCCCATTCACGTCCACGCCGATGACGCGAACCTTCCTGGATGCGAACATGGCCGCCGTCGGCAGGCCGATATAGCCTAGGCCGATCATCGATATGGTTTGAAACTCGTTGCTCATACTCGCTCAGTAAGAATGCTGGCGATACGAGCCGCGGCTTGGCCGTCGCCATAGGGGTTGTGTGCCTGACTCATTCGGCGATACTCCTCCGCATCATCCAGCAGATTGATTACGCTGGAAACGATGGTCGAAGTATCCGTACCGACAAGCTTGACCGTCCCCGCCGCCACCGCCTCTGGCCGTTCCGTGGTTTTGCGCATCACCAGCACCGGTTTACCCAGCGAGGGCGCCTCTTCCTGGATACCGCCGGAATCGGTCAGCAGCAAGTCAGCCCTGTCCATTAGATACACAAATGGGAGATAGTCGAGCGGCTCCATCAG
>CAIUVD010000010.1 GCA_903902515.1 uncultured Planctomycetota bacterium | reverse complement strand
GTGGATATCGTAGCCGATGCCGACGCGCACGGCTTACTTGGCCAACTGGGCCTGGTATTCGGCTTCGGACAGGAGGCCGGCGAGGGGGTCGGCACCGCTCGGCTTGACCTTCATGAACCAGCCGGCGTTGCCGGGATCCTGGTTGACCAGTTCGGGCTGTCCGGCGAGGGCGGGGTTGATCTCGACCACCTGGCCGTCCACCGGGCTGTAGATGTCGTTGACCGACTTCACGGATTCGATTTCAGCGCAGGGCTTGCCCTTGAGCACGGCCACGCCGACGGTCGGCAGCTGAACGTGGATGACCTCACCGACTTCGCCGGCGGCAAAGGCCGACAGGCCAACGGTGACGAGGCCGTTGTCGACACGGGCCCATTCGTGAGTGGGGAGGTAGCGGGTGCTCATGGGCGAAGAAGGGTGGTTGATCGGCGACGGGTGCAAGCCCAGGTGGTACCGGGTGTGGCTCACCCAGGGGTGGTGGGGCGTCGGTCGGGACCCGATGGGTGGGGCCCACATACGGACCTTTTTGTCCTTGAAAATTTGATAATGATTTGCAGATTCCCGAGCATGAGCACCACCCTTGCCACCCTCGCGACCCACGCTTCGGCCCTGGTATCCTCCATAACGGGCGAGCCCCGCCTGCGCCGTCGCCTGCTGGAATTAGGCCTGGTTCCCGGGGTGTCCGTGAAATTGCTGCGTCGGGCGCCGATGGGCGATCCCCTGGTGATCCAGGTCCGGGGCTATGACTTGAGCCTGCGCCGGGCGGAAGCGGCGCTGGTGGAGGTGCAGTCGTGATCCGTATCGCCCTGGCTGGCAATCCGAATGCCGGCAAAACCACGATTTTCAACGGCCTGACCGGCCTGCGCCAGAAAATCGCGAATTATCCCGGCATCACCGTCGAAAAGAAGATGGGTCGCTGCCAGATGGGCGACACCGAGGTCGAGGTCCTGGACCTGCCGGGGACCTACAGCCTGGTGCCCGCATCCCCCGACGAGGCGGTGACCTCGGCGGTCCTCAAGGGTGAGCGGTCAGATACCCCAGCTCCTGATGTGGTGGTGGCGGTGGTTGATGCCAGCACCCTGGCCCGGGGCCTGTTCCTGGTGTCCCAGGTCATGGAGCTGGGCCGCCCCGTGGTGGTGGCTCTGAACATGACGGACATCGCCGAGCGTCGGGGCCGGTCCGTGGATGCGGAGGCTCTGGCCCGTCACCTCGGGGTGCCGGTGGTGCCCCTGGTCGGCAACCGCAAGGAGGGCATCGGCCTCCTCTTGGAGACGGTGACCAAGGCCGTTGTCCCCCCGGCTCCGACCTGGAAGCGGACGGAGGATGCGGATCCGGACTTAGCCGAGATCGCCGGCCGCTACGCCTGGGTCGATGGGGTGGCCGCCGCCTGCGTTCGGCCCGGCCCTCCCCACATTACCTCCAGCGAGCGGATCGATCACATCCTGCTCCATCCCGCCTTCGGGTTTGCGACCTTTGCCCTGATCATGGCCGGGTTGTTCGTGACCTTGTTTACCCTGGCCACGCCCCTGATGGACCTGTGCGAGGGTGGTATCACGGCCCTCGGTGGCTGGCTGACCTCGGGCATGGCCGACGGCGACCTGAAGAGCCTGATCAGCGACGGCATCTTTGCCGGGGTCGGTGGGGTCGTGGTGTTCGTGCCCCAGATCGCTCTGCTGTTCCTGTTTTTGGCCCTGCTCGAGGACAGCGGCTATCTGGCCCGGGCGGCGTTCCTGATGGACCGGGTGCTGCACCGGGTCGGCCTCCACGGCAAGAGTTTCATCCCCCTGTTGTCCTCCTTCGCCTGTGCGATTCCGGGCATTCTTTCGGCCCGCACCATCGAGGCCCCCCGGGAGCGTTTTGCCACCATCCTGGTCGCGCCTTTGATGTCGTGCAGCGCCCGCTTGCCGGTTTACGCTCTGGCCATCGCCGCCTTCTTTGGGTCCTGGGCGCCCTGGGCCCAGGGCTTGCTGATGCTCGGTCTGTATGTGCTGGGCATCGTGGTCGCCTTCCTGGTAGCCTGGGTGGCGATGAAGATTCGGGGTCGTCAGGGGACCTCGCCCCTGCTGTTGGAGTTGCCCGCCTATAAAGTGCCCCAGCCCAGCCTGGTGGTGTCCCAGGTGTGGCACGGCACGAGCGCCTTCCTGACCCGGGCCGGGTCGATCATCCTCGCCCTGTCCATCGCCATTTGGGCCATCACCACCTATCCCAAGCCCCATGCGGATGACCTGGCCAATGCCGAAAGCCGGTTCGAGGCCGCTTGGAAGGCCCCCACCGGCGTCAGCCCCGAGGAAGTCGCCACCCAGCGGGAGGACGCCCAGGGCCGATTCATCGCTCAGGCTGCCCTGGAGCACTCCATCGCCGGTCGTCTTGGCCATGCCCTGGAGCCGGTCATCGCGCCCCTGGGATTCGATTGGAAGATTGGCGTTGGTCTGGTCGGGGCCTTTGCCGCCCGCGAGGTGTTCGTCTCCACCCTCGGCATCGTCTATGCGGTCGGTGATCCCGGAGACGACACCGCCGATCTCCAGGCGGCCATCCGCGCCGACACCCACGCCGACGGTACCCCCATCTGGACCATGGCCACGGCGGCCAGCCTCCTGGTGTGGTTCGTTCTGGCCATGCAGTGCATCAGCACCACCGCGGTGGTGCGCCGGGAAACCGGCTCCTGGGCTTGGGCCCTGGGCCAGTTGGTGGGCATGAACGTCATCGCCTGGTTGGCGTCCTTCATTACCTACCAGGTGCTGCGCTAATCATGGATACCCAGACCCTGATCGCCGGCGCCATCGTCCTCGGTGCCCTGGGCTACCTCGCCCTGCGGGTGTGGAGGAAGTTCCGGGGCCGCACGGGGTGCGGTTGTTCGTCGTGCCCCGTAGGGCGTGTGCCGGCTCAGGGATCGAAGCCGGGCGGCACGGGATAATCGCCGAAGACCGGACCTTCGATGTGGTTGTTGGTGCTGCGGGTGCCGCCACCAAAGGCCGCTTGGTCAAAGACAATGAACTCTTTGATGCGCCAGCGCAGCCGCTGCCATTCCACGGATCCGTAGGAAATGAATTCCTTGAGGTCCTGCTCCAGGCCGTGCATTTCATCGGCGGTATGGGTTAGGAATCGCTTGAGATCCCGCATCGCCAGGTTGCCCCGGCTGATTTCCTCACGCCAGAAGCGTTTGATCTCGGTGCTCAGGGGCCGGACCTCTCGCTCGTAGACGGCGAAAAAGTCATCGACCTCGCTGGCCAGCCGGGCGCGGGTCAAGCGATCCTGACGGTACTGCCGCTCGGCATCCTGACGAAGGCGGTCGAGGTCGGTCAATGCTGATCGAGAAGCGACCAGGATCTCCCGGCCTAGGGGCCGGGGATCCCCCAGTTTGGCAAAGGCCGCCAGATCATCCATCAGGCGGGGGACGCGGTCGGCCTCATCCCGGGCAAAATGTTGGAAGTCCGCCACCAGGTACTGCTGTTCCTGATTGGCCCGGGTGCGGAAGGCGACCAGGTCGCGGTGGAGCCGATCCCACTCTACGGCCGAGTCCGCCAGGCTGCGTCGGACATTGGCGGACAGCCGACGGTATTCCACATGGCGCCAGGCCAGGAATTCCCGGACATCAATGATGCCGTTGGCGGCTTCCCATTGGGCTTGGCGATAGAACTCGCGAATCTGCTTGCGCAGGGGGGTCGCTTCGCGATTGCGCCATTCGATAAAGGTTCCCGCATCCTGGACCAGGCGCCGCCATTCTTCGTCGGCGCTGCGCATGAAGACCATGATCTCCTTCTCAGCGCGCGGAAAGTTCCGGACTTCATAGCCGTAGGCCCGGGCGGCATCCGTGGACAGGCGTTCCACCTGGTCCCACTCGTGTTGGATTTGGTAGGCGGCTTCCTCCTGGAGATTCCACCACTGCTCGCGCCGTTGGGCCATGAAATCGTTGGCGTCGGCCTTGAGGTTGTAGACCAATAACCCATTTTCGACGGCAAATCGGCGGATGTCCGCTGCCAGCCGTTGCTGTTCGCCGTCCGCCTTGGCGATGGAGGAGGCGATATCCTCTTTGGTGGCGTTGACTTCGCGGGTGCAGCCCAGGGGCAGGATGGCCAAGGAGGCCAAGAGCAACGAGGGAGCCAGACGCATGGCGGAACACCCTACCGGAGGCGCGGTTCCCTCAATCAGGACCGGAGGCCTCGAACCCGGGTGTCTGACAGGCCTGGGGTCTGGTTCTTCGGGTGGTTGCCCCCTTGCGGCCTGACGTCGCTTTCCATACTCCTCCCCCGCACGGCTGGACCCTGGGAGTCTAGCGCCATCGAATCTGGTCAGGCCTTGACGGGAGCAGCCATAAGATGTGCGCGGGCGTCCCGGGAGCTCCGGCCGTGCGTTTTTTTTGGAATCCCGCAGGTGGTTGTGGTCGTTGACGATAGGTCGTTTTCGCCAGCCTGATGACCCTGGAGTTCCCGATTCTGCGTTCCCTGGCCACCCGCGTTCCTGTTGTAACGGCCCTGATCGTCCAGGTCGTGGCCTTTGGCGTGGTTCTGGGCCTGCTGTCCCGGCCCCTGGCCCATCTTCCCTCCCCCTGGTCTGGTTACGCCCTGTTGGTCGCTTGGGGCCTTTTGGCGGCCCTAGGAACGGTCCTGCTGCTGCGTTCGGCCTGGTGGTGGCCGATCCAGGTGGTGGTGCCATGGGTGGTCCTGCTGGGCATTCGGGCCGACCTCCCGCCGTGGATCTGGCTGGTGGCCCTGGTCGGCAGCCTGGTGGTCTTCGGTGGCGGCATTTTCACCCGGGTGCCCCTCTACCTGTCCAACCCCTCAGCCTGGGAGGCCCTCAGCGCCCTGGCGGCCCCCGGTTGTCGGGCCGTGGACCTGGGGGCGGGCTTCGGTGGCCCCATGCGCGCGTTGGCTCGGGCCCAGCCCACGGGCCAGTTCCTGAGCGTTGAGGCGTCCCCGGTCACGGCCTTGGTCTGCGCCCTCCTGGCCCTGCCCTACCGCCGGGTCCAGGTGCGTTGGGCCAGCCTGTGGTCCCAATCCCTGACCGACATGGATCTGGTCTATGTCTTCCTCTCGCCGGTCCCGATGGAGCGCCTATGGGCCAAGGCCCGGGCGGAGATGCGGCCGGGCAGTCTGGTGGTCAGTAATACGTTTCCGATCCCGGGCGTTGCTCCTGAGCGGGTCATCCCGTTGACGGGTCGGACGGATGCGCGGCTGTTTGTCTATCGGGTGTGACCACGGGGTTGGATGTGGCATGGGTCGTGCTTGGGTCTGGCCGTGATCCCGTTCCTGTGGTATCCTGAGACACCGCCATGATGACCTTCCTCGGACAGATTTTCGCCATCAGTTGCATTTTTGGCGCCTATTTGCTCCACGGCGGCAGTTTCATGGTCTTCGCCCATGCCTGGACCGAATTCATTGCCATCCTGGGTGGCGCGGCGGGAATTTATGTCGCCAGTAATGGTATGCCGGTGGTCAAGAAAACGGGCGGTGCCATTGGCCACCTGATGCACCCAGATTACACCAAGAAGGAATTTCTCGAACTTCTGACCTCACTCTACCAGATGTTTAATGTGGCACGTCGCGATGGCTTGCTCGGCATCGAAGAACACCTCGAAAATCCCCAGAAAAGCAGCATCCTGGGCAGCAACCATACTTTCCTTCATGGTCAAAGTTGCGCCTTCTTTTGCGATACCATGAAAGTGATCGTATCGGGCGGGGTGAAACCCAACGATCTCGCAGATATGATGGAAATGGACCTGGAGGCCGGCAAGGCCGAAAGCCACCTTGTGCCTGATGCCCTGCAGAACGTCGGTGACGCCCTTCCGGCCGTCGGTATCTGTGCCTGCGTGCTGGGTGTGATCATCACCATGGGTAAGATTGGTGGTGATCCGGCAGCCCTCGGTGCCGCCATCGGCGTGGCCCTGGTCGGTACCTTCCTTGGTATTTTCGCCGCCTACCTGATGTTCTTCCCGATCGTTCGCGCCATGACCATCAAGCACCGGGGCGGTGACCAATACCTTAACTGCATCCGTCACGCGATCTTCAGCTTTGCCCGGGGTGAGTCCCCCATTACCTGTGTGGAGTTCGCCCGCCGCAATATCGACCCCAGCGATCGCCCCGGCTTCTCTGAGATGGAGAAGGCTGTGAAGGGCAAGAAGTGATGATGTCGGGCAACTTTTCCGTCAGGGGGGCCCTTGGCCCGTCTGGATGCGTAGGCCCGGACGCGCAGCCTCGGACAAGTGCCGGAGGCCACGATGGCTGATCCCAAAGACCAACCGATCATCATCAAGAAGGTCAACAAAGGCCACGCCGGTGCCCACGGTGGTGCCTGGAAGTTGGCCTATGCCGACTTCGTGACCGCCATGATGGCGTTCTTTCTCGTGATGTGGATCATCGGCCTCGACTTTAAGACCAAGCAGGGTTTGGCGGAGTTCTTTTCAAACCCGGGGGCCTTCCCCGTCAATTTTAATAGCAGCCCGTACATGATGCAGCTGGACGGCAAACCGCCCTTGCCCATGGCCAAGGTCGAGCAGGCCTCCCGCATCAACCACAATATTGACCTCGATGCGGCCGAGGACCTCGCCTCTCGCCTGCGTTCGGCGATCAAGAATGAGACCCGCATCCGCGATCTGGCCCGCTATGTCGAGGTGGCCGTCACCAGCGAAGGCGTCCGGGTGGAATTTGGGGAAACTGCCGGGGGGGTGTTCTTCATCCCGGGAACGACGGAGTTGAAGCCCGATGCCCAACGCATGTTTCAGGTCATTGCTCCCGTCCTGATTGGCTCGAAACGAACCCTGGTGGTCGAGGGCCACACGGACGCCGCGCCCCTCAAGGATCTGACCTACACGACCTGGGAACTTTCGGCGGACCGGGCCAATACCCTCCGACGAAGTCTCTACGCCGTGGGCGTGCCCAAGACCCAAATCGGCAGCGTCAACGCCAAGGCGGATCGCTATCCAAAACGGGTCGATGCGCCCAAGGACCCCACCAACAACCGCGTGGCCATCCTGGTGCCGGTGGATGTCGAATGAAACGCTGAGGCCGGGCTGATGAAGCCCGGCCTCAGCGTTTTCTGGTCGGAATCCTCAGGCCATCCCCTCGCCGGATGGCTAGAAAGGCGCTTCGCTGCCCTCCCGATCCCGGGGCATGGGGCGTGAGGGTGTCCGGGGCCGCTGGGGGGCTGGGGATTCCACCGGAACCGCGGGGAGGGGCTCATCCGGGCGATCGGTGGCCCGGTTGCCCTGGAAGAAGAGCTGCTCAACCACGATTTTGACGCGGGTGCGGCGATTGCCGTCCTTATCTTGCCACTGTTCCTGCTTGAGGCGGCCCGTGACCATCAGGGGGGATCCCTTGGTGAGGTACTGTTGAAGGAGTTCACCAGTCTTGCCCCAGGCTTCGCAGTCCATGAAGGTCACGTCCTCTTTGGTTTCCCCATCGGCTCCCTTGTAGCGGCGGTTATTGGCCAGGGTCACCTGGCATACCGAACTTTTTTCGCTGATTTCCCGGGATTCAGGGTCCCGGGTCAGGTTCCCGGCAAAGGTGACCTGGTTGATCATGAGGGACATGGCGGACTCCTGCTGGGGTGGTACGTCGGCCATTTATGATGGGTTCAAATAAATTGCAAGTCCGTAAAAACCTATTTCCGGCCCAGGTCCCCCAGGTGGACCATTTCCCACGCATTGGCGGTCGCCCCCGTCACCCCGGGGCGGACCAGCATCAAGGCCGCGTAATGGTAGAGGGGGATGATGACCCCTGCGTGCAGCAGGTGGTCTTCGGCCACCCGTAGGCGTTGGGCCCGGTCTGGTCCCGGAGGGGCTGCGGCTTCCACCAGGGCGTCATAGGCGGTATCGCTCCAGCCCGTGCGATTCATGCCCGAGGAGCTGGTGAAGGCCACCAGGAAGCCGAGGGGGTCCGGGGTATCTCCTAACAGACTGCCCCGGCTCAGGTCATAGGTGCGGGTCCGTTCCCGAGCGGCGACCTCCGTGGCCGGGAGGGTGACCACCCGGACGGTGGCGCCCAGCCGACGGTGCCAGGCATCAACGAGGTGCTCAGCCACCCGCAGGCGATCGGGCCGCCCCGCGGGGATCAGTAAATCCAACGGCGGGAGTTCTCCCCCCACGGAGCCGGCGCTGGGGGCGGATTCGGTCGTGGGAATGAGCCGGTGGGCCGGGGTCCCGAAGCCATGAAGCAGGTCGCGGACGAGGGCCGGGCGGTCGATGGCGGCCGACAGGCGGGCGGCGGCGGCGGGACTGAGGGCACCCGCCCGGACCCGGTAGATCTCGGTCCCCCAGCCGGTGGTCTGCTGCAGGCCGGGAATGCGCGCATCCCGTAGGGCTCCGGCCGTATCGCTACTCAGGCTGGGGATGACATCGATTTGCCCATCAAGGTAAAGCCGCAGGGCCGTCGCCGGGTCACCGACGATCCGCAGGCGCACCGGGCCCTGGGCGGGATGGGGCCCGGTGTAGGCGGGATTGGCCGTCAAATCCACCCGGTGGCGAAGGGCCCAGCCCGTACACACCAGGGGCCCATTGCCGATCAATCGGGTCGGATCAGCCCAGCTGGTGTTGGCGGGATGACGCGGGGCGAACACCGGCAGGGCCAGACGGGCTGCCAAGTCGGGAACCGGGCGACGGCAGGTCAGCACCAAGCGGTCGCCGTCTACCGTCATACGAGTTAGGGGTTCCAGGAGTTCGCTGAAGGAAGATCCCTCCTGTCGGTGGTATTCGAGCCCGGCCAACACCTGGGCGGGGGTCACCGAGGTGCCATCGGACCACCGGGTGTTAGGGGAGAGGAAGAAGGTCCAGGTCCGGCCTTCATCTCCGAGGTGCCAGGCCTTGGCCAAGGCGGGCCGGGGGGCCCCGGTAAGGGGATCCAGGCGGGTTAGGCCTTCAAACAGCGCGCCAAACAGCCGCAAGTCATCGGCCTTGGAGATTTCCCGGGGATCAAGGCTGGTCAGGGGGGCGCTGGCGACGACCACCGTCCCGGGGATGGCCGGTGTCAAAAAGGCCAGGGGCAGGGCGAGGCCCAGCAGCAGTACAAGCGTACCAACGATGGCGATGCGTCCCATAAGGCGGCGGGATGGTCCGACTCACGGATCCTGGGCAAGCGGGGGCGACAGATTTGCGGGCAGACTGTTTATGTGGTAAACACTTTTATCGGAGACTTCCCCATGATGCGTTTTTCCATTGCCCACAAGGTCTTGTCCGTTGCCGGTGCCGGGATCATCCTGCTTCTGGCCTTCGGGGCCATCAGCGACCGCCTGGTGGGATCGGCCAAGGAGGACAACCAGCGCGCCATCCAAGCGTCCCAGGCAATCCGCGAGACCATGTTGGTCGATATGATGCATGAGGGTGTGCGGGGATCGGTGTTCGCCGCTTTGGCCCGTCACGGCACCGCCGAGCAGCGGCGGGCCGAGATCCGCCAGGTCGCCGACACCATGCACGAGGGGACCCTGAACTTGGCCAAAGCCGATCTTCCCGGTGACGCCGGACTCAGCGTCAAGGCCACCCGAACCTTGGTCGAACACTACACGGCCTTGGGGATTAACCTGGTGGATGACGTTACGGCTGCCAAGCCCTTGGAGGGTGAGGGGTTGAAGCGACGTATCGCCGACTTCGAAAAGGTTTTCGAGGACTTGGAGATCGTCCTCGATCGCCAGGGGGATCTGATTCGGGACATGGCCGTTTCCGCCTCCGAACAAGCGACGGTCGATATCCAGCGCATCACCACGGCGTTGCTGATCATGGTGCCGATCTCGGTAGTTATCCTGACCCTCATGTCGTTGCTCGTGGCGAGGTCCATCCCCCGCCCCTTTATGGAGGTCATCGAACGCTTGCGGGAAACCGCTCAACACAACACCCAGTCGAGTTCGGAATTATCGGAATTATCAAGCAATATCGCCGACGGCGCTTCCTCCCAGGCCGCCGGCCTTGAGCAGACCAGTGCCAATATGGAGGAGATCACCCAGGCGGCTCGTCAGGGTGCGAATTCGGCCCAAGAAGCCCATGACCTGACCGCAGATGCCTGTCGCCGGGCCGAGGGCGGAGAAGCCCAGGCGCGCAAGATTGCGGCCGAGATTCACGGCCGCCTGGAAGCCCTCCAGGCAGCGAGGGAAGACATCACCAGTGCCACCCGCGAGACGGCCAAAGTGGTGGAGACCATCGACGATATCGCGTTCCAGACCAACCTCTTGGCACTCAATGCGGCGGTCGAAGCGGCCCGGGCGGGCGAGGCCGGAGCTGGGTTTGCCGTGGTCGCCGACGAAGTGCGCAATTTGGCCCAGCGGAGTGCCGAGGAGGTCCGCTCGACCACCGCCTTGGTGGAGCGGGGGCGGATGGCTGCCCAACGTGCCGGGGCCGTGGCCTTGGATTTGAGTGCACGGGCGGAATCCGCCGTCGGCCACGATTTGCCCAATGCCTTCACCGCCGTCGCCACGGCGGCCCGGCAAGTCCGGAATGCGATGCAGGGCATCACTGCCGCTACCGTTGAACAGGAAAATGCCGTGAAACAGGTGGCTCAGGCGGTGGCGGATATTGATCAGGTTACCCAATCGAATGCGGCGGATGCCGAGCGCAGCGCGGCCTCGGCGGCCGAACTGAAGGTCCAGGCCGAAACCATGGTCGCCACGGTCGGGCACCTGGAGCGGCTGGTCCGGGGCTGATCCCAGGTCGGATCAGGGGCTTCGCAGGGCGGTCACCAGGCGTTCGGCATTGGCTCGCATGGTCCGTTCATAGTAGTCTTGGGGCACTTCCACCGGTCCGGAAGCCACGGGATCGATGGTGACCACCGGGCTGCCGGCCTCCCGAGCCAGAGTGGTGCCGAAATGGCTGGGGAATTGGGGTTCCAGGATGATGACGGCCCGGTGGGCCCGGGCGGTGGTGACCAGGGCCCCGAGGGCCGCCGCCGAGGGATCTTGACCGGGTTCCGTCTGAATCACCCCGACCACGGTTAGGCCGACATCCCGGGCTAGGTAGGCCAGGGAATCATGTTGGAGGATGACCTGCTTCCGGGGCAGGGGGGCGAGGGTGGCCTGCATGGTGTCCGCCAAGCGGTCGAGGCGGTCGGCCACCTCCTGGGCTCGCCGGTCATAACCGACCGCCCGGGAGGGATCGTGGCGCCCCAGTTGGATGCCCATCAGCCGAACGATCCGCGCCGCCTGACGAGGGCTGGCGAAAAAATGGGGATTGGCCCCGTGATGATGTCCTTCGTGATCGGCATGATCGGTGGTCTCGCTGAGGTGATCCGCCTCGGGGATGGCCGCACTGGTGTTGATCGCCACCTGGGCCGGGGTCAGCAGGCGGGTAATGACCGCATCGAGGCCTTCCCCGTTCATGATCACCACCGTGGCTCGCTCCACGGCGGCCCGCTCGGCGGTGGTCAGGGCGTGGTCGTGGGGGCAGCCGGTGGCGGCGTCGATCAGCAAGTCCACGGACTGACCAGGTTCCACCACCAGCCGGGTCAATTGCTGAAGGGGATAAATGGTGGCGGCGATCCGGGGTGAATCGGCCGCCCACAGCAGGCAGGACAGGGGCAGGAGGAGCAGCAGGCGCATGGACATGGGGGTATGCTGGAATGTGCAACAGAATTGCAATTGCTGCCCAGTTGAGCGCAGACCTGGGTAGAGGTGCGCTGATTGACGCCCCCGATGTCCTCGGAAGGTCACGCCCATGACCTCCCTTCCCTGTCCTGCCATCGCCATCCATGCCGGTGCCGGAGCCTGGCCCGAGGCCGCCCATGACCCCGTATTTGCGGAGGCCATGCACCGGGGATTGCAGGCTGCCCTGGCCGCCGGTGCCCGGTCGCTCCAGGAGGGTCGCCCGGCTCTGGAGGCGGCCATCGCCGCCGTGCGGGTGCTGGAGGAGGACCCCTGCTTCAATGCGGGCCGGGGTGCCTCCCTGACCCGGGCCGGCCATGCGGAATTGGACGCTGCCGTCCATGAGGGGCATACGGGGCGTGCCGGTGCGGTCGGTGGCCTACGCCGGATCCGCAGTCCGATTCTGGCGGCTCAGGTGGTCAAGGATCGGAGTGGGCACGTCCTGATGGCGGGCCCCGAAGCCGAGCGATGGCTCCTGGGCCAAGGCCTTGAAGAGGTCGATCCGGGGTGGTTCGAGACGCCGCGCATGCGCGAGCGGTTGGAGCAGGTTCTGGCGGGTCAGGCCCGGGGCCCTGGGGGTACGGTGGGCGCAGTGGTCCGGGACGCCCAGGGACACCTGGCGGCGGCGACCTCGACCGGTGGGCTCACGGGGAAGTT
>CAIUVD010000009.1 GCA_903902515.1 uncultured Planctomycetota bacterium | reverse complement strand
CAACTCTTTGAGAAGGGTACACGTGTGAATATCACTTTCAATGATGTTGCAGGTCTCGACGAAGCCAAGGTTGAAGTGATGGAGATCGTTGACTTCCTCAAGAATCCCAAGAAATTCCAGAAACTCGGCGGCCGCATCCCCAAGGGCGTGCTCCTGATCGGGCCCCCGGGCACCGGCAAGACGCTCCTCGCCAAGGCGATTGCCGGCGAAGCCGACGTGCCGTTCTACTCCATCAGCGGCTCGGATTTCGTGGAAATGTTCGTCGGCGTCGGCGCCAGCCGTGTCCGCGACCTGTTCCGCGAAGCCAAGGAAAACAGCCCCTGCATCATCTTCATCGATGAAATCGACGCCGTCGGCCGCCGCCGTGGCCAGGGCGTTTCCTCGGGCGGCCATGACGAGCGCGAGCAAACCCTCAATGCCATCCTGGTCGACATGGATGGCTTCAACGGGAATGACAAGGTCATCGTCATCGCGGCCACCAACCGCGTCGATGTCCTCGACCCGGCCCTGCTGCGTCCCGGCCGCTTCGACCGCCATGTGTTCGTCAGCCTGCCGGACATCGCCGGTCGCGAACAGATCCTGACCGTCCACGCCGGGAAGGTGAAGCTCGATGCGGCAGCCAACCTGTCCCTGATCGCCCGCGGCACCCCGGGCTTCAGCGGTGCCGACCTCGAAAGCCTGATCAACGAAGCGGCCCTCAATGCCGCCCGCAAGGAGCAGGAAACCGTCCAGCAGTCGGACCTCGACTACGCCCGGGATCGGGTGGCCTTCGGCCGCGAGAAGAAGGCTGGCAGTCGGGCCATGCCCGAGCGGGAACGCATCATCACTGCCTACCACGAGGCTGGTCATGCGATTCTTCAGCTGCTGGTCGACGACGGCGATGATCTGCACAAGGTCACCATCATTCCCCGGGGCCGCTCTCTGGGCTCGACGATGATGCTGCCGACCGAGGACCGCCACACCCACGGCAAGCGCAAGTTGCTGTCGGAGGTGTGCGTGCTGTTCGGTGGCCGGGTGGCCGAGGAAATGTTCTGCGGCGACATCACCACCGGCGCCAGCAATGACATCGAACGGGCGACCAAGATCGCCCGGGGCATGGTCTGCGAGTGGGGCATGTCCGACCGCATGGGCCCCCTCAAGTACACCGAAGACCATGACTCGATCATGGGCCAGGAAACCGTGGTCGCCGCCAGTGCCCAGACCAAGCGCGAACTCGACGAGGAAGTGCGGGCCATTATCGACGCCCAGTACGAACGGGCCCGCCACCTCATCGACGAGCACCGCGCCGGTTTGGAAAAAATCGCCCAGGCCCTCCTGGAGTACGAGACCCTCGACGCCGCCCAGGTGAAAACCCTGCTGGCCGGTGGCGACCTGCCGCCCCGGACCCCGACCCTACGGATCGAAAAGCCCGCCGAGGCCCCCGCGGTGGTTCCCGCCCCGGAAATCGACGGCGTTCCGGCCATGGAACCTCGCCTGGCTTGATGCCATGCGGATCCTCGTCCTGCTGCTGCTCGTCCTGGGCGGTCTGCGGGCCGAGACCCTGGTGTTTTTTGGCGACAGCCTGACGGCGGGCCTCGGCCTGACGGAGGACGAAGCCTATCCCGCCTTGGTGGCCCAGATCCTGGCCCCGCGCTTCCCCACGTGGCGGGTGGTCAATGCCGGGGTGTCCGGCGACACCAGTGCTGCGGGCCTGCGCCGGGTGGCGTGGATTCTCAAGGCCCAGCCAACCCTGGTGTTGGTGGCCCTCGGTGCCAATGACGGCCTGCGCGGTCTGCCCCTGGACCGGACGGAAGCCAATCTCGACGGCATCATCACCCGCCTCAAAGCCGGTGGCGCCCGGGTGGCGTTAGCGGGCATGCAGATGCCAACCAACCTCGGGCCCGAGTACCGCACGGCCTTCGCGGCCCTCTACCCCCGCCTGGCCGAGCGTCACGGCATCCCTTTGCTGCCCTTCCTGCTGGAGGGGGTGGCGATGGTACCCGACCTCAATCAAGCCGACGGCATCCACCCCACGGCCGAGGGCCAACGCCGCATCGCGGCCCTGGTCACGCCCTTCATCACGCCCCTGCTGGAGGCCCGCTGATGGTCCTGGTCGCCGAATCCCTAGTCCGGTCCTACACCACTGCCGAAGGTCCCCTACGGGTGCTGGATGGGGTCTCCCTGAGCCTGGCGGCGGGCGAGGCCGTGGCCGTCACTGGGCCCTCGGGTTGCGGCAAAAGCACGCTCCTCGGGCTGCTGGCGGGCCTAGATCGGCCCGATGGCGGGCGAGTCCTGATCGAAGGTCGAGACCTGGCGGGGTTCAACGACGCCGACCTCTCGGCCTTCCGCGGCCGTCGCCTGGGATTCCTGTTCCAGAGTTACCGCCTGCTGCCCAGCCTGTCGGCGGAGGACAACGTGCGCGTGCCCCTGGATTTCGCCGGCGTCGCCGATGCCGGCGACATCGCCCGCACCTGGCTAGACCGGGTCGGCCTGGGGGCCCGGCGGCACCACCGGCCAACCCAACTTTCGGGCGGCGAGCAACAGCGCGTGGCCTTGGCCCGGGCCCTGGCCCCTGGCCCGGCCCTGCTGTTCTGCGACGAACCCACAGGAAATCTCGACCCCCGTACCGGCACCGGCATTGCCGACCTGATTTTCGCCGCCGTCCGCGACCGGGGCACGGCATGCTGCTATGTCACCCACGACCCGGGCCTGGCGGCCCGGGCTGACCGCATCATCCGGCTGGCGGAGGGCCGGGTGGCGTAAGCCGGCCAAGGGCCGCAACCACCTCGGCGGGCAAAGCCATGGGTCGGCGCTCCGGCAACCCGATGACCACTTGGGTCTGGGTGACGGTGGCCGCCCGGGTACCATCTGCGAGGTCGAGGCGAATCTCCAAGGTGAAGGACTTCCCGCCGGTGCGGGCCACGACGACGGTCGGCACCAGCTCATCGCCATGGCGGACCGGTGCCGCGAAATCGCTTTCGATCCGCACCAGAGGCAGGGCGTAGGCCCCCTCCTTCAGGACCATGGCAAAATCTAGCCCCGCCTCCCGCAGGGCGTCCTCTGCCGCCTCATGGGCCAAGGCAATCAGGCGAGGACCGAACACCACCCCGGCGGCGTCGATGTCGTTGAGGCGGATACGCATGCGCCCATGCTCTTGCCCGCCCCCCGCGGTCGAGGGATGGCCCAACCCTCCCCCAGCACCTCCCCGAACACTCCCCGTGCACCTCGCCGCCGTCGCCCTCGATTTGCCCAACGTCGGCCCCTTCACCTACGCCGTCCCGGCGGGGCTTGAGGTGGCCGTCGGCGATGGCGTCAATGTTCCTTTCCGCCACGGCGAACGGCAGGGCTTCGTGGTCGATGTCGGGGATTGGCCGGCTCCGGACTACGCCGTCAAGCCGATCAGCAGCCGGATCGGGGGAGTCCGGTTACCCACCCATCTCCTGAGCCTGTGCGCCTGGGCCTCGCGCTATTACCGCTGCGCCCTGGGAGAGGTCCTGGCCGCCGCCGTGCCCGCCCCGGTGCGTACCGGCGTCAAACCCGAACGCCGAGTGTTGATCCGCAAGGTGCCGGAATTCGTCGGCAAACTGACGGAACGCCAGCAGGGCGTGTGGGCCGATCTGCCCAACCTACCGACTCCCATCGGTGAAGTTTTGACTACCCTCGGCACCAGCCGGGGCGTGATCGACAAACTGATCGCCGCCGGAGCCGCCATCGAGGAGGTCGAACAGGACATCCAGGAACTGCGGCTGGAGGCCCGGGACGAACGCTTCCCCCTCACGGATGAGCAACAGGTGGCGGTGGCGGCCGTCAGCGCCGCCCTGGGCCGCCACGAAACCTTTCTGCTCTATGGCGTGACCGGCAGCGGAAAAACCCTGGTCTACCTTGATCTTGCTGAGCAGGTCATCGCCAAGGGCCAGCAGGTGCTGTTTCTGCTGCCGGAAATCGGCCTGACGCCCCAGTTGGCGGCCCGCATTCGCAACCGCATCCCGCGCACCGCCGTCTGGCACAGCGGCTTCACGGGCGGTGAGCGGGGCGAGACGTGGCACCGCATCGCCGCCGGGGAGGTCGATCTGATCGTCGGCACCCGCTCGGCCCTGTTCGCGCCCCTGCCTAATCCGGGCCTGATCATCGTCGACGAGGAGCACGATCCGTCCTACAAACAGGAATCCTCGCCCCGCTACCACGCCCGGGACCTGGCCATCGTCCACGGCCAGCGCCTCGGGGTGCCGGTGATCCTCGGTTCCGCGACCCCCAGCCTGGAGACCGTCCACAACGGCCGCGAAAAACGCTACACCGTCATCACCCTCAAAAAGCGCCCCAAGGGCGGCGCCCTGCCGATCCCGGTGGTGGTCGACATGCGCCAGGAACGGGCCGAGCAGAAACGCCCCGTGGACCTGTCCCGGGCCCTGGTGGACCGCCTGCGGGCGGTCAAAGCCAAGAGCGAGCAGGCCATCGTCCTCCTCAATCGCCGGGGCTGGAGCCCGGTAATTTCCTGCAAGAAATGCGGCGAGGCGGTGATGTGCGGCTCCTGCGCCATCAGCCTGACCTGGCACCGGGGCATCGACCGCCTGAAGTGCCACTACTGCGGCCACGAGCAGGGTCGGCCCTCCACCTGCCCAGCCTGTGGTCATGACCAACTGAGCGCCACTGGCCTGGGCACCGAACAGTTAGCGGCCCTGGTCCAGGAGCAGGTGCCCGGCATGAGCGTGCTGCGCGTCGATGCCGACACCGTGGCCCAACGCCAGGGCCACGCCCGGCTGTTCCAGGCCTTCGCCGCCGGGGCCGCCGACTGCCTGGTGGGCACCCAGATGGTGGCCAAGGGCCTCGACTTTCCCCGGGTCACGTTGGTCGGGGTTTTATCCGCCGACAAGGGACTCTCGGTGCCCGAGTTCCGCGCCGCCGAGCGCACCTGGCAACTCATTGCCCAGGTCGCGGGTCGGGCCGGGCGCGGCGAACGCCCCGGCGAAGTGGTGGTCCAGGCCTTTGATCCCCACGCCCTGCCGATCCGCTGTGCCCTGGAGGGCCGGCCCCGGTCCTTCATCGACGCCGAACTGCAACTGCGCCGGGAGTACGGTTATCCACCCTTCGCTGGCCTGGTGCGGATCGTGTGGTCCGGCCCGGACCTGGCGGCGGTCCAACTGCTGGCCCAGGCCCAGGCTCAGCGCCTGGCGATGGTCCTCGATGGCGCGTTGATGCTCGGCCCAAACCCCTGCAGCCTGGCCTTCCTCAAGGACCAGCACCGCTGGCATGTGCTGATCAAAGCCGGTTCCCGGGGCGTCGCCCAAGCCCTACTCGACCGCCTCGACGCGGCCGGTGGCCTGCCGGAATCGAAGGGCGTGTCGATCGCGATTGACGTGGATCCGAACACGACGGCGTGATTTGACGAGGAGAGGGGAGAGGGGAGAGGGGAGAGGGGAGAGGGCGACTTCTCACCTGGCAATGAACACGCTGCTGCCGCCGCTGCCGCCGTAGCAAGTTGCGCACCCAGACGCGGTGCTCAT
>CAIUVD010000008.1 GCA_903902515.1 uncultured Planctomycetota bacterium | reverse complement strand
GTCTCTTGTTTTTGGTTGCAGGGGCAGGATTTGAACCTGCGACCTTCGGGTTATGAGCCCGACGAGCTACCAGACTGCTCTACCCTGCGTCGTCGTGGGGGATATCGTGGGAAAACGTTTCAGATGTCAACACCGTTCTTTGCGTTCTCGGAGTGTTTCCAACGCTGGCGCAGGTCTTCCTGCAGGTCCGTGGGAAGGGCGTTCCACGGCAGATCGAGACGGGCCCCCGCCAGGGCGTAAACGAGGTTGAGACTGGCTGGATGACCTGCCCGGCGTAGGGCGCGGGCCACAACGATGGGATCCTCGGCGAGGATGGCTTCCTCGGTGGTCAGGCCGAGGTCCGCGAGCCAACGTAGCGTCGTGGGCCCCAGGTTTCGCATTACAGGCGGTGATAACGCCGCAGCCGGGCCTGGATGGGGGCGTTGGCGGCGGGGAAGTCCAGGGTGACGAATTCGGCGGGGGTCAGCCAGCGCAGGTCCGTGGCTGCCAAGGGACGGGCGGCGTTGGGGTCGAACAAGCGGACCCGGTACAGGTGGAAGGTCAGGGTTTTGTCGGGATAGGCATGGTGCCAGGTCATCAAATGACGGGCTGCCAGAACTTCGACGCCCAGTTCCTCGTGGAGTTCCCGGGCCAGGGCCACGCGGTCGTCTTCTTGGGCCTCACGCTTGCCCCCGGGCAATTCCCAAGCCCCTGCCAGGTGGACGCCCTCGGGGCGGCGGGTCACCAGGTAGCGACCCTCGTGGTGGATCAACCCGAGGACGATGTGGGTCCGGGGGGGGCCGCGCTTTGGCGCCGGGTCACCATAGGCCACGACCTTGGACGGCGGCTTGAGGGGGTTGGAGGTCGCCGCCAACCGGGCGGCGTCGCCGGTGCTGGCGCAGGTCCCGACCCACGGGCAGATGGTGCAGCGGGGCGTGCGTGCCGTGCAGACGGTGGCCCCGAGGTCCATGAGGGCGTTGTGGTAGGGGGCGGCCTCCCCCGGTGGAACCTGGGTGGCGGCGTGGGCCCAGGCCTCGGCGGGTTTGAGGGGCAGGGGAAGTCCGTCCCGACGGGCGTAGACCCGGGCGATGTTGGTGTCGACCACCGGCACATCGCGGTGGAAGGCGAAGCAGGCTACCGAGTGGGAGGTGTAGGGCCCGAGCCCGGGCAATTCCCGCAGGCCCTCGGGGGTGTCGGGCCAGGATCCCCGAGCAACGACGGCGCGGGCGGCCTCCCGCAGGCGGTCAGCGCGGCTGGGATAACCCAGGCCCTTCCACAGGCGGTGGAGGGTGTCGTCGTCGGCCTGCGCCAGGGCTTCGGTGGTGGGAAAGGTGGCCAGGAAGCGTTCATAGAAGGGGATGACCCGATCCACCTGGGTCTGCTGGAGCATCACCTCGCTGACTAGGATCCGGTAGGGATCCCGAGTTTTCCGCCAGGGCAGGTCGCGGCCGATGGCGGCGTACCAGTCGAGCAGGACCCGCTGGGGTGTCGGCTTCACCCGGGCGGGGGCGTCACGCAGGCGCGTCATCGTCAAACTCCTGACCGGACCAGGGCAAAAACTCCAGTTCCGTGCGCTCGTCGGCCTTGGGCACCTGGAACTGGAAATAGTCGCAGTGGAACCACCGGGGGCTGTCGTCCTTAAGCCAGCCGAGGCGGATCAGGGCGTCGGGAATCGGTTTGGCTCCGCCCACCAGGTTGGCGTAGTCCACCAGCCGCGTGCGGTAGGAACGGAGGGCCATGCGGATCGGCTCATCCGGCGGTCGCCGGGGCGTGAGTTGCGCCCGCAGGAGGACGTACCACGCCTCCTTCTCGACCATGTAGGCCTTCCAGTGGCGGTACTGGAACTGGTTTTGGCTGGGGACCCGGCGCTTGAGCACCAGGATGGGACTAGCCACGGCGCACCACGAAGCGGGGTTGGGTCCAGACGGTGTGTCCCGCGCCGTCGCTGATGACCAGGCGGATCACCGTTTCATTGCCGGCATCCGGGCGGTGGACGGTGGCTCCGGCTGCACCCGTCAGGATCCCGGCCTCGAAACCGTCGCGGATGATGACGCTGGCGGTGGTCGCCACTGGAGCCACGTAGCCGATTCCGGCGCGGTCCTCGTGGAGGCCATCGAGGGACAGGCCCTCATCGCAGGTGAACAGGCCGTAGGCTAGGGCGCTGATGGCCGAAAGGG
The DNA here is from genome assembly GCA_903902515.1 of uncultured Planctomycetota bacterium. Lineage (GTDB taxonomy): Bacteria > Planctomycetota > UBA11346 > UBA11346 > UBA11346 > CAIUVD01. The sequence goes on along the minus strand of CAIUVD010000008.1, from coordinate 12,243 downwards.
CGCTGGGCCGATCCAGTTCCAAGGTCAGGCGGCCCCGCACCCCGTAGACCGGCTGGCCAATGGAGAGCATGGCGTCCCACGCCGCCACATCCCCATCGGTGGCGATGCCGAACAAGCGCACGCCCTCGGCAAAGGCGATGCGCTCGGCGCCCAGGGCCTGGGCGGGATTTTCCAGCAGGACCAGTGCCCCTTGGTTGGCGACGTGCTTGATGACCCGGGCGATGGCCGAGGCCGGGGGTTCGCTGAACTCTGGCGCGGGGAGGTCGAGGGGTTGGTCGCACAGGACCCGTAGGCGCACGGGCACCTCGCGGCAGGTCCAATCCAGGCGGCCACACCACAGGCGGGCGGCGCTGGGGGCCAGTTCAATCCATTCGGCATCGGACAACAGATCAGCATGAACGCGCATGGGCCGGGATGGTCGGTATAAACCCGCGTTGTCCATCGCTTGTGCCGTTCAGGGTTTTTCGACGCTGCTTTCCCCATGGCCGTCATACCCATCAGCCCGACCCGTCCCCGCCTGCCCGAGTGGTTCCGCCGTAGCCTGCCGGCCAATGCCACCAGCGCCGAGACCAACGCCATCGTCCGTAAGCACGGTCTGGTGACGGTGTGCGAGGAAGCGACCTGCCCCAACCGCCAGGAATGCTGGTCGAAGAAGGCCGCCACCTTCATGCTGATGGGCGACCACTGCACCCGCACCTGCACCTTCTGCGATGTGAAGTGGGCCAAGGCCCCCGGGGCCCTGGATGCCAGCGAGCCGAATCGCCTGGCCGAGGCCGTGGCCGAACTGGGCCTGCGCTTCGCCGTCATCACCAGCGTCAACCGCGACGACCTGGCGGACGGCGGGGCCCCCCATTTCGCGGCCACCATCGCCGCCGTCCGGGCCAAGAGCCCCGGCACCCTGATCGAGGTCCTGACCCCGGATTTCCAGGGCAAGGGCGACAGCATCGACATCGTCGTCAAGGCCAAGCCGGACGTCTACAACCACAATCTCGAAACCATCGCCCGCCTCTATCCGACGGTGCGCCCCCAGGCCCGCTACCAGCGCAGCCTCGAACTTCTGAAGCGCGTCAAGGACACGGACCCGACCATCGTCACCAAGAGCGGCATCATGGTTGGCCTGGGTGAAACCGACGAGGAAATCCGCTGGCTGATGGACGATCTGCGCAAAAGCCGGGTCGACATCATGACCATCGGCCAGTACCTGCGCCCGTCCCTCGAACACCACGACATCCTGCGCTTCCCCTCCCCCGAGCAGTTCAAGCAGTACGAGGCCTGGGGTAAGGAAGCGGGCTTTGCCTATGTCGCCAGCGGGCCCTACGTGCGGTCCTCGTATTTCGCCGAGGAAGTCCTCAAGGGCGCGATCAAGCTGGACGACATCACCGCGGGCTGAGGCTCCACCGGGTCAGCGCAGGATCGTCCGGCTGCCCCACAGGTCGGCTTCAAAGGTCCGGATGGCTTGGTCCAGCCCTGGGTGATTGGCCGGACCACCAAGGGTCAGGCAATAACCCAGACCCGGCCGGGTCGTCATCCACAGGGACTGTTCATAGGTCTGCTCGCCGAGGACGAACCGGTAGCGGACTCGGCTCCATTCCTGGCCGTGGTGCTGCTCTCCGAAGTTCCAGTCCTTCAGTTCGATGCCCGTCAACAGGCGTTGCAGGTCGGCTAGATTCCGTTTAGCAAAAACCGCAGGTCCCGTTTCCTCGGAAAAGGTTTGAACGGTTACCGCCAGGCGCAGCTGGCCATCGGGCGACACTAGGACGAGGGTGGCGCCAGGGTCGACCACGGACTTCCAGCCGGAGGGCTGGGGGATGGGGAAATCGGTGCCCGGCACCAGGAATTCGGCCCCTGGGGCTAGGCAGGCCAGCAGGACAAGAGCCACCGCCCTCATCGCCGTTTCCCGACGAGTTGCCGGTAATAGGCCCGCACCAGGTGGTTGCTGGGGGCCACCACGTGGGCCATGGACAGAGTGCGGTAGACATCGCCCCGGGTGATTTTGACCTTGTGGTCCGGGTCGAGCAGACGCTGGTCCCGCTCGGCCACCGCCAGGGTCCGCACGGCGAAGAACAGCGGGGTCAGGCAGAACAGGCGGATGCCGTACTGGCTGCGGGGGAGGGCGCAGCAGTAGCGCAGGGCGTCATGGAGGTGACGCCGGGCCTTGCGGATCAGTTGCTCCATGACCCGGTGGGATTCCGCCATGTGGCGGCTATCGCACAGGTTCTCGGGGTCGATGTTGGCCAGCCGGCACAGTTGGCGGGGCACGAAGGACCAGCCTCGTCGGCGGTCGTCGGCCACGTCTTTAATGATGTTGGTCAGTTGCAGGCCCAGGCCGAAACTGGTCGAGAGGGCTTTGAGACGCCCTCGGTGGTCTGGGGTGAAGCGGCCCGAGTGGAGGCAGAACAAATCGGTCAGCAGGTGCCCGACGGTGCCCGCCACGTAGTAGCAGTAGCGGTCGAGTTCCTCGACGGATTCCAGGGCCTCCAGGTGGTCGGGACGGGCCCGGGCGTGCTTGGCGGCGAAGGATGCCATGCCCGTACACATCTCCTGGACCCACGGCCGGATGGCGTCCTGGGCTTCGGGCGACAGGCGGCGGAATTCATGGAGAACGGCGTCCGCTTCCCGCGCCAGTTCCTCATCGGGGATCCGGGGAGTGGCGAATGTCGCCCGCCAGTCATCCGCCGGTAGGTCATCCGACAGACGATCCCGGAACGAGGTGAGCAGCGCTTCCTTGGTCGCCACCGGCAACTCGGCCGTGTCCTCGGCGGTGTCGGCCACCCGACAGAGCAGATAGGCCACCAGCACTTGGTGCTGGACCGGTTGCGGCAGCAATCGGATGCAGGCGGCGAAGGTCCGACTGACCTTCGGCAGCATCTGCAGGCAGAAGCGGTGTTCTTCGGCGGGGCTCATCGGGGGGCGTAATTAAAACGGGATTGGGCGTCGTCCGTCAGGTCCGTGGCCCCGCCGAGGGTGAAGCCGACGGTGTAGCGGCGGTCGTAGAGGTCGCCATTGGCGTCCCGGATGTACTCGGCGGACATGAAGAGGTCGCCTTCGACCATCGACCGCCGCAATTCGGTACGCCAGCCATCCACCGGGGCCTCGTCCGCTGGGCGGAAGGTCGGGCCGTTGCCAAAAAGATAGCGGCCGCTGAGGAATAGGATGGAAGGCCGGTGCTCCCAGGTCCGAACGCTGCCGGCGTCCCGGGTCCGCAGGCTGGTTTCATGGCTGAGGTACAGCCATGACGTCACCAGATACTGGGCCGTGCCGTCGGCACTGATCCATTCTCGGGGCCGGGCATCCCACAGGAAGGTCGTGGTCAGGGTCAGGCCGGGCAGGGGGCTGCCATCGGCACGGCCGGACACATCCACCAGGGAGCCGGGCCCCAGGGCCTCCTGGCCGTCCTTGTCGGTGTAGAATCGTTCGTTTTTCCGCACCGCCCACCGGGCTTTGACATCGGCATGGAACAGGGTTCGGTTGCTGATGACCGCCGTCGCGAGGCTGGTGGTCCAGAAACGTTGGTCTTCTTCGAATGGGTCTCGCCCGTCATCGAATCCGTAGGCTGGTAAAACATCCCCAACCCCTCTCCCCGTGGCTTCAAAGCCGATCCGGGGCGTCAGAACATGAACCAGGGTGCCGTACTGGCCGACGACCCGCCAGGAAATGCCGTTATCGGTGTAAAAGGCCCGTCGGAAGGACTGGTCCTGGTCGACATCCTGCAGGATCCCGTCGAGGTATCCGGTGGCTTTGATGCCCCCCAGGCCATCCAGGCCCACGGCCCCAGGAAACCAATGGCCGACGGCCAGGTATCCCCGGCCCGTCAGGCGCTTGGCCGAGGTATCCGTGGCGTCGCGGTGGAGGTTCTCCAGCCACGCCTGACCTCCGGCATGGAGGGGGCCGGCGACCTGCACCGGGGCGACGGTGCCTTCGATACCCAACAAACGTTCCGTGCGGTCGATGCCCGTGGTGTGTCGCCGCTCGGCATCGGTGGTCAGGGTCAGGCCCTTGAGGGTGTAGGTGATGGCCGCTGACTTGCGTGGGAAAGGGCGCCGCTCCAGGGAGTCCGGAAGGAAGTCGCTGAGGAACCGATGACCAGACCGGTCGCCCAGGCCGTCGTCCGGGTCCGGAATCTCCAGGCTCCGGAGGTAGATGGCTCCGGCTCCAAGGTTTTTGCGATGTTCCACGTCGTAGGCCCGGGAACGACGGATCATCAACTCCTCGTCATCGTTGTTCCGCACATGCTCGTTGGGCATGGCGTAGGTGTCGATCCGGCCTCGGCCAAAGGTCGGATGCTGCCACCGCAGATTGAGGCCGCCGGCATTGCCAGCCCGGCTGTGACGATCGACCCGGGCCTCGGCCACGGTCTTCCACCCGGCAAACTCGGGGATCGCGGTGCCAATCCAGAACCGGCCCCAGGTGCCCAGGCGGTTGTTGCTGCCTCCGCGCACCACCGTCCACGGGTAATCGACGGTGAAGTCGCGGTAGATGTAGGGGAACCACAACACCGGGAGTCCAACCACCCGGCCCGTGGGGCTGATCAGTTCGACCCCGGCGATGCGGCTTTGGGTCAGGTTTTTGCGGTCCTTGACGGCCTCGGTTGGCGGTTCCCGGAGCAAGATCCGGACGGTCGGAGCCCAGAGGGACATGCTCGCGCCGTGGCCCATATCGACCACCACGTCCCGCAGGGTGATGACATCTTGGGACAGTTCGAGACGGTCCGCCGTCAGGGACAGAACCCGCCCTTCGTGTTCCACGCGGGCGGTCACGCCCCAGGCTTCACCGGTGCGCAACTTACCCTTTAGGCCCAGGCGCTCGGCGGTGATGCGGATCTCGGGCCGGCGGTACACCACCTGGCCCGTGGCGTAGAGGATTTCCTCCGACTTATTGAAACGCACCGCATTGGCCATCAGGGTCTGGTCGCCCATCCGGCCGACGAAACCGCGCAGGAAGACCACGGTGCCGTCCGCCTCCAGTTGGGGCTCCGGGCCGTTGAGGGACCAGTCGCTGACGGCGGTCGGATCGACGGCCAGAGCGGCACCAGCAAGCAGGGAGACGGAGATGAGCCGGCGCAGCACGGGCGGCATCGTGGGGGGCTTCCCACGCCATGCCAGCCCGGGGCCCCGGGACTTTCCCCCGGGATGCCCTCCCTATGGTGCTTCCCGACATGCTTATCGTCATCGACAACTACGACAGCTTCACCTACAATCTGGTCCAGTATTTCTGGGAATTGGGCGCAGAACTGAAGGTCTACCGCAATGACGAGCGGACCGTCGAGCAGGTCATGGCTGAGCGCCCGGAGCGCCTGGTGATTTCACCGGGGCCCTGCTCGCCGACGGAAGCCGGGATCAGTTTGAACCTCATCCTTGCCGCAGCCAAGGCCGGGGTACCCCTGCTGGGCGTATGTCTGGGCCACCAATCCATCGGCCAAGCCTTCGGGGGTGTGGTCCGGCGGGCGGATCGCCTGATGCACGGCAAGACGAGTCAGATCGGCCATGACGGTCGCGGGGTGTTTACCGGGCTGCCGTCGCCCTTCACCGCCACCCGGTATCACAGCTTGGTGGTCGATAGCGCCCTTCCGGACTGCCTGACGCCGACCGCCTGGACGACCGACCGCAATGAACTGATGGGCCTGCGCCACAAGACCCTCCCGATTGAGGGTGTGCAGTTCCACCCCGAAAGTTTTTTGACCGAGCATGGCCACCAGATGCTCAAAAATTTCATGGCCTTTCCGGCGGCGGCATGACCCCCGACGACCTCGATGATGGCGGTCCCCGGCCCGCGACGGTGGATGTGCTGACTCCGGAACCGGCCCCGGAGCCGATTCCCGAGCTGGCCCCCGAGTCGGCCCCAGAGGAAACGCCCGTCCAGACCCTGGAATCGGCCCTGGTCGAGGACCTTGGGCCGAGTCCCGCGTCGTCGCCGGCCCCGGTGGAGGACCTTCCTCCGCCCCCGGATGCCGACGACCTGCCGACGGACCAGTTGCGGGGTGTGATTGAGGCCCTGTTGATCGTCGCCACCCGGCCCATGACCGTTGAACGCTTGGCTGGCTGTGTGCCGGGCACGGACCCGGCCTATCTGGAAGGGTTTCTCTCCGGCCTCGCCGATCGGTGGACCTGGGAGAAGCGGGGCTTCGACCTCCGCCGGGAAGCCAAGGGTTGGCAGATCATGACCCGGCCCCTGTTCCACCCCTGGGTCCGCCAGCTCGAAAAGCGGGAGCTGCCGACCAAGCTCTCGAAGGGAGCCCTGGAAACCCTGGCCGTGGTTGCCTACAAGCAGCCCGTGGCCCGGGGCATCATTGAGGACATCCGGGGCGTCCAGGCGGGTCCGGTCCTGCGCCAGTTGATGGATCTTAAACTGGTGGCCGTGGTGGGCCGGGATGATGCGGCCCTCGGTCGTCCCCTTTTGTACGGCACCACCGATCAGTTCCTGGTCCGGTTTGGACTTGGATCCGTTGCCGACCTGCCCAAACGCCACGAATTCGGAGCCTGAATGACTCGCTGGTCTTGGATTATCCTGGGTGTGCTCGTGATGGCGCTGGGCATCTATGCCTTCCGCCCGGCGACGGTGGAAGCGTCCACCGGTACCTTCCTGACGGTGCAGGCAGGCACCCGCTACACCCTGAAGGCCGGTGGCTTGACCCAGGTCGTGGATGGGGAGCGAGTGGTCATCAATGGCCTCGACCGGCCACTGAACCCGGAAATGGCCCAGTCCCTCTGGGGCAACCTCGCCAACCTCCGGGTCGAGCCGACGCGCATCGTTACGGGGGTGTCCGCTGACCAGCTGGCGGCCTACGGCCTGGCTTCGGCGGCCGACCTCACGGGCAGCACGGCCCTCGGGCCGGTCCATGTCCGCTGGGGCCGCTCCGGAGCTGAGTCCTATGTATGGGATGGCCTTTCGGCACGACTGGCGGCGGTACCGTTGGCCGTGGTGGAGACCCTCGACCGGGTCACCGGCCGGTTGGATCAGCGGGCCGCCCTGACCTTCCCCCAACCGCCGACCCGACTGGTCATTGAGGACCTGACCCTGGTGGCGAATGGCGCGGAGTGGACCTCGGAACTGGTGGCCCAACGGCCGTCCTTCACCCGGCGGGTCGGCACCCTGCTTCAACTTTTGGGCCAGGTGGAACTGACGGATCTCGCGGCGCCTCCCGTGCGTCTGGCCCCCGTGGTCGCGCGGATCACCATCGGTCGGGACCTGACTACCCATACGGTGGTCGTACATCAGGTGGGTGAGGATCTCCAAATCGCCATTGATCAGTTGCCGCCCCAACGGATCGCTGATCCGGCGGCCTGGCGGACCGCGACCCAGTCCTTCCGCCATGACGTGCTGATGGATGTCACCCAGGCCATGGGTGGTCAGGACCAGATCGTCGCCGTTCGCATGACCCGCTCTGGCAAGTCGATACTCGCCCTGGTGCGGGGTGAACAGTACGCCCGCAGTGAACAGCACCGCTGGGAGGTGGTCTGGCCCGGTGGCCGGGAACCCGCCGCCCCCGATGCCCTGTCCCGCCTGCTCACCGTCCTGGATGACCTGCGGATCCGCGATCCGGTCGCCGGGGCCTCGGATCCGGGGGACTCCCAGGGTCTGGTGATCACCGTGGTTGGGGAACGGGGGAATCACCAGGTGCGCCTGGCCGTGGAAGATGACGACACGGTTCGATCCACCCACCATCGGGGGCAACTCCTGGAACCCCGTCGCCTGCGTGAGGCCCTTGAGCCCCCGGCGCTGCTGGATCCCCGCCTTTCGAACCGTAATCCGCAGCGGATTGCCAAGATTCAGCGTCGCCAACCGGCTGAACAGCGGGCCGAAGTGGTGACCCGCGCCGACGGCGGCACTTGGCGTCGGACGTATCCCGCCCCGGCCGTGCCCGTGGATGGCGGTGCGGTCGACCGCTTGATCCGCGTCCTGGCCTCGGCCAAGGCAGAGACCATCCGCCTGGCTCAGAGCCCCGAGGACCATCAGCGGGCCCAGGCCATCCTGGCAGCTCCTGAAGCCGAACTGGCGATCCGTTTCGCTCCGGCCGAAATGGGCCAAGCCGCCAATGACGAAACGGACCTGGATGAAACGGCCGCCCAGGACTGGGGCCTGGCGATGGTCAAGGATGGCTCCCGCTGGCTGGCTACGGATGCCGAGGGCGGTCTGCTCCTGGTCCTCGACGCCGAAACCGTGGAGGCCCTGCTGGTTCCCCTGGAAGGTGGTCGGCTGTTTCCCATCGTTCCTTCGACCGTCACGGCCTTGGAGGGCACCGGCCCAGCGGGCAGCTGGCGGATCGAGCGGGCGGCCACGGGCTGGAGTCTGACCGGGGACACCTCCGCCCGCATCGATCCGTTCGCCGTCCGTCGTCTTCTGCGCCAATTGGCGACCCTGCCCGGAACCCCGGATGCCCGTCACCCCGAATCCGCCGCCCCCATCGCCAGTTTGGTGGTCGAGGTTCCGGCGGTGGGTGGTGGGCGTGAACGCCTGCGTCTGGTGCTGGGCCCAGACGGTCGGCCGTGGGTCGGCAGTGACCTTCCCGGCAGCGCCTTCCCTCGCGGGGGCGCCCCGGCGATCCCGGTCACCACCGTGCCGGCCCTTGCCGACCTGCGCGCCGCCCCCTGAGCACCCATGGCCTCCCTGAAATCTGAAATCGCCGAGGCCCTGGCGGCTTCCGGCCTCGCGCCCCTGCATCGCTACGGGCAGAACTTCATGATCGATGAACGGGCCGTGTCAGCCCTCATCGAAGCCCTTGGGGCCGCCCCCGGCGTGCGGGTGGCGGAAGTCGGTCCCGGCACGGGTGTCCTGACCCGGCGTATGATCGAGGCCGGGGCCGAGGTCCTGGCGGTCGAGATCGACCGGGGCCTGGCGGCCCATCTGACCACCACGTTGGTGCCCCGGGGGCTGCAGCTGGTGGAGGGCGACTGCCTGGCGTCCAAGACCCGGCTTCACCCGGCCCTGGAGGCTTTTGCCGACCAGCCCTGGCGTCTCGGGGCCAATCTCCCCTATGACGTGGCCCTGCCGGTGATTCTCAATGCCGTGGCCCTGCCTCGGCCCCCGGACCGCTTGGTGGTCACCATCCAGTTGGAGGCCGCCCAGCGGCTGTTGTCTTGCCCGGGAGACGACGCCTGGGGTGCCACGGCCGCCACGCTCCAGGCGGCCGGCACCCCGAAACTGGTCCGGAAATTAGGCCCCGGCTCGTTCTTCCCGCCGCCCCGGGTCGACAGTGCGATCCTGGCCTGGACCCCGGAACGAGTCCTTCCCGCCGGTTTCGGCACCTGGTGCCGCACGGTTTTTGCCTACCGCCGCAAGGTCATCCCCGGGGCCCTGCGGGATGCGGGCATCACCCGGGAACAGGCCGTCGCCGCCTGCCAGGCCACCGGCATCGACCCGGAGCGGCGTCTGGAATCCCTGGATTGGCCAGAGTTGGTGGCGTTGTACGGCCAGCGTTAGAAACCGTTAGCCGCGGGTGGTAAACCGGCGCGTGGTCCGGCTGAGGAGGCCGTCGAGGGTCGAGCGCAGGGCCGCATGGATGGTGGCGTAGATGATCTTCCCGGAGCCCGGCTTGCTCTTGGACTTCAGCCGTTGGTCAAGGCGGCTGAGGATGGCGATCACCTCCTCATAGGTGGGGCGCGCCTCGGGGTCCTTGGCGAGCAGACCTTCCACCAATCCATCCAATTCACGATCGAGGCCGGGCAGCCGCTCGCGCAGGGGCTGATGGCGAGCCCGAACCTGGAGGACCATCAGCTCCAGGGGATCCTCATGGAGGAACGGAGGTTCTCCACACAGGGCATGGTAGAGGGTCGCCCCGAGGCTGTAGAGGTCGGAGGCCGCTCCGGCGGTAGAGATTCCGTCGCGCACCAACTCGGGGGCGATGTAGGCCGGCGTCCCGATGACCGTCCTGCTATCGACCAGTTCTTCGGCTTCCTGGCCAAGGGCCAGGCGGGCCACCCCAAGGTCGGCGACCTTGACCTCCTGGCGGCGGTTGATCAGGAGGTTTCCGGGTTTGACGTCGCAGTGGGTCACCCCTTCCGCGTGGGCATGGGCCAGGCCCCGGGCCGCTTGCAACACGAAGTCGACAGCGGTGGCGGGGGACAGGCCGCCGGTCTGGTTGATGAGGTCCGCGAGGGACGATCCATCGACGTACTCCATGACCAGATGGGGCCAAGGCGGATCCTCGCTGCAATCCAGCACCCGCAGGATGTTGGGGTGGTTCAGCCGGGCCAAAACCCGGGCTTCGCGGATCGAGAGATGGGGACGGCGGGCGTCCTCGGGGATGAAGACCTTGAGGGCCACATCGACCTTCAAGGACATCTGCAAGGCCCGGTAGACGATGGCACTGGCCCCACGGCCGATTTCCGCCGACAGGTAGCACTTGCCCAGCATTTGGCCGATGGCCGGCGGTTGCCAAGCGGTGACCACCGGCTCCGATGCCAAGTGAACCGTGGCGGTGGCGGCATCGGCCGCCAAATCATGGAAGAATTCTTCGGGGAAGTCCTCTCCACCGATCTCAGGCTCGGTGTTACCGCGCACCGTCATGGTGACCTTGGCCCGGGTCAGGAGGTCGTCGGTGGAGGTGTCTTCGCGGGGAATCGGCGTGCCGAGGGCGGCATCTTCCGTCAGGACGGGTGCCGGGATGACGGCCAGGCCTTGCACCACGGCCGAGGTCCGGCGGGCATGGTCAAGGATGATGCTGGGCAGTAATCCGAACTGGTCGGCGGGGAGTTCGGCCTCAACCGCCATGCCACGCACCGGACCCGTGGACAGGATGTCGAGGGCGACCAGGGCCGAAAGGCCGCCCCGTTGGCCGAATAAGACCTGACGCACGGCCCCCCGGTGGAGGATGATGCGGCCTGGCCCCGTTGGCGTCATGACCTCCAGGCACAGATCTCCGTCCGTGGCCTGGGCCCGGTCGAGCAGGGCCAACAGACCATGGGGTCCCGGTGGCAGGGGGACCGTGGTCCCGGGCCGGGGCAACAACATCAGTGGAGGAGTGACCACATCTTCTGTCCTATACCGATGATTGGAATTGGTACAGGTGAATCAATTGTGCAAAACGTTAAGAATGATGCACTATGTCCATGTAGGCATTTCGGAACGCGGCGAGATCCTGCCGGGTCGTCAGACTTCCAATGGACACCCGAATAGCGGAACGAGCCAGGTCCCGTTCCACCCCGCAGGCCGCTACCACATGGCTCGGTTCCCCCCGGGCCGCCATGCAGGCCGAGCCCTTGCTGACGGCAAACCCCGCCAGGTCCAACCGTTGCACCACCGCCTCATTGGCCAAACCCGGGTGGAGGAGGCACAGGGTATTGGCTAAGCGGGGCGCTCCGTAGCCCAGCCATACCGCCTGGGGCAGGGCCTGGGAAAGCTCCGCCCACAGGTCCGCCAGGAGGGTCGTCTGCCGAAGGTGTTCCTCCGCCAGGTGGCCCATCGCCTGGTCGAGGGCCGCCGCCAGGGCCGCCAGCCCGGGGGCATCCTCGGTCCCGCTGCGGCGGTCCTGCTGCTGACGACCTCCGCGCAGGAGGGGCAGGGTCCGGTGGCCTCCTGCGACCCATAACAGGCCGATCCCCTTGGGCGCCCCGATTTTATGGCCAGCAAGGCTGGCACTGTCGGCGCCGGTTTTCCCGAGGTGGAGGGGCACTTTCCCCGCTCCCTGGCAGGCATCCAGGTGGATCCACAGCCCGTCCTGGACGGCTCGCATCGCCGGGATCAGGGTCGCCAGATCCTGGAGGGTTCCGGTTTCGTTGTTGGCCACCTGAAGGCATACCAGCCGCGCGCCCCGGACGGCGGTCACCAGGGCCTCGGGCACCAAGCGTCCCTCGCCATCCACCGGCGCCAGGACCACCGGCCCCAAGGTCTCGGCATTCCGCAGGACGGAACTGTGCTCAATCGCCGAACAGACGATGGTCCCCGCCCGTTCCGCCAGGGCGGCATGGATTGCCAGGGCATTGGCTTCGGTGCCGCCACTGGTCACCACCAGTTCATGGGCCTTGGCCCCCAGGTGCCGGGCGATCACGCCCTTGGTCTGATCGCAGGCTAAGCGGGCTTCCTGGCCGACTTGATGGATCGAACTCGGATTGCCCCACGCCCCATCCTGGGCCGCCAACCACGCCGCCCGGGCAGCGGGATGGAGGGGGGCCGTGGCGTTCCAGTCGAGGTAGATCATGGGATTCGCTTTGCTGCGCGTCCGGGGTCCGGGGTCCGGGGTCCGGGGTCAAAGACAGGACCGGTGTCGGAATGGGGGCATTGGGGGGGGGGGGGCATCCCAGGCATTGG
>CAIUVD010000007.1 GCA_903902515.1 uncultured Planctomycetota bacterium | reverse complement strand
GCTGCCAACACCATCGCCGGCCTGCGTCTGGTCGCCGTAAACCTGGCCCTGTTCCCCCCCGCCCCCTTCCCGGCTCCCGTCGTCATCGCCGGGAGCCCGACTCCGCCCCCTTGGAATCCTTCCTCCTCCGCATGGATGCTGCAGGGTTGGATTATCCGATCTGGTCGGCCGCCAGACCTGATCAGCGAATGGCTGTGGCCCAAGGACACCACCCTCAACCCCTGGAGTTCCACGTTCTCCCAGCGGGATGCCGCCCGCCTACGCTTGGCCGCAGACGGAGGTGCCACATGGACCGAGGTGGGCCTGTTGTGGGATGGCGAACGCCTGGCCCTGGAGCGGAATGGTCAGGTGGTGGCCGTACGTGACCTGGGTACGGGACCCGGCCTCGTCCGCTACGAAGAACAGCACCTGATCTTCGGCCATGCCACGTTCCCTGATTGGGGTGATGAACTGAGCGGCAATGGGGCCGACCCATGGGCCTGGTCCGCGGGGACGCCCTCCATCCCTGCGAGTTCCGTGGTCCTAGATAACGCGGAACTCGACCGCCTCGGCCAGGGGGAGGCCCACCGCCTGCCCCCGGGCGTGGTCCCCGATGGGGCGAGCACCCTCTTCTTCTGGCCCGATGGCAGGGTCACCAAGGGCCTCGAACACCAGACCACCACCACCGACGCCACCCTGAAGTTCCGCGGCGTGGCCGAGGACCAGTCTACCGGGGTTGAACTCCGCATCTCCCCGACTACCGGCGCCGTGACCTCCGTCATCGTGAACACCCGTCCATGAGCCCCGCCCGCACCGCCATCGCCCTGCCCATGGCCCTGCTGATCCTCGTCGGCCTGATGCTGCTGGGGTTGCCATTCCTGTTCAGCCAGTCCGCCAGCCGGGCCGGGGCCGCCACCGTCGCCGCCCGTCAGGCGGCCCACATCTATGCGCGGTCGGCCTTGAATCTGGGCATCGGCCTCGGCATCTATAGCCAGGAAGCCTACCGCTCGACCACCGCCACCCCGCCCACGGCCTGGACCGACCACCCCACCAGCCTCACCGGCGGCGTGCTGCGGGCCGATGGCACGCCCCTCGATACGGTCGCGACGACATTCGTTCCCGAAGGCGAAGGGAACCGCCTGCGGGTCATCGCCCCGGGACTTCAGGGCACCACGACCCCGACAGCCATGACCTGGAATCAGGATGGACAACGCCTGCAGGTGGGCCTGACCATCGAGGACGAATCCGGAAAATTGGATGGCAACAGCCTCGGCCCCCTGGGCTGGAAGCGGGTGCTCGATGTCGCCGGAATTGAGGACCGGGATATCGGTACGGGTACCGGCGACATTGATCAGAATTTCCCAGCCTACGGCCTCTTTCCCGTTGGCCTCCCTCCCCGCTTCACGGATCTCAGTCCGGCTGGACAGTTGGCCGATGCCATCGTCATCCACCGCATCATGCGCGGGCCCTTCCGGAGCCTGGAGGATCTGCTGCTGGTGGATCCCCAAGCTCCTGCGGACACCCGGTTCAATGATCCTCGGCAAAGCGCCAGCTCCAGCGCCCCACCCCTGTACCGACCCGGCCTTAGCCGGGCGGAACTCCAGCGTCTGCGGCCCCTCATCACCTTCCACACCCCCGGTGCCGGTCGTCAGGGGATGATCGATCTTGGCAACCAAGCCGCAGATGATGGTCGACCAACCCAGGTGTACCTGGATCTCGGCGAAGCGACCATCGGCGATGACATGTGCCTGCGCAGTGGGGCCAATTGGGGCGTGCTGGTCCAACAAAGTCTAACCCATGTCGGCAGCCTCAGTGCCAACCTTGGCGACGGATTCGCCTTCCAACTGCCCGCCCCCCTGAATCTCAACCAGGCGAGCGAAAAGACCCTCCGGGCTCTCCATGATGACCTGTGGCCGGTTAACAACCGACCGATCAAGACCCTGGAGGTGACGGATGTGGATGACCTCAACCTGCTTCCGTGGCTGGCAACCCTGACCACGTTCACGGGATCAGGGGCCGCCCCTACCTCTCGTTTCCATCCCCCCCTCGCCATCGCGTCCAGCGGCATCATCCGGGTGGAAGCCCAGGCCTCGGTGCTGGATGCCAAGAACCGCCCGGTGGCCAGCGAAACCCGCACCGCCATCGCTCAGGCCGTGCCCCAGCAGATCCCGTTGGCCGCCCAATGGCGGGACCAGGAAGAACTCCAGACGTTGGTGGATTACCACACGGGTAGCCGTCTAGCCACCCACCCCAAGCCGACCTCCCACGGAGCGCAAAGCCGTGTGGCCATCATTCCCGACGGCACTCCTGGGACTGATTGGTTTGACGCCATCGGCATCCGGCCGGGGACGTTGAAGTCCCTGGCCGATTACTCCGCAGCACCGCCCTGGCTGCCCGGGGGCGGTACGCTCTGGGCGAGCTTTCAAGAAAACCCTGCCAGCCCCATGTGGGTGGATGTCGACCAAATCACCAACGACGGACTCCTGAGCCAAGGGACCTTGGGCGTATCCCTGGCCTTTGCCAATGCCGATGCCACCGCCACCCCGCCGGTGACGGAACGCTTGCCCCTGAAACAGTGGGAAGACTTTGGCCGCCATCTGTCGTTCTGGGTCTGTGCCACCGACGAACTGACCGAGGCAACCCGACTCCTGGACGTTCAGGGGACCGAGATCAACCGCTCCCGCCTGAGCCTGACCTGGGATCCCGCCACCGACTTGCTGGCGCTCCGACTGCTGACCCCGGCATTCCCCACCAGCACTCGTTACCGGTTCGCCGACGATGACCCCATCACCCCAGCCAATGAAAATGCCCTGGGATGGGAGGTCGATCCGCCGTCCACCTCGCCGAACAGCTATGTCCCGGCCAGCAACGAAATCCTCCTCGCCAAGTACCTCGGGTCCGGCGCTTTTGCCCCCGGTCGGTGGCACCACATCCAGGTGGTGGTGGGCAGTGGGGGACCGGAAAGCCTGGCCTTGGTGGTGGACGGGATTGCCGGGCGGGATTTAACCCGCACGACCGCAACCCAGCTCACCGGTTCCCTGGTAGTTGGTGACTATGCCCTGCTACCGGCCGCCGTGTTAGTGGATCCCATCCCCACCATACTCGATAACACGACCATCCCGACCACCGCCGGCTTGATCGCCCCCCACGCCGACCAAGCCACCCCCAAGATATCCCTCAGCGGTTTCTGGGACAAATGTGGTGTCTCTTCTATGACCCTGGCAGACATCTTCCCCCCCCAAGGCATTCTCCGGCTAGGCCGGGAGTATCTGCGCTACGACCAGATGACCTCTACCGGCGATACCGGGACCATCCAAGGCTACTGGCGCGGGGTGCGCCAGGACACGGTGTCAACCAGCAGCAATCTCAACGCTGCATACCCGAAAGTCGGTGATCATCCAACCGGTGAACTGGTCCTCCCGGGGGATTTCGCCGTCGCTGGGGGCTCAAACATCACGCTGATGAAGGGCAAGGCCCGGCTGTTGGACCAGCTGGGCAATCACACTTGGGTCATGGGTACCGCCACGGTCACGAACCTGACGTCCCTGACGGCAACCACGACCATCACCATGACCATTACCGACGGCACCACCTGGCCGCAATCCGGTGTTTTTCGGATCGTGGAAACCGACCAATTCTTTGCATTTACTCTGGAAAGCCCAACGACCCTGAAGATCACCACTCCGATTCCGTCCACCTCCAGCGGCCCCTTTAATCCAACGATTATCTATCATCTCAAAGTGGTCAGTTTGGCCTGCGAATCCACCATCGGCGCGCCGACCAGCGCCCAATGGAACGATGCCACCACCCTGCCGGGCCTCGCGCCCAGAATGGCCCAAATCAGCGATCCGGCGATGAAGAACGTGGAATGGATCTTCTACGACGCCATCTGGACCAGCGGAGACAACACCCTCTACCTGATCAATACCTCAGGATCGTTTGGTCGAGGCCAGCAGCGTACCGTGATTCAGGACTGGCAATGGACAGCCGTTGCCAATCAACCCCTCATCAGGCCCATCCAGAATCTCCACAACGGCGCACGCGAATGGTCCCCCGCCTACTGGTTCCGACCGGGGGACCAGTTGTCCTACCGCGCCCAGACCACGGAGCAGTGGCACCAGGTGGTGGTCCGCTATGTCGCCATCGATCACCACGAAACCCCAGGTACCTCGGCCTTGGATTCCGTGAATGGGTTTTTCACCATCCTCGACCTCCCTTCTGGAGAACTCCCCGATGGTGGCCACTCCTGGTCCCTGGGCACGGGATGGAGCCCGGAACGTTACCCCAACGGCGGATTAGCCCCGGGAGCCATGCCCGCCCTCCTCCCCACCGACCGGGAATGGCCCGCAGGCACCACCACCCTGGTGCTCGGTGGACCCAAGACAGGGGATCCCAGCACCCTCTCTTCGGTACCCCTCCTGGTGGATGCATTGGCCACCGGCCCCCTCCCCGACCATCGTTTTGCGGAGGTCTCAGGTCTGATCGGTGCCACCACCGAATGGGATGATGCGATCGATAGCCTGACTTTTACGGCGTCCACCAACGCCCTTCGTAGAACCGCGAAAAAAACCGGCCTCGCCCTGATCGATGGCGAGGTGGTCGCCTATGCCCGGCGCGACTTAGATAGCGCCGGTAATCCCATGAGTTCGGCCCACTACCAAATCATCGGACGAGGACTCCTCGGGAGCGAGCGCCGGGACCACGGCACCTTTGATCCCGCCCGCCCATGGCCGATCCTCTTCCTGCCCATTGGGCCGGTGCGGCAATTGATCCCGCATGATGGGGTGGAACCCCTTGCCGAACTCATGGGGACCGCTCCCAATAACTGGTTCGCCGTGACCGAGGATCCCGAAACCATGGGTCGGTGGAACAACCCCGATCAGGAACCGCCCGGGACGCTCCTGATGGTACCTGGGACTGGGACGCCGCCAACTTACCACGGCCTCCACCTGATCCGTAATGAACGCGGATCTTATCCATTAGACCCTTATCCCCATGAACGTACCTGGTGCGTGCCATGGTGGCTGACCAACCTGTGGTCGGGTGCGACGCCCCCGTCAGCGCCGGGAGTTACCGGCGGACCACTCCCGCTGCTGATCGGCTGGTTCCCCCGCTATCCGAGCGTGCTTCCCCACAGTGGAACCCTGACCTCCAGCCACTTCCGCTCCCGGGTGTTTGCTTGGGCAGGGTTCACGACCCGGATGCCTCGGATGCGCGTGGATACTTCCCGGTCCGTGGCCATGCCTTTGACCATTTCCGGCTCATCGGTTCATGACGTGCAGGTCCGGGCCATGGTCGGGGCCATGAATGGTGACGCGACCAAGACCGGGTGTCTGGAAGATGCGGTCAACGGTTGGTCCAACTGGTTTGCCCGCCCTTCCGCCACCCATGACACGGCAACTAGCCTCCTGACACCTTTCGCCGATCAGGACCTCGATGGCCTGGAACTGCGGGTCACTTGGCACTACCAAGCCGATGCCACCGATCTGGAAGGCCTGTCCGTCAACATGAACACCACCCCGCCATCCATCGGGCCGGTGAGCATCCCCCTTAAGGTCCCCGTGGCCGTGCTGGCAACGGAATGACCATGGCACGTCGCGGCTTTTCCCTGGTCGAGATCCTGGTCGCCACCGGCATTTTCGCGATGGTCTCGGTGGCGATGATCGGCATTTATTCCACGGCCACGGAATTGGTGCGGTTGGGGGAATCTCGCCGGGCCGCCGCCGATGAGGCCGTCGCTACCTTGGCTATGCTTGATGATGACTTGGCCCGCATCACCCCACCGGAAGCCGGGGGATTCTTCCTCACCCAGATGCCACCTACCAGCGTCCTCGGTTGGGACCCAGGGGGATCCATGGTTCTGGCGTTCACGATCAGTGACCGTGAACGGGCCACCACCCGGACCATCACTGCCACACCCCAACGGTTGGTGTTGTGGATGGCCGATGCCCAGGGACGGCTGTGGAGATGTGAAGCCCCCGCCCCAGACCCCGGCCAGCGGTTTGCTCTGGTGGAGAGTTGGTTCGGCGTCCTGACCGGCAACAACAGCACGACGGATTTCGTAGGATCGACTTCCGTTGGCGGTACTACCCGGTCGGTGATGGTTCAACCCATTGCCCAGGGGTGTTTGCTCCTGTCGGTGAATGTTTTTCAATCCGGGGCAACCACCTTACAGCCCACGGATGATAACGCCTGGATCACGGAAAAATCGTCCCTGGTTCCCGACACCAAGCCCTTCCCAGAAGCCCTGCGCATCTCCCTGGCCTTCAACGCCTCCGGGGCCCTGGTTCAGCGAGGGCGTCTGATCCCGACCGGTACCGACACCTTCCGCCTCTCGGGGTTGAAAAACATCGGTAGCGGGTCATGGCTGCGGGTCACCACCCCCCCACCCGCTACGGTCGAATGGATTCGGGCCAATCCGGGTCCATCAGGCATCTTCACCCGGGATGTGACCCAGGACGGCGAAAAATGGCGAACTGCGCGCCATCCCGATCTGATGACCCTGCGCGGCTCTGAGGTCCAGGCCCCCGTCTTCTACTCCCTGACCCGCTCCATCGGCCGCTGAGCCGGCGGCTCGGCCCGGGCCGCATCGCTGGCTAAAAACGCCGCCATGCGCCCGGCCCGCTCCAGCCACGCCAGGTGCTCCCACAGGGGACGCTCGGCTTCGCGCCGACGCTGGGCCAGCCATTCCGCCGACGGGGCCGTCATGCCAGGTGCTCCAGGGCCAGGGCATCCACCAGGTCCTGGGGACGGCCGGCGGCCCGCTTCATGGCGATCAGCACCGCCCGGTTGACGAAGGGGATCGGGGCTGCGTCCGGGGCCGGGCGCTTCCACAGGGCTCCCGCGTAGGCAGCAGCGAAATCAAAGGGGTGGTGCAGGAACAGGTCGATCTCCTGCTGCATGCCCCGGGATTCGCGCCACACGCTGAAGGCGATCATGTCCTTCTGGTCGCGCCACTGGTGACGGAGAGCCGGATCAGTCCAGGCGCGCAGGGGCACCGGGGCCCGGGGGCGGAAGCCAAGGGCCTCCAGGGCCCCTGCACAGCGCTGTTCATTGGCCCCGTCAAAATCCACCACCAGATCAATGTCCTGGGTGAAACGCACGTGGCCATTGGCAATCACCGCCAACCCCCCGACCACCAGATAACGGACCTGGGCATCGGCAAGGCCCCGGGCCAATTCCGTGACCTCATCGGGAGTAATGATGGCCATGCGGGAATTATGGCCATTGCCAGGGGCCTGTCATCCCCACAACCCGCGCCCCTTATGGACGCCATCATCCACGCCCTCGGCATCTTTCCCTTCCAACCTTCCGACCTATTGACGGTGCTGGTGCTGATCGTGTTGGAGGGCCTCCTGTCCTGCGACAATGCGGTGGTCCTGGCCCTGCTGGTCAAACCCCTGCCGCCGGACCTCCGGGGCCGGGCCCTGCGCTATGGCATCATCGGCGCCTACGTCTTCCGCATCCTGGCGATCCTGGCCGCGACCTGGATCATGTCGAAGTGGTACCTCAAGGTCGCCGGCGGCCTGTACCTGTGCTACATGGGCATCAGCCATTTCATGAAGAAGCGGGCCAGTGACGAGGAACCCGAGGTCACGACCATCAAAACCTGGTTCGGCCTCTCCCCCTTCTGGTCGACGGTGATCGCGGTCGAACTGACGGACATCGTGTTCTCGGTGGATTCCATCGCCGCCGCCGTGGCCCTGTCGTCCAAACTCTGGGTTCTGATCCTGGGCGGCCTCCTGGGCATCCTGGCCATGCGCTTCGCCGCCCAGTTCTTCGTCTCCCTGCTCGAAAAGTTCCCCAAGTTGGAGAGCGCGGCCTTCGTCGCCGTGGCCGTAATCGGCTTCAAACTCCTGTTCGAGTTCCCCGCCGATGTCGTGGGCCAGCAGTACGCCATGCCAGCCAACCCTACGTATGCCACCAGCGTCGAATACCAGAAGACCGCCAAGGAGGTCTATCAGCCGGTGTTCGAGGT
>CAIUVD010000006.1 GCA_903902515.1 uncultured Planctomycetota bacterium | reverse complement strand
CGTCAACGCCGGTACCATTCCCACGCCCCGGACTGTACGGGCCCCCGGACCCCGGACCCCGGACCCCGGACGTTGAAACCACAGCGACGTAGCCGACCATCTCCATCTCGAACCGGGCCCCATCGATAGCCGCCTGAAGGGCCGCGACCTGCTTGGCTTCCTCGGCGGCTTCGCGGCCGGCGAGAATGCTGTCGGGGTGGTCAGGGCCGAGACGTTTGGCGGTGGCTTCGGCCAGGGCCTTCGCCGCCGCCAGGGGCGGCAACAGGGCGGCGTCGAGGATTTGACGCTGGCGGGACCGTTCAGCGGCCTCGATCTGGCGAGCCTCGGCGAGGATCGCGGCGGCGGCTCGGCGGACGCCGTCCTGCCAGCCCGTGACCTTGTCGATCTGGCCCGCTAACAGGGGCTTGGTCCAGGCTTCGCGGTTGGTCAGGGCGCTGACGGCGGCGTCACCGTTTTTGGCCGAGAAGGGCGGCGTCAGGACCGCTAGCAGAGCCTCGTCCGTGACCAGATCTCCGGTCTCGTTGGCGGCGCAGCGCAGGGTGCGGACCGGCGGCACGACCAGGAACAGACGACGCAGCACGTCCAGACGCAGGCCAGCGGTGGCGATGGCCACATAGTCCGGCACCAGGGCGAGGACGGCGCGGACGCCATTCCATGGGGCCAGGCCATCGGGCTTGCGGCGACGCCAGGCGGCGGCCCGGCACCAAGTGGCGCTGGCGGCGTCGTCCACCAGGCGGTCGATCAGGCGATGGCCGATGCCGTAGAACCCGAGGTGCGGATGGGCGAGGGCGGCTTCGCGGTCGTAGACGCCGGATTGCGGTTCGTCGTGGTAGCGGGTCCGCAGGCGCCAGGGCTGGGGGTACTCCTCCTCGCGGCGGACTTCGCCCCCCAGGCCCCGGACCCAGCGGGCCACGGCCCCGGCGGGGGCGGCCACGGCGGCCACGGCGGCGGCGGCTTGGCCGGCGGCGGCATAGGTGTCAGCCTCGACGGCGAAGGCGTCCTCCGCCTGGCGGTCGCGGGCGGTCCGTTCCTCGGCCACCATCGCGACGGCAGCGGGGATGGCTTCGCGCAGGGCCTTGGCACCACCCGTGAGGGCGGCGGTGACGGCGGCGGTTTCCACCGCATCGGCGATGAATTCCATGCCCGAGGATGAGGCGGTGAACACGCCCACGGCTTCGTGCAGGAGGTCGGCCCAAGCGCGGTCGGTGCCGTCTTCAGAGGCCAGCACCCAACTCGGGATGTCGCCGTCGCGGCCCAGGCGGTCGACGCGGCCGATGCGCTGTTCGACGGCGGCCAGGGACCAGGGCAGGTCGTGGTGGGCGATGGCGCTGACGAACTGGAAATTGCGACCCTCGCCACCGAGGGGATCGCAGACCAGCAGGCTGCAGACGATCTCGCTCTTAAAGCGGCGAGCAGCATCCTCGCGCTCGATGGTGTCCTGGTGAGCGCCGAAAGTACCGACGGCATCGGGGCCGAAGGACCGGGCCAGGGCGGCGGCCAGGGGCTCGACGGCCAAAGCGTGGGTCGTGAAGACCAGCACTTTTTCGTCGGGATTTTCCTTCCAGAACGCCTTGAGGTGGGCGATCAGGGCCGCAAGCCGAGCAGTCGGCTTTTGGGAGGTGGCCGTGACCCAGGCGGCGACCGCTTCGCGCAGGGCCTTGAGGGCACCGCCCTCGCGCTCGGGATCGCAGTTGCAGGCGGCACTGACGGCGATGTGGCTGTTGACCTCGTTCTCAGACAAGTCGGACCGCAGGACCTGGGCGAGGGTTTCCTCGGGCCGGGCCTTGGCGCGGTAGGACGTGAACTCGTCGGGGTCCTCCAGCACCCGGGCGCGCATGGCCAGCATGCGATCCAGGACCTGGGGATGGGCCGCCAACGACAGTTCCACCTGGAGCAGCCAGTGGGCCAGCCGCGGCGGCAGGGCCTTGCGGCCCGTAACCAGGGACCGGCGGTAGAGATCTACGGCCTTGCGGACTGCGGCTTCGGCCTCGTCGGGGGTGTAGGGCACCACGGCCCGGCTGCGGGTAGTCGGGGCAAAAGCCGCCACGCCCGTGGCCGCCGCCAGGCGCGTCAGCACCGCTCGGCGGTTGCGGATCACCCGGCGATCCGGCTGGAGGTGGTCGCGGGCGTAGGCCAAGAGGGCGGTGCGGGCGGCTTCGTCGGTGCGGGCCGCCAGTCCAGCGACCACCGGATCACCGGGCAGGAGATCGCTCCACGCCTCGGCCAAAGAACCGGGAGCCCCATCGCGGGTCTTGAGCACGAGGTCGGCGATGCCGTCGAAAGCAACCTGACGCTCACGGAAGCGGGCCAGATCCGTCAGGGCCCAGATTTGCGGCTGTAGAAGCGCATAGAGGGCCAGGGCGGCGTCGGGGTGCTGACGAGCCGGGGTCGCGGACAACAGCAGCACATGGGGCGTAGCCTTCGACAGCACCGCCACCCGCTTGTAGAGCACGCCGCCCGGGGCCATGCGGTGGCATTCGTCGACGACCACCACATCCCACTTGGAGGTCGCCAGGCGCAGGGCGGCCTTGCCCTCCAGTTCCTCGACGGCGCGGGAGGACGCCAGCACAAAGGCCTCATCCGCCCACGGATTGCCCTCGTAGGTGGCGATGCGCTCGCCATCCAGCATGCGATAGGACTGGCCGCCGAAGCGGCTGTACAGTTCCAGGAACCACTGGGACAGCAGGGCGCCGGGGGCGATCACCAGCACCCGCAGGTCCGGCTTCATGGCCAGCAACGACTGAATGATCAGGCCGGCCTCGATGGTCTTGCCAAGGCCCACCTCGTCCGCCAACAGGAACCGCACCTGACGGTCCGCCAGGGCCCGCTGGGCCACCAGCAACTGGTGGGGTAGGGGCGTGACCCGGGCGGCAGCCAAACCGATGACGCCATGGGTACTGGCCCAGGCGGCATCGCGCCAGGCCAGCAATTCCTCCCGGGCGGCAAAGGTCGCGGCCCCCCAGGGTTCCGGCGGCAGGTTGCTGCCAGCCTTGGCGAACACCGGCTTGAGGTCGTTGAACTGGACGGTCGCCAACTGCTCGATGGGATCCTCAATGGGGGCCAGGGCCACCACCGTGTCCTCGCGAATCGGAATCTCGGCCCCGGCCTCGGCGTGGTCCCCCGACACCCGCAGGCCATATACCAGCAGGCCGCTGGCCGCATCGCGCACCACCCGCCGGGTGGTAATGGCCCCGGCCATCGCCTCCCCCGCCCGGATGACCTGCACCCGCGTCCCCGGCATCAGGGCATAGCGCAGGACGCGGCCATCCTCCTGGGTCATCTCCGCCCCGCTGAGGAGGAAGCGGATAACGCTATACCCCCCCCGGCGGGAGGTCAGGCGGGCCAAGCCCTCGGCTTGCAGATCGGGAACGGTGACAAGGGCGCCGATGGTCATAGGGGGGCGGGATGGTCATTTTCGGGCGGGCGGAGTCTATGGGCCCTCAGGTCCGGGGTCTCGCGATGTCCGGGGTCCGGGGTCCGGGGTCCG
>CAIUVD010000005.1 GCA_903902515.1 uncultured Planctomycetota bacterium | reverse complement strand
GCCGTGGAACCGGTGGTGGCTTCCCGGCCAGAGCTGGTGGTGTCCACGACCTGGTCGGAACCCGAGCGGGTGGCGGCGGTGGTGAAGCAGCTGGATCAGCAGCACCGCGATAGTCAGGCTCAGATGACGGCCTTGGCCCAGACGGTGGCGCAGACGGTGTCCCAGTCGATCGCCGTGGATTCCACCTTAACGGTCGCCGCTGAAGTCCCCGTTGCCGTCCAGTTGTCGCACCTGGGCCAGCGCCATCAGGCCTTGGTCCACGAGGTTCATGAGGCCCGCGAAGAAACCGAAGGCCTGCGGCAACAGGTGGAGGCCTGGATCAGCAATCTGGCCACCCTGGAGCCGACGATCCCCCTGGAAAATCTCACGGAGCCCTCGGCCGTGGTAAGCGTCCTGCGCCAGCGCGAAAGCCAGCATCGGGCGGCTCTTGCGGAGTCCGTGGCCACCGTCGAACGCCTCGCCGCCGAGCGGAATGCGGTCGAGGAAGCCCGCAACCGTCTTGACGAGGACCTGCGGCAGTCCCGCCGGGACACCGAGGTTCTGCAAGAGACCTTGGGCGGTGTTCAAGCGGATCTCGATGCGATTCACGGTGGGGACGACGCCCTGCCATTGGTGAACGAGGAGGTGGAGAACCTGCGTACCCGGTCCTTGGCCCTCCAGGCAGATCTCAACCAGGTTCGCGATGCCCTGGCCCAGTCCGAGGCCAAGGCCCTTACCCACGAGATGACCCTGCGTCGCCAATGGGAAGAGCTGACCAGTCGCCTCTCGGAGCGGGATCGGCAGTTGGCGGACAAGGATGCCATGCTTGATCGCCAGCGCGATCATCAGGTGGAACTGGCCAGTCTCACCAGCCGGATCGAAGTCATGGGGGAACAGTTGGCCGCCGCCCAGGCGCGGATCCAGGAATTCGAAGCCCTGCGTTCGACGACGGCCGAAATTGCCACCCGCACCACCGGTCAAGGATTGGAATTGCGCCGGTTGCAGGCGGAGCGGGATCAACTGCGAGAAGAACGCCGTGAACTGGAGACGGCCTTGGCATCTGCCCAGGCCCGGGCCGATGCGGGTGAAGCCCACTTCCAGCAACAGCGTGAGGAGATCCTGCGCGTCCGCGAGGAAGCCGCGGCAAGCGTAGCGGCCGAACAGGCGGGGCGTCAGCGACTGGCCCAGGAACTGCTCACCCTTCGGCAAGATGTGGTGGGGCTGCGGGGCAAACTGCGTAAACCGGCGAAGGGGTAATCCGCATCTTCGGGGGCACGTGCTTCCGAAGATGCGCGTCAGTCGTCGGCTCGGCCCGACAACATCCCGGGCAGACGATCCGCCAGATCTTTGGCCAGTTTATCCGCGAGCTTGGCAATGGCCCGATCCCGGGCCGCGTCGGCCTGGGTGGAACTGGCGCGGTCGGCCAGACTGATGCCACCCAAGCGGCGGCCGCCGGCGGCCGGGGTCAGGCCGAGGGCCCCCACCAGGCTGCCGTCACAGCGGATTTGTTCACCGATAGTTTGGGTCCGCAGGGTCAACGTCAGGTCGAGGGCCAGGGGGGCGTCGGGGGCGGTCGTGCCCCGCAGGCCGACCTTGGCCAGGGCTCTGGTCAGGGCAGGGGCCAGGGCATCTCGTTCTGGCGTGCCGGTGGGCAGGCCGACCTGTAACTGGTCGAGAAGGTTGCCGAGACGGGTCGTCCAGCGTTGGCGGTCGATGGGCGAGGCTGAGGGCGCCAGGCCTGGTTCCGCCAGGCGCAGGCGACGTTCGGCCTCATCGCGTTCGGCCAGGGCCGGGAGCAATTCCGCCAACAGACGACCCAACAAGTTGAGGCGTTCCGCCGGGCTGGTGGCGGGAGTCACGACCAGTTCCCGCTCCAGGCCGACGAGTCGCTCATTGGCCGCAGTCAGGCGGCCCCGCAGTTCGGCGGCCCACAGGGAACGGTCGAGGCGGACCAATACGTAGGTGGTCCCGTTCACGATCTCCTGACGGTCGACAGTGACCCCGGGAAGGTCGCTTAAGGCGGCTCGGGTCCGGACGCGCGAGCGGGCCTCGGCGGTCAGGGATTCGACGCGGGCACCACCGGTGGCCTGGCGGCTTTCGTAGCGGTCCGCATTTTCGGTCTCGGCGTGAATGTCGAGTTGGACCTGGGAGGCCAGTTCCTGGCGGGCATTAGCCAGGGCGGCTTCCCGGTCGGTTCCGCTGCCGACGGCGTACAGAAGGCCGGTGGCCTCGGGCGGCTTGGTAACCCACGGGGGGATGGTCGGACGTGTTGGTCCTGCGGGGCCGCCAAAGCAACCGCCGAGCACCAACGTCGCGGCCAGAATCCCTCCCGCGCGGATCACCGCTCAACCATCTTTTTGATCTTGTGGTTGTCGAACCACACCTGTTCGGCGGTGGTGATGTCCACCAACTTGAGGTCGACGCTGTAGAACTTGATCTTCTCCTTGCCCTCCTGGTCGTCGGCGACGTTGATGCTGCCGGTCAGGAGGAAGTCGGCGCCGGTTTCCTGGAAGCTCTCCTTGCGGGTGGCCTCGCTGGCATTCTTGTCCTGCTCGGCCCGCTCGGCGCGGATCTGGTCGGCATCATTGCTGTTGCCGACGGCCTTGACCTTGCCGCTGTTGACCAGGGCTCGCACCAGATCATTGGTGAAAATCTCGGTGTTGATCACGTCACCATTGGTGCGGACGACCACCCGACCAACCTTGATCACGGGTTTCTTGCCGCTGTGGGCGGCCTTGTATTCATCGACCCAGCCGCCGGCCACGATTTTGGGCGAGAAGTGTTCCGCCGTCAGGCGGCTGTCGGTGTCGTTCCAGTTGCCCGAGAGGTCGCGGACGGTGTTGACGTCCTCGCGGGTGACGGTGGTGCCGCAGCCGGGCAGCAGGGCCAGGGTGGGAACCAGGGCAAGGCAGGCGAGGAGGGGGGTCTTCATGGGGATCTCATGGTGTCAGGGGAGCGCAGGGCGACAACGGTCAGACGGCCCGGGACGACCCGAACCTGACCGAGGTCGCAGGGCCCCGTGGAGGTGGTGACGGTCACGGCGTGACTGCCCGCCGGGAGGTCGAGGAGGGCACCTTCGACGCGGTCGGGCAGGGTGTTCCAGGCCCGTAGGTCGGCGGATTCGGTGGCGGTCATGGCGACGCTGCCGACCAGATTCACGGCGAATCCCAGAAGGTTTGCCGTGGGGTTGTTCTGGTCGCGGATGACTCGGCTCCCGCCGGCCACCACGGCCTGTTTGGCCACCACCCGCAGGAGGGTCCGCAGCAGCAGCCGGGGTTGGGCATCCAGGAGGGTGGCCCGGGCGTAGGCATCCAGGTCGCACAGCACCTCGCTGTCGAGGGTGGTGGTCCCGACGGTGACCCGGGCTGGAGCCGGGGCCCGGACATCCGGCCGATGGGCGGGCAGTTCGAAACCGATCACCGCCGCGCCCCCGGGTGCGAGGAGGGTTTGCACGGCATCGCCAGGAATCGGCAGGGCGACCCAATTGTTGGCGATTTCCGAACCGGGCCCCTCAACGACGAACACCACCTGGCCCCAACTGACGCAGGTCGCGCCCTTGGGTGAGGCGAAGCCGACGGCACCGATACCGATCTGCAGGGGTTCCGGCCGGGCGACAAACCCCGCGTGGTGAAGGACCAGGACCGATCCGGTACCAGGGGGAAGCCGGACCTGGGCCGCGGTCATCTGCCGGGCCTCCAGCTGGCGCTGGGCCTCCTCCGGGTCGTAGCGCAACAGGTGGCGCAGGTAGAGGGTCCGGGCCAGGGCCGGCTCGGCGGCGGCTTCGTAGCGAAAGGGGGTGTTGGCCGCCGTCAGGTCCTTGGCCTGGCGCTGGTAGGTGGCCAGGGCCCGGGTCAGCATGGCGGCGGCGAATTGTTCGTCGGTCTCGGTGCGTTCTGAGGGTGGCAAGGTGGCCACAGCGGCGGCGGCCAGCAGCCGGGCGAAGGGGTCGTCGTCGTAGCGGCGGCCGGGGTTGGCGTCCTCGGTCTCTTTCAGCTGATTGATGGTCATGCGCCGGGCGGCGATGATGGCCCGCTGGCGGTGATCGCTGGCCTCCAGGGAACTCACGATCGGCGTCGGCGCGGGGCCCTTGGGCCACAGGACCCGGGGCGGTGTCCACAGGCTTTCCAGGCGTTGGGCCAGCAGCAGGTGGTCGAGGACCCGGTAGTAGTCCACCTGGGTATGTTCGTAGGCCCGGCCCTGGAAGGCGCCGATGCGGTCGTTGACGATGGCGGTGCCGACCGCATCGAGGACCGAGGTTTTGCGGCGTTCATCCACCAGGGGCGCGGCGGCATCCAGCTCCTTGAGGCTGCCCTCCAGATCGCCGCCCAGGTGGCGGACCAGGCCGATCTCCATGTGCCGGACCAGGGCTTCATCGGCGTCGTCCCCATAGAGGTCGACGGCAGTGGCCTCGGCCTTGGCGATTTCGCCATGGGTGACTTCATCGAGCATCCGCTCGGTTTTCCGAGAGGGACCACAGCCGACCAGCAGGGCGGCCAGGGGCACCAGGCAGGTCAGGCGGGCAGGGTTCACTTGGTCGGGCCGTCGAGGAGTTGGAAGACCCGGCCCTTCACCTGGGCGGCGGCCTGGCGGGCGGCCAGGTCTTCGCGGGTGATGGTCACGAGGGTGCCGTCCGGGCCGGGGGTGGCGGTGATTTTGGTCCAGCCGAGGATCCAAGTCAGGCCGGAGGCGTCCTCGGTCAGGGGGATGCCCCAGCGTTCGAGGAAACTGGCCCGGGCCTGGTCCAGGGCCAGACCCGGGGCCAGCACCGTGGCCTCGGCCAGAGCCTCGCTGCGGAAGATCAAGGTCAGTCCGGCGACCGGGCGGACCAGAGTCCGATCCCCCTGGACGGTTGCGGGGCTGCCGCTTGCCTCCACCACCTCGGCCTGCTTAGAACCCCAGGAAAAACCCCCAACCCCGTCAAATTCGGGAGGAAGGGGCCGGGTTTCCCCGCCAACGGCGATACTCTGGCTCACGGTGACGATGCCGAAGGAGGGCTTGGGCTCGCCGGTCAGCCACGACATGGGCGGCCGGGGCAGTTCAAGATCACCCGTGACCCGGGGCAGCAGGGTCACGGCGGCGGTCACGGTCTTGGTCTTCTCCTGCTCCTTGACGATCGGCTTGCCGAGAATCCGCCAATTGGCCCCGGCGGTTAGCTCGATGCCGTTGACGAGGGCTGCGGCGATGTCGACGCCTTCCACCTGCCGGGGCATGGTCGTGAACTCCAGGCGGAGCGGCTGGTTCACGGCAATCCGGCGGGCCGACACCTGATGATTAACGAAGGTGGCCGAGGCCACTCGCTCATCTCCCTCGGCCCCCAGGGCCAGGGGAGCATGGAGGCACAGGAGGGCTGCCAGGGCGGGAGCAACGTAGGTACGCATGGTCGGCCGAGGCTAGGCCGGGGTCCGGGAAGTCACGTCCGCAGGTCCGGGCGACCGGCGGAAGCCATAAGTCAGGGAGCCTTGGTAGGAAATTGGGGGATGCCGAGCTTCAGGTTCTGGGGTACACTCCCCTATCTATGCCCGTGATCGTCGCCCCTGAACATATTGTTACCACCGCTGGCCCCTGGCAGCTCGCCCGGTTCGTCACCTGGATTCGCCCCGACGAGCGGGTCTTCCGGTTCCGCTCCGGCCTGCTCTATGGCACTGTTTCTCCGAAACTGGTGGCCGGCTTTCTGGCCGTGTCCCAATGCATGGACCTGGCGGATCTGCTGCGGGATGCCCAGACGGCCCTCGATGCCACGGGCGTGGTGCCCGAGGATGCCCGCGGGGCGTGGAAGATCAGCACCGAATCCGGAGTCCTGGTACTGAATTACCAGGAAAAAGCGACCGGTCTGTGGAAGCCCCGTTGGCGCTTCACGGACCCGGTCCTGCTGGGCATGGCGGCCCAGGCCATGGCCGGGGCGTCGGTGTTTGTTGCCGAGCAGCAGCAGCGGCGTCTTCAGGATCCGTCGGTGGAGTCCAGCGCACGAACCCTCGTGGGCGAGGTTCCCATCGGCGAGTAATCCATCGGCAGGGGTTTTTGTTACGTGACTCCCGGGTGAGGGAGGCAGGCTCCCCCCTCCTTTGCGGGAGTTCCTGTGCTTGGATTGATCCTTATTGCGGCGGTGGTGGCGGCCGAGCCCCCCGCGCCTCTTCCTGTCCCCCGTGGGGCCGCCGACCAGGCCTTCGAGCACACCCTTGCCGCCGGTCGGGCCCGGCAGGACGCCGCCACCGAGGAACAGCGGTGGCAGGTCGAGCGGGAACGTCTTGAAGCCCTGGTAGCCGCCGCCGAAGCCGAGGCCTCCCGGTCCCGGGAAGAAGCCGCCCAGGCCCGAGGACGGGCCAGCGAAGCCCAGGCTGCCGCCCCGGCGTCATCACCCTCCGAACGTGTCCGCCAGCATCTGGAGGCCGCCGCTCGCCGTCAGCGTGAGGCGCTGGTGGCCCAGGCTCGCACCCTCCCGCCGGGGGCGGTGGCGGTCCCGGCGGAGGGGTCCGTCGAGTTCGAGGCCGTGGCGGCGGCGGTCGCCGCCAGCGAACGGGCGGCCACCCAAGTCTCCGTCGAGGTGGTGTCTGGCCTGCTGGCCGGGGCCCCCCGGGCGGCCAAGGTCCTGCGAATCGCCGGGGCCCGGGCCTGGTGGCTGGCCCTGGATGGCCGCACCGGCGGCACCGTGGCGATCCGTGACGGGGTGATCGAGTTTTTGCCGGTGGCGGATTCCGGCCCGATCGCTGATGCCGTGGCCGCCGTTGAGGGCCGTGGCCCCGTCCGC
The DNA here is from genome assembly GCA_903902515.1 of uncultured Planctomycetota bacterium. Classification (GTDB taxonomy): domain Bacteria; phylum Planctomycetota; class UBA11346; order UBA11346; family UBA11346; genus CAIUVD01. The sequence continues at coordinate 20,576 of CAIUVD010000005.1, read as the reverse complement.
GTCGTCCTGCTGCCGGAGGCGCCATGAGGCACTTAGTGTTGTTATGGGCCCTGGCGGTGGTCAGCCCGGCCCAGGATCTGGTGACTGCCGCCCAGGAAGCCCGCCAGACGGCGGAAGCCGACGTGGTGCAGGTGCGCGCCCGCATCGCTGAGGAGCGCCGGGCCCTGGTCGGCCGGGTGCAGGCGGCGGTGGCCGCCGCCCAGGCCGCCCGGGCCGATGGCGAGGCTGCCCAGGCGAGCCTAGCGGCGGCCCTGACGGCCCAGGAACAGCGGCGCGCAGAGGCCCAACGGGATGTTCTGGCCGCCCGGCAGGCGGCGGATCGGGCCCTGGCGGCGGCCCGGGGGACCTCCTCGGCCCCGGATCCCCTGGCTCGGGCCGAGGCTGCCAGTGCGGCCCTGGAGGCCCGATTGTCGGCTCTCCCCGCCCTGTTGGCCGAGCACCGCGCCGTGGAAACCGTCCTCGATCGGGCCGGGGTTCCCCAGTCGGTGCCAGTCCTGCGCCTTGGTCAGGCCCGGGCCCTGGCCCTCGGCCCCGACGACATCACCCGGGGCCTGTTGGTGGAGGTCCCCGGCACCGCCGCCCTTCGGGTGGTTGGTCCTCACCTGCCGCCCGGCCCCGGCCTGCCCGTGGATCCCACCGGCACCGTGGCCCGCCAAGACCCGCCTGCCCATGGCCTGGTGGCGTGGATCAAGGCCGGTCGTCTATTCATTTGGCCGATCCTGATCACCTTTGGGATTGCCGTCGGCATCCTGGTCGCCCGGATCCTGGCCCTGCGGTCCCTGACGGTGGATGGCGGTCGCCTGCGCACCGTGGGCACCCTCCTGCAGGCCGACCGGATCACCGACGCCGAGGCCCTGGTCGCCCCCGGGGCGACGCCCCTTGATCGGGTCCTCAAGGCCGGAATCGCCGCCCGGGGCCGCAGCCTCAACGCCCGGGAAGCCCTGGTGGAGGAGGCCCTGGTGGCCGAGGCTGCCCGCCTGCGCCGGGGCGCGTCCCTGGTGTTGGTGTTGGCGGGAATCTGCCCGCTGTTGGGGCTGTTGGGCACCGTTACCGGAATGATCGACCTCTTCTCGGTCATCGCCGCCACCGGGTCCGGCGCCGCGAAAAGCGTCTCCGGCGGCATCAGCGAGGCCCTGGTCACCACCCAAGCCGGCATGATCACCGCCATTCCCCTGCTGATCGGTCATGCCCTCCTGTCCCGGGCGGTGGAAAAGCGCGAGCATCTCCTGGAACAGGCGGCCTGCCGGGTCCTGGGCCTGGATGACGCGCCATGATCGTTGAGGCCGTGGATCTGGCGATGTTCGCGGTGTCCACCGTGCTCTATGTCCTGATCGGGGAACGGGGCTGGGCCCTGTTCAAAGTCCGGGATCGCGACGACCTTCGGGCGGGCCTTGGTCTGATCCGGGTCCTGACCACCTGCCTGCCCCTCCTGGGGTTGTTGGGCACCATCGGCGGCATGATCGAGGCTTTTGCCGCCCTCGGGCGTATGACCCCGGGGGTCAGTGTCGCCCAGACCGCGGGAGGCGGCATTGCCCAGGCCCTGGTCGCCACCCAGCATGGCTTGGCCCTGGCGTTACCAGCGGTCCTGGCGGATGGCCTGTTGCGGCGTCAGGCCGAGAAACTGGCGGTCTGAGATGCGTCATCGCCTGCGCCACCGCCGGGAAACCCCGGTTGAACTCAACGTCATTCCCTTGATCGACGTGGTCTTCTTCCTGTTGGTGTTTTACGTCATCACCACCTCGTTTGTGCAGGAGGCCGCCGTGCCCGTGGACCGGCCCGGCAGCAGCCAGGCCCAGGCCGTCACCGGGGCGTGGGTGGCGGTGGCCATCACCAAGGGTGGTACGATCCAGGTGGGCGAGCGGATCGTGGACCTGCCGGCCCTCGGGGATGCGGTCGCCGCCGCCCTGCGGGACTCCGCCGCCGTCCGGGTGGTGGTGGTTCCCGACCGCGAGGTACCCACGGGCCTGCTGCTGCGGGTGATGGATGCCTGCCGCCAGGCCGGGGCTACGAGTGTGGATGTGGCGGCGGTGCGGGAGGGGGGATGACCTCCCGCCGCATCGGCTGGTTGGTTGGGGTGGTATTGGCCGCCGGCATCAACGGCGTGGTATTTTTCGGACTTCGCCCGGCCCCCGTGGTGGTGGCACCGCCGCCGCCTCTGACCACGCGCGTGCTGTCGGTGGTGACGCCCCCGGAACCGCCGCCCCCCGGGGCTCCCGGGGCGGTTGCCGGGGTGGTCGGTGCCCCGGCGACGGCGACGGCACCCCTCCCCGCGTTGCCCGCTTTTGACCTGCCCGCGACCGAGGCCCCGGCGCTGCCCGTCGGCTCGGAGGCGACCCTCAGCAACTTGCCGGCCCTGGTGGCCCCGGCCCTGGACTTGCCCCAGGTCGTGGCGCCGGTCGTGCCCAACGAACCGCCGGTCCTGCAAAGCGGCTTCGACCTGGACCGTTTCTACCCCTACCTGGCGCGCAGCCGGGGCCTGACGGGCACCTCGCGCCTGCGCCTCGACCTCGACGAGGCCGGGGCCGTGGTCACCGCCCAGGTCCTCAGTAGCACCCCGAGCGGGGTGTTTGATGAGGCGGCCCTGGCCCTGGCCCGGACCCTGCGCTTCCAGCCTGCCCGCCACGCCGGCCTTCCCGTGGCCACTACCACCTCCCTGATTATCGCTTGGACTATCAAATGATGTGCCGCCTCGTTGTGTTTCTGCTGCTGGGAGCTCGGGTCTTCGCCCTGGAGGAAGTCCCCGCCCCCGTGGCGGCCCTGCTCGAACGGGCCCGGGAGGCCAGTCCGACGGCGATGCTGGTGGCCGTCCAGGCCTATAACGGACCGGACCATGGCCTGGTGCATCTGGTTCAGGGCCAGGCCCTGCTGAACCTCCAGCGCCCCACCGAGGCCGAGGCGGCCTTCCGCCGAGCCCTGACCCTGGCTCCGGACCTCAAGGCCGCCCACCTTGGCCTGGCCCGCTGCGCGGCGGATCGCGGCGATTGGTCCACCGCCGCCCAGGCGGGGGCCGCCGGTCTCGACCTGGCCACCGCTGGCCCCGAGGGGTTCGCTTTCCTGGCCCAGGCCGGTCTGCGGGGTGGGGATCGCCGTCTGGCGGCCCACGCCATTCAACAGGGCATCCTGCGTTTCCCTGGTGATGCCACCCTCCGCCAGGTGGAAATCGCCCTCCTGGCGGAGGAGGACCGCCCCGAGGCCCTGCGCCAAGCCCTACGGGACCAACTGGCCAAAACTCCGGACAACGCCCTTCTATGGAGCCACCTGGCGGACGCCGCCCGTCGCCTGCCGGGCCGTCAGGAGGAAGCCCTCGCCGCCCTCGAACTGGCCCACCTGGCCACCCCCGGGGATCGTTCCCGTCGCTTGGCCCTGGCCCGAGCCCAGGCCACCGCGGGGCAGGTGCGCCCGGCCCTCGTCCACTGGCGGGTGCTGCTGGCCGCTCCGTCCTCCGCCGACGAGGTCGAAGCCGCCGCCCGCACCGCCGAACAGGCCGGGGACCTGGCCCAAGCCCGGGCGTGGCTGGCGGCAGTTCCGGTGGCCGAGCGTCCGCGCCGCCACGTCCTCCTGGCCGCCCGCTTGGCCCTGGCAGCGGGCGACGCGCCGGCGGCCCGTACCAGCCTGGACACCCTGTTGGAGGGGGGAGACCATGACCCCGCCCTCCAGGTGTGGGCTGGTCATCTGGCGGAACAGGCCCAGGACCTGCCCCGGGCCGAAGCGTGCTACCGCCTCGCCGTCAGTGGTGGCCACGCCTCCGCCGGTCTGCGTTTGGCCAGCCTGTTCCTGCGCCAAGGTCGCCGGGCGGAAGCCGCGACCCTCTTGGCCCTGCACGTCGCGGCCCACCCGGATGACGAGCAGGCTCGCAGCCTGATCAAGGCGTTGGAGCGCTGAGGCCCCAACCCCTTCGCCTCATTTCCCTCATCTCCCCTGGGATCGCGGGCGTCCCGCCCGCTGTCGACCCCCAAGGCTGATCCGCCGACAAGTCCTGCAAGAATTTCCACCTTATCGGCGTTGATTCCGCGTTGTTTCTCTAACGGATCCGCTGCCCCGGCTTGGCCCCGGAATCCGGAGCCAGAAGGTAGATGTCCTGGTCGCCGGGACCGGCCGCGATGACCATGCCTTCGCTGAGGCCGAAACTCATCTGGCGCGGTGCGAGGTTGGCGACGAAGACCACCAACCGGCCGACCAGGGGCTTAGGGTCCGGATAGGCGGTCTTGATGCCGGCGAACACCGTGCGGGTCTGATCGCCCCCCAGGGACAGGGTGAGTTTGAGGATCTTCTTGGCTTTGGGCACCTCCTCCGCGTTCACCACCCGGGCGACCCGCAGGTCGACTTTGGCGAAGTCGTCGAAGGTGATGATCGGGGCCAGGGGTTCGGCGGCGAGGGCTTCCGGGCCGTCCGTGACGGCGTCCGGGGTCCGGGGTCCGGGGTCCGGGGTCCCGGGGGCCTCGGCCTTGCTGGCATCAACCATGGCCTGGACCTTGAGGGGGTCGATGCGGTTCATCAGGGGCTTGAACTCGGCGATGGCGGTGCCCGTCAGGGGCGACTGGGCATCGCTCCAGCGGGTGATGGGCGTGCCCAGCAGACGGCCGCATTCCTCGGCAAAGTCCGGCAGGACCGGGGCCAGGTAGACGCACAATTGGCGGAACAAGTTGAGGGCCACGCTGCAGGCCGCTTCCAGGTCGGCAGCCTTGGCGGGGTCTTTTTTGAGGGCCCAGGGGGCGGCCTTCTCGACGAACTCGTTGGCACGGTCGGCAAGGGCCATGATGCGGCGCATGGCCTCGCCGGTGTTGCCCGCGTCGTAGGCGGCGGCGATGGCGGTGCCCTCGGTGGCGGCGCGGGTGAACAGACCGCCGTCCTCGGGGTAGGTGGTTGCCAGGCGGGGCACGAACTTGGCCGTGCGGCTGGCCAGATTCACCACCTTGCCGATCAGGTCCGCATTCACTTTGGCCGTGAACTCATCAAGACTGAGGTCGAGGTCCTCGGCGCCGTCGGTGAATTTCGCCGCGTAGTAGTAGCGCAGCCACCGGGGATCGAGGTGGTCGAGGTAGGTCCGGGCACGGATGAAGGTGCCCTTCGACTTCGACATTTTTTCCCCATTCACGGTCAGGAAGCCGTGGATGTGGATTTTTTCCGGCAGGTTGTGGCCCGCCAGGCGGAGCATCGCCGGCCAGAACAGGGTGTGGAACTTGGCGATGTCCTTACCGATGAAGTGGTGGACTTCCACCCCGTCCCCCTGCCACCAATGCTGCCAGGTATCCCCGGTTTTCGCGCACCAGTCGGCGGTGCTGGCGATGTAGCCGAAGGGCGCATCCAGCCAGACGTAGAAGTAATTGCCCGGCAGGTCGGGAATCTCGAACCCGAAGTAGGCGGCCGGACGCGACACGTCCCAGGATCGCAGGGGCTCGCCCTCGATCAGGAACGTATTGCGGACCCACTTTTGCATGTCCGGGTGGAGGGCTCCATCACGTCCGACCCAGTCGGCGATGATGGTGCGGAAGTCCTCCAGCTTCACAAAAGCGTGGACAGCTTCCCGCAGTTCCGGCACGGCCCCCGACAGGGTGCTCTTGGGCTGCTTGAGGTCCGTGGCCTCGTAGGTCGCACCGCACTTATCGCAGGAGTCACCGTACTGGTCCGGGGCCCCGCACTTGGGGCAGATGCCCTTGACGAAACGATCCGCCAAAAACGCCCCGGCCGTGGGGTCGTACAGCTGGGTGACGGTTTTCTGGTCGATGTGGCCGGCGGCCCGCAGCTTGGCCCAGATCTCGTAAACGAAGGCCTTATTGGTGGCGCTGTCGGTGCTGCCGTAGTGGTCGAAGCGGATGCCGAAGTCGGCAAAATCCTGCTGGTGGGCGGCGGACATCTCGGCCAACAGGGCGGATTCCGGCACCCCCGCCTTGCGGGCGGCCATCATGATGGCGGTGCCGTGGGTATCGTCGGCGCAAATATAGGCAGCCTGGCGGCCCTGGAGCCGCTGGTAGCGGACCCACACGTCCGTCATCAGGTATTCGACCAGATGCCCGATGTGGATGTGGCCGTTGGCGTAGGGCAGGGCGGCAGTAACGAGCAGGCGCTTGGGCATGGGGGCGGCATCAGACGCCGGACCTCCCCCCGTTCAAGGCGTGGGGGGGCTTTTGGCATGGGGGTTTGGGGACGAGGATTTTCAGTTTTTGCAACAAACCGTGGCACACCCGTCTTGGAGGGGCAAGTCAGGACTACGAATACAAACTACCATTTATAGAGTAAATAAACGACAGGGGTTAATGGCGGATCTGCCGGAGGGGTTCAGGGTTCCCAAAGCGTCATTTGCAACGAATGAAACTACCGACGTAACTCTTGCGGGGGTAGAATGGGACGATTACATGGTGGGACGTTTTTTCACCCTGGAACCTTTCCACCATGCCTTTCCAACGCACCCTGCCCCGCACCCTTCTCTCGGTGACATTGATGTCCCTGGCCCTGGCGGGCTGTGGCGGCGGCGGTGGTGGCGGTGACAGCGCTTCGACGCCACCCTCGGGCGGTGGCTCGGGCGGCGGCGGCTCGGGTGGGGGTTCGGGCGGCGGCGGCACCACTCCCGCGACCTTGACCTTGGCGGGTGGCGAGGAGCGCTTTGTTACCCGGGCGACTGACGTCACGACGGACGAATCCACCACCGGCACCCGGGGGGCGCGGGCGACCTCGGATCAGGTGGACCGCCTCAAGACCGGCGACCGCGTCTTCCGCGAAGGCGACACCAGTTATTTCACCCTCAAGCAGGTCACGGCCGGGTCCTATAAGGTGATTCTGCCCAACGGCAGCGAAATCGCCCTGACCTGGGATGCCACCGCTTTGGCGGGTGCCGGCGCCTACACCTTTCAGGTCACCACCGGCACCACCCGCGTTACCTACTACCTGGCGGTGGCCGCCAATCGCATCACCGGGGTGACGCTCACCATCACAGACATCCGTGATCCGGCCAATCCCCAGACCCTGGGCGAAGTCGCGGTGGAGGTCCAGGCGCCTCCGAGCATCCCCGATTCGGTCGTCGGCACCTACCCGGCTTCGGCTTTCGGTACCTTCTTCGGCTCCAGCAACGCCACGGTGTCCATTGATGCCTTTGGCGTGATGACTGTGCGCAAGCCCGGCGAAGAACCGGTCATCTACCAGATGGCGTTAAACGATGACGGCAAGTTCGTTGCCCAGTCGTCGTACCTGGAAGACGAGGTGCAGAACACCGACGGCGGTGCCCCGGAATCTTCCCCGGGCGACTTGGCCAGCGACAAGTTCGTCTTCGGCATCCAAGAAGGCCAGCCCCTGGAGGTCGAAGAACTCGTCTATGAGGCCATGCCCAAGGACCTGTTCGAAGACTTCCTGGATGCTGTCCTTGCCGGCGACGATGCCGAAGACATTGCCGATAAACTCGCCCAGCTCATTGATGCCAGCTTTGAGGCCCCCGTCGAGGTCATGACCCCCCCAGAAAAACTGGAGGTCGATGCCAGCACCGTCGAAGCCCTTTCGCAGATCAGCGGCGCCTATGTGCTGCGGCAGACGGCCGGCACCTTTCCCGCCGGGGTCGAAAACGGAGATCTGGAGGATCAGGACGGCTTGACCTGGCTAGCCTACCTGGGCGTCGATGGCGCCATCGCATTTTACGATGCGGAGTCGGGATGGGACAACAGCATGACGGTGAACGAGGACGGCATCACCATCACCAGTACGTTGATCACCATCACCTACAGCAATGTTTTTGGTGATGAACTGACCCTGACGGCCACCAAGGGCAATACCGGCACCTGGACCCTGACGGCGGCCCAGAGCAATTTTGACAACGAGGTCTTGGAAGAGTCGTTCACCTATGCCCTGAGCACCGCCCCAGCCCTGGTGACCAGTAATGTCGGCCTGCGCGTCACCCAGGTTGAGGGAACTCACTTCCACCAGATGGTGAATGACGTCATCGCCGGTCAGTTCGACGGCGCCATCTTCCTGGTCGTCGGCGGTCCAAACCCCGTCGGCATCGCCCTGCGCCAGCTCGACAGCACGACCCTCCAGGGGACCCGGGTCGAAGACCGTGGCGAGGAGGGCATGTTCCAGGAAGTCTTCACCGTCACCCTCGCGGCCGGAGTCCCTGTCTCGGGCGTGGTGCGGGCCTATGCCGTTACGGAAGTGGCCGGCGATGTGGTCGTCGGCACCGAGGTCCTTGCCTCCATGACCATGCAGGTCGATGCCCTGCCGGACACCGCCGACCTCGTCGGCACCTACGTCCTGCGCGACCAGTCCTACGAGCAGTTAGCCGATGACGAGGACCTGGGGATGGCCATCGGCAACAGCGTTGCCATCGCCGACCTGTACCCTGACAACAGCCTGGGCCTGTGGGAGGCGGAGAACCAGGAATGGACCCTGCTGGAGCACCCGGTCCCCGGGCAGACGGAGGACGGCCTGAAGACCCTGACCTGGCTCAAACCGGAGGAGACTGCCGAAGCCCGGATCACCGCCGTGCTGGCCCAGGACGGTCAAAGCCTCCTGCGCGTTACTTGGATCTACGAATCCTTTATTGAGGGTGATGAGGATTACGGAGAGGACCGTGACGCCGGTACCCTGAGCATTACCAAGGTGACCCGTGCGGTGGAGTCCAAGCTCGGCGTGCTCACCGTGACCGCCGTCACGGCTGGAGAAAACCCCTTGGCTGGCCTGCTTGACCTGCCCCCCGTCAACGATCTGAGCCGTCTGGATATGGTTCCGGGCGGTCTCCTTTTGAATGGTGACGTGATCCCCGCCATCGAAGATCCCCAAGGCAATCTCGTGGCCCAGTGGACCGACGAACCGATTGCTGTCCGCGCCTTGCCCATCGAAGAAAGCCTGCCGGCCGGCGGAGTGCCCATCGAGGGGGCGGCTGACATGACGGGCGTGAGCATTACGCGGGCGGAGGATGCGATCACCGTCCAGGTGCAGTTCGCGGATCCCGTCAACCCGGCGCAATTGGTTCCCGGAAAAAATAACGGACGCATCAGCCTGCAGGTCGGATTCGATCAGGATGGCGGCACCGAGTTCTCCTGCTGGCACTGGTCCTCGATGGTCCAGAAGTACGTCTCGGGATCAGACAACCAGGTATCGGTGCAGGGCAGCTCGGTGACGTGGGGCGAGGATAACCTGACCTTCACCGTGCCGCTCAGTGAACTGCCCACCTCGGCCAGCCTGCGGCTGGAGGTGTTTTATTGGAACAGCGACACCGATAGGGGCTCGGTCGACGAGATTGATTTCGGGATGTACGACCTGGACGCGACCGAGGACCGCAGCCTGCCGGCCATCGCCCAGATCCTGACCGTTGCTCGCGATGCCAAGGGCCTGCCGACCGGCGGCACCGCCACCTTCCACCAGGTTGTGGATCGCGTGCCCGCGACCGAAACCCTGGCCACGATCGCTTTCACCGTGACCGTGCCCGATGAGACCCTGACCACCGCCGTGGACGCACTGATCTCCATGGGCGGCCTGGTGGGCTTCCAGTCCACGCACTTGCTCGATGAAACCGATGGCCTCGGCGTGGATCTGGGCGGAGCCATCAGCCGCATCGATTTGGAAGACTTGCCCAGCCCGAGCGACACCATCGCCACGGGTGGCGTGGTCGGCACGGCGACGGACGGGGCCACGTCGACGGTGACCCTGAGGTGGGTGAAGGAATCGGAAGGCGCGAGTCCGTTGGACATCACCACCATCTACACCGTGGTGGGCGGTAACGTCACCGCGATTGATCAGATCGAGCGGGATGCCGATACCGGCGCGACCGTCAAGCGCCGTGCAGGCACCTTCACCACCTTGCCAGCCATCGCGGATGGCTGGTACACCATGACCCTCGCCGCGGATATCACCTTCACGGTACCCGATGGAGAGGACACCGGGATTTCGGCCGGAAGCGTGCTCGCCAACGTGCAGGTGTTGAACGGCCTCGTGAGCGTGGTGTGGTCCGACAGCAGCGACCCCTTTGGGGAGTCTCCCTTTGCGGTGGTTCACGAAGGTGATGCGGCCGTGTCGCGTATCATCGGTTACGATATCGCGTGGGATATGGGTCCGGATCCGATCCTGCTGGGCCTGTGGTCGGATCGCTATGTCTGGAACCTGAATGCGAATGGGGTGCCCACGGGTCTCACGCTGCAACCCCAGGAAGCCGCGGTTGACGGGGCAACGATCGGCGCTTTCACCAACACCCTGGTGGAAGGTGCGGCAACGTTTACCCTCGCGCCGAAAGAATGGGACACCACCGGTTCCGTCGAAGATCCCGCCGAGTTGTCCGCTGAAGATCCGAACCTGGGACTGGATGTGATCGGGATGTCCGTCGAAGGGGCGATCGACGAGTTTACGCCGAATGTCTCCGTGTCCTTGTCCGTGATCTTGTCTGCCGGGCCGATCCCGGACGGCAGCAGCCTGAGCACCAACATCAGCCGACGCAATGGGGCCCATCCCGATGGTGCCGTTGAGGAGCTCGTGGCGCTGTACGTATTCCGGCAAGATGGTGCGTGGCGTTGGTGGAACGACGACATGGAGGTTGAACTTCAGGAGACCGTGAATGAACAAGGCCAGGTGACCCTCACGTTCGATTTCACCGTCTCACCCGAGTCCAATGTCGATGTCCGTGGCATGTGGTTGGCGATGGTTTCCATGTCCTCGCGGGACATCAACGACGATTGGATCGAAGTGGACAAGTCGGGGCCTGTGGCCTTCACCATCGACAAAACGCCCCATGGTCCTGGCTATGAGAACCTGGCGGTTGTTGCGGCTTTCCGGGACGAAGGACCGCGAGGATTGCTGACCTCCACCTTGGACTACGGGAATCAAGACAGTTTCGCCGGACAGACGGTCCAGATTGATCCCGCGAAGTTTCCGACGCAAGACATGGTGTTGGCTCTTGGTGGTTCCGTGAGCTATAGCTCTGAATCGGTCACTATGGCTTGGGTCGAAGATGAGTGGATCGGACATGAAGTCACCTGGACGATCACCAATGGCCAGGTGACGGCCATGAGCATGTCCGAGGAATATGTCCAAGCGGAGGGAATTCCTCATCTTTTGATGGCCGGCGACATCGTTCCGCTGGCCACGGTCGCCGACGGGTGGTTCACCATGACGGTGGCGGAGGACGTGGTGGATCAGTCAACGGAGACGCCCACCACCATCACCGCCGGCACGGTCATTGGACTTCTCCAGATCAAAGATGGGATGGTCCATGCTCTTTTTGAACGGGGAGCCTATGCCGATGACGTCGAGCCCACGGCCATCCTGAACATCGATGGTGAGGTTCGTTCGGAAACCGTGAGGGCCGACTATTACTATGATGGCCAGATGATGCAGCTTCGTGAGATGAAGCGTGACCGGTTTGTGTGGACGGTCACCAACGGCGTGGCTACGGGCGTTGAATTCCTTGCGACCAGCGCCTCGGTAACCGATGGCGTGCTAGATGAATTTACTTCGCACTTGGATCCCAGTTCCGTGACCGTCACGTTGACGCCTCGGGCCGCACCTCCTACGGCCAATGCTGCGGACGATGCTCTCGGAGATGGTAACGTGGAAGGCCTCGATATCGCGGACTCCGACGTCACCGCCTCCATCGACCTTGATGGCAACGTAACGCTGACGGTCGAAGCCGTGCTCGTGCCCATCGAAGGCGGCTTCCCGAGTGGTACGGTCATCAACGCTGAGTTCACTCGCCTCAAGGAATCGGGAGATGGTCAGGTCGAATGGCTGGCTTATGTTGCGATGACGTTTGATGGCGTTGCGTGGTCCGCTGTGTCGAATGGAACGAACACGCCCGTCACGTTGAACGAAGGGGCCAACACCGGGATTTCCACGGTGGTGACGTTAAGTCGTGAGGCACTCCACGGCATCGATCCCCGGGGCACCTGGTTGCTCGACCTCACCACCGCGATTGAGGATGACCTAGGAAATCGGACCGATGGTGATCGTGCCACCCCGCGCTTCATCCCCGTGACCGCAGCCGTTGTGGCCGAATGAAACGTCATCGCGTTGTCTTGGCGGTCATGGCGATGCTCGTGGTTCTTGCCCTCTTGGTGCCGATGGCACCAAGAGGGCAGGGCTCGCCAGGTCAGGGAAGCGGTGCCATGCCCATCGCACCAACGGACGAAACGCCGCGCCGTTCTCCCATAGTCGCCCAGCAGCCCCCGGTCACCGTGGCGGCCGCGCCCCGTCAGGCATCCGTCGTTCCGTTACCGACGACCAACAGCGTAGCGCCAGCGGAGCCCGTTGTCTCCCGGGAGCCTGCCAAGCGGGTGGTCCGCAACCCTCCTACCACCGCCGCCACGCCAACGGTCCCACGACCCGCATCCGTGACGAAAGCCGCGCCTCAAGAAAAGTCCCCTCCGCATGCCGTGCCGTCGATGGTCGTCGGAGGCGGCTTATCTCGTCAGCGTCAGAATGCCCCAGCACCCACATTTGCCCAGCCGGAGGGGACGCCCATGGTCCTCCCTGATCGGCGGCCGGGGTCAGCGCTGCGCAGCGGGACGGGTCTCCAGCATGGCCCGCCGCGCGAAGGGCAGGCGGCCACCGGAACGGTACCGCCAGCACCCCAGTGGTACAAAACCCCGAGCCAACGGGCACCCGGATAAGTCCACCGAACACCCCGCCGCTCTGGCGGGGTGTCGCGTTTTTCCAAGGGGCAGATCACCGTCATCGGGGTATGGGCCCAAGCGTCCTGATGGCCCCTGGGATCATCCCCCGGTGACTGGCGACCCGTGTGTGGAACACCACAGGTCCTCGATCGCCGGGGCCTCCGGAATTATTTGCCCCTCTCCCACGGTGGTGGCCATGCGCTTTCTTATTGCTCTCGCTCTTGGTACATCACTCATCGCTGCCGAACCTGTCCCCGTGTTGGCCGAACTGGTCATCCCCAACGGCGTTGCCTTCGCCGCCGCCTGGGACGCCTCGCCCTATGGCGTGGTGTGGCATGCGCCGGCCCTGGCCAGCGTGCGCCAGCGCCTTGCCACCAACCGGGCCACCATGGTCGCCGAGATCGGCCTCGACCCGCTCATCATGCTCGCCCAATCCGGCACCATCCAGCTTGCCCTGGTGGGCCCCGACCTGTCCGGCGACCCGCCGCCCTTAGTGCTGACCATCGCTGCCGGCACGTCGACCGAGGCGTGGTTCACGGCGCTTGCCGCCAAGGGCACCATCAATGCCGATGGCAGCGCCACGTTAGCGAGCGACTGGATCCTACGCCGCGAGGGCTCGCGTCTCGTGCTCAGCAGTCGGCCCGACGTGGCCAAGCCCGCCGAACCCGTGGCCGACCGCGCCTACCACCTGACCATGCGGGTGGATGGTCCGGCCCTGACCAAGGCCATGTTCGCATCCAAGATCACGAAGGGCGACACGAGGCCCGCGGATGTCGCCATGGTCCAACGCTACTTCGCCACAATCCTGGCCGGTACCGCCGATCTGACGCCCACCGGCCTGACCTTGGATGGCACTGCCACCCCGGCCCCGGCGGGCATGGCCGCCCTCGACCGCGCGGCCCTCGACCGCCTGCCGACCACGGCGTTGGAGGTCGCCGCCATCGGCATCAACGGCAAGCGCCTGTGGTCCGAGGTCATCGCACCGATCGTCGAGCGCGCCCGCCTGGATGGCACGAATCCCGAAGCGGGACTGAAGGAATCGGGGATCGATCTCCCCCTCGCGGAGGTGGTCCATGGTCTCGGTGGCACCTGGTCCCTGGCCGTGGGCCAGGGCATGCCCATCCCCACCATGACCATCCTTTCCCCTTCCAGCCCGGCCATCGACCAGTTCGCCAAAGCCATGCTCACCAAGGCTGGCGTCGGTGTGCCGGAAGCCGGTACCGACGCGATGATCCCCTTGCCCATGCCGTTCCCCGTAACGTTGACCGTCGCCCACGATGCCCGTGGGTGGATTCTGACGACGGATCCCAGCGGTGCGGCAGCTCTGCTGGCCGGCACCGGCTGGCTGACCAGCCCCCTTGGTACCGTCGCTGCGGCGAAGCTGACCCCGACCACCTGTGGATTGAGCGTCTGCGATACCAAGGCGCAATTGCGCATGATCGGTTCGCTCATGGGCATTGGTGTGGCCTCCGCCAAGGACCTCACCCCCCAAGAAAAACAGGCGATTCTTGCCATCCCTGGCCAGCTCGCCGCCAAGGCCACGCCGGGATGGTGGACGATCACGGATGACGGCAAACAATGGCATGTCGCCAGCGAGGGTCTGGGCATCGGCTTCACCAGCAGTTCGCTGCCGGTGATGGCGGGCATGCTCTTGCCCGCCATCAATATGGTGCGCACCAGCGCTCGACGCACCAACAGCAGCAATAACATGCGCCAAATCGGCTTGGCAGCGATGGTCTATTGCAACGATAACGACGACCAGTGGCCGACGGATCTGGTGATGGTCAAGGAGTTCGCAGGGGGCGACCTCCCCGACAAGATTTTTCGCTCGTCCGGCGATCCCACCCATCCAGCTCCATACCTGTACATTCGCCCGGCTGCGATGGCGAAATCCAACCAACCGGTGTTGATCGAGGACCCCGCCTGCTGGAAGGGCAAAGGCGGCAATGTGGTCTACGCCGATGGTCACGTAAAATGGCATGACAAGACCGATGCCGCCATCTTGTGGGCCGAGGGCCGTCGCCTCGCCGCCCTCCCCCACGCAGCCACCACCGGCATCACCTGGGACGACTGGAGCGCCATGCACGCGCTGATCAAGGCCAGTCACGAGCCCCAGGGCAAGACAGGAGCGCTGCCGCCAGCCGCCCCGTAAGTGTGCCCGTGACCACGGAGCCAGGCCACGGAATGCTCCGGGCCTCTGAATGGGCGAGTCTACCAGATGGCGTGGTCATGGTCCCTCGGTGCTCAACCTTGTCGCGCACGTCGAGATCCTCCTTCGCTGGCGACTCCAGGGTTTCTTGGCGCTGCTTCTTCAAGTCACCCCAGATTTCCAAGGTTTTTCGCACCTGACTTTTGACCGCCTCGCCATCATGGCCCACTGCATCTAGGACCCCGATGGGGGCGAGCTGCCCCTCTCGGGTTTTGGGATCGTCCTTGGAGGGTTTGGGTGCGTCTGTACCGCAGCCTATCACTAGGAGCGCCACTGCGCTGGTGCCTGTCAGGTCTTCAATCTGCTCCCGAGCTTCAGCGGTGACGTGACCGTCGTAGACATTGTGCTGATGATTGAGGGCGCCCACGATGACGCAGGTTGTGGGATCAATGGCCATGGTTGGCGACCATGGTTACCGGCGGGCTGAGCTGGTTGCCGCGATGGCAGAGGATAGTACGCGGGTGATTACCCCCGTTGATCTCCGCAAGGCCACCATGGGCACGACGGAACATCGAAAACTCAGGAAGTTGCTCGCGAAACGGTCACGCATCCAAGCGGTGATTGGCCATTTGAAGGCGGAATACCGACTTTGCCGCAACTACCTCCACGGAATTCTGGGCGATGAACTGAATGTCCTTCTCGCGCTGTGGGCTGGAACCTCAAGAAGCTCCTCCGGCTTCTTTGGCTCATGCCGGAATGGCTGCTGAGGGATCTGGAATTGGCAGTCGAGAGGTGCGATCTATTAGATCGCGGGCGGGTAGTCTACTGCTGTTGGGTTCTTCGGGGTCGATTCCAGAAGAGCCAACACAACTGATCACATAATGTTAAACACGCCAGTTGGGATAGCCTCATATCCATAATGGTCATGGAATATCTCAATGGATCAGTGTAAAACGGCTCACATAGACCTCTATCTCCCTCAAGGTTCAGAACGGAAACAGCATCATGCATGCGCCTTCATTAATCTGCCTACTTGCTCTCTCTTCTGGTCTTCAAGCACAAGAGCTATCGCTTGCGCGTATTACCGATAACACGTTGGAAATCCGCCTTGGAGCAGACAATGTAGCACCGCCATTTTCCCCCATGCTGGTAGACTTTTCACGCGAGGAGAAATGGCGCGGCCCAAGCGAAAACGCGCCGGCCAGCCTCCAGGCTGGCAAGTTGCGCGTGGAAGTCTCGAACTCGCCGTTGACGATCACGGTTCGTAAAATGAACGGAGCGATCGTACAAAAGCTCGTCTGGGAAGACGATGGCGCCATGAAGTTCAAGAGTGATGCGGCCGTCTTTGGCCTCGGTCAGGGCGGCGGCGCACTCAATCGTCGCGGCAAGCTGATGCCGATGAAGGATGGTTACGAGGCTGAAGATTCGACCACGCGTGTAAGCACTCCGGTTTTGATTGGTGCCGACGGTTGGGCCCTAGTTATCCCTGATTTGCCAGTTTGGCCGAAACGAACCTATCGTGAAGCAGGGTTCCTTGGCGAGTTCGACTTACGGGAATTTGTTGGCGTGTTCCGTAATCCCAACAAGAACAAAGAGATGCGTGTATTTGTCATCAATGGCGATCAACCGACCCAGATTCTCGCAGAACTCCGTAAACTCACGGGCGGTACGCCCATGCCGCCTCGCTGGGCTCTCGGTTACATGCAATCTCACCGGACCCTCTCCGGGTGGAATGAAGTTCTGCAGGTGGCGAAACACTTCCGTGAGAAACAACTCCCTTGCGATGCTTTGATTTACCTCAGCGAAGTCTTTTGCAAATCCGGCTGGAGCAATGGCAACGCGCCTTTTCAATGGAATTCGGTCAACTTCCCTGATCCCATCTCGAACATCAAGGAATTGCATGGCCTGAACTTCAAAGTGGTTCCACACGTCACCGGGTACCCACCTGATTTGTACGGTGATAGTGTTTCTCAAGTCCCCGATACATCCGCGCATATCGCAAGTTATTGGCAGAAGCATCAGCCCACACACGCACTTGGCGTTGACGGATGGTGGGCAGATGATGGTGAGGAACTGAGTACCATAGGTCGCATATCCCGGCATCGCATGTACTACGAGGGACCACTTCAGGTTTACCCCAATGAACGCCCATGGTCATTGCATCGCACAATGACCCCGGGTGCGCAGCGCTTTGGCGGCTGGATTTGGTCTGGAGATCCAAACACGAGCTGGGCGGCGCTAACGGCGCACGTACCCTCTGCGCTAAACTCAGGGCTGAGCCTGTCACCGTTCTGGGGTTCGGACGTTGGTGGATTTATCTGCACCCCAGAGCTTTCTGCGGAACTGTATGTTCGCTGGTTTCAGTTTGGTGCATTTTCCCCATCTTTCCGCGCCCATGGCCGGAACTGGCATCTTCGTCTGCCGTGGGGCTGGAACACTGGCGATGCCGGACCACGCGAGGTTGGGGCTGCCGGTGCGCCGGACATTAACGTCTCGTCAGCCAACGTCGACTTTGATCGGAAGGAAGGCTACGACAAGACTTACGAGGAAGGCTACATACCCAAGCCGGAGGAATTGCATAACGCCGAGGTCGAGCCCATTTGTCGCAAATATCTTGAGCTTCGCTATCGCCTATTGCCCTACAATTATACGCTAACCCGTGAAGCTTGTGACACGAATCTGCCCATGATGCGTGCCCTCTGGCTCCATTATCATCATGATGCTGAGGCCGTAAAACGCAGCGACGAGTATCTCTGGGGTCGTGATCTGCTTGTCGCGCCCGTGACCGTCAAAGGCGCTAAAGAGCGCAAGGTCTACCTGCCGCGCGGACAGTGGTATGACTGGTGGACTGGCGAAATGCGCCAGGGCGGACAGGAAATTGTCCGGGGTGTGGATCTAGAAACGATGCCGCTCTATGTTCGTGCCGGGGCCATCATTCCGCTCGATCCCGTTCGTCAGTTCACCTCGCAAGTAGTGACCGACCCAACCGAACGACGGATCTATCCAGGTACTGATGGCTCGTTCACGCTCTATGATGACGATGGCCATACCCTGGATTATCTCAAGAAGGATGGCAGCCGGATTTTGATGTCGTGGAATGATAAGACGAAAATGCTTTCAATTGAGCCGGCAAGCGAAGCCGCGCAAACGTTGACCCGCACCTTTAAGGTCCGCGTCATGCCTTCGGAGATCGCGACCACGATCGAGTTCCGCGGAGCCAAGATGACGACTTCGCTGAAATGACTTTGGGCCAGCGAAGCTGAGCCAAGTTGAGACATCTCCAAAGATGAAATGGCATCCTGCCCACTATGTTCGAGCCCGAATAGATTTCCATTCTCTTAGCGCTTGGTCATGAGTGGGTGGCGACATTGAAAAGCGTCTAGCTGGCTGGCTCTTCATAGGGCCTTTAGGAGCTTCCCGCTGATGGAGACGATTGACCGGGTCAACTCGTCTTTTTTTGATATGGCAATGAACTGGGTGTCACCGATTATTGATTGCAAGATAGCCCAATCTCACCACAAAGGATACATCATGAAACTCCATACATCATCAATGTCACGGTGCTTGAATGCTCTGGCATGTTTTGTTTTTGGTGCCCTGACCTTGGCTCAACCAGCGATTTTGGCTTCGGAGGAATTTTTTCCGGTCTCAATTGCGGTCGATGCCAATAAATCTACCGGTCCGTGGATCCCCTTTTGGCGTTTCTTCGGTGCCGATGAGCCCAATTATGCCTATATGCCTCAGGGTGAGCGGCTCTTGGGTGAGCTCGGTAAACTTGGATCGGCCCAAGTCTTTTTTCGAACTCACCACCTCCTGACCAGTGGTGATGGTGCACATGCGCCGAAGTTTGGCTCGACCAGTGCCTACAAGGAGGACTCCCTCGGAAACCCAGTCTATGACTGGTCGATAAATGATCGGATCTTTGATACGTATTTGAAACAGGGAGTACGTCCGTACGTTCAAATCGGATTCATGCCCGAGGCTCTTTCTACCCATCCCGAGGAGTACCTGCATAATCCCGACCAGAGACATCCTGCACCGGTCAAAGCTGGTCACTCACGACCACCCAAAGATTATCAACGTTGGGGAGACTTGGTCCACGAATGGACCAAGCATTGCCTTGAGCGATACGGTAAAGAAGAGGTCATGAAGTGGTATTGGCAAGTGTGGAATGAGGCAAATGCACCCACTTACTGGCAAGGATCTCGTGAGGACTTCTTTAAGCTGTACGATTATGCGGTGGACGGCGTGCGGAGAGCCCTGCCAGAGGCAAAGGTCGGTGGCCCCGAAACGGCCGGGGATGGTGGCACTTGGATGCGTGATTTCCTAGAGCATTGCGCACGCGGCAAGAACTACGCCACTGGCAAGATCGGCTCTCCCCTCGATTTTATTTCCTTCCATGCGAAGGGACAACCAATCATGGTTGATGGTCGGGTACGCATGGGTATGAGCGAGCACCTGTCTACGATCAGAAGGTTATATCAAGGAATCGCCGGATCGGATGATTATCGACATCTTCCAATCATTATTGGTGAATCAGATCCGGATACCTCGGCTGCCTACATCGGGCCCCTTTCCGCATACCGGCATGGAACCATGTTTGCGAGCTACACCGCCGCGAGCTTTCCCCGTAAGCTTGAATTGGCAACACGTTATGGAGTCAACCTAGAAGGCGCTCTAACTTGGTCGTTCACATTTGAGGGGAAGCCGATTTTCGCAGGTTATCGACAACTGGCTAGCGACGGCATCGACCATGCCGTGTTCAACGTGTTCCGCATGTTCGGTCAGATGGGTGGTCAGCGTCTATCGGTGGCGAGCACCAGTGCTTTGGACGTGGACGAGATCTGCAAGCAGGGTGTGCGCGAACGGCCCGATGTTGGTGGTTGGGCGAGCCGAGATGGAGATCAAGTTCTGGTCATGCTCTGGCACTATCATGATTTGGATGTGCCCGGACCTGCGGCACAGATCACCTTGGACATGCGCGGCATGAAAAAGAGCGCTTCTTTTACCCGGCAGGTTATCGACGAAAATCATGGGAATGCCTACACCACTTGGCTGCGGTTGGGATCCCCCACCTCATTGACCACGGAACAACGGGCCATGCTGGTGCAAGCATCAGGCCTTGCGGACCTTGGACCCGCTGAAAACATGACTTCAACCGACGGTCGTCTCACGCTGAGTCTTAGTCTGCCGCGACAGGCGGTGACCCTGCTCCGCTTCAACCTCCGCTCTGGTGACTAACCTGAGGCATCCGGAAACCCTGGGCGAGGGCCCGGCTGGACGTCAATAAGAGCCGATTCGCCTGCGAGATGGTGAAATCTCTCCGGTGACTTGTGGTTGTCACCTTCGCTGCGAACTTCAAGGTCGACCTTCACTGCCTGGGGCGATAGGCGCCCCAGGCATCCCCCCGCATCGCAGCGGCTGAATGGCTTACGTTGAATTCATGGAACAGAAAAAAATAATCTGCGCCAGACGGTGCTCATTCTTGGCGTCCAGAGTTTGCTGCGTTAATTTTCGTATTGAATAGGAAACGACCATGCGGGGCATGGAAACCTAGCTGGCCCCGTTCATAATTGTTAACTTGATCTAGGATGGTTTCTCATCCGGAGGGGAAAACCCCGCAATTTCATTTTTTATCCCCAGGAAAGACCATTCTTGTGACTCTCGACCCTGGTTTCAGCATTCAACGTGACCTCATGAATGATCCGGGCAGGCGTCCTGGATTCAGCCTTGTCTAGCGACAATTAGATTGGCCGGTCACCGACAATTAGGTTGGCCGATTTTTGAACAGCGCGGACGGCCAAAAATTAAACTTCTGTGGTCGCTGTTTTCCGTCTGGAAAACAG
>CAIUVD010000004.1 GCA_903902515.1 uncultured Planctomycetota bacterium | reverse complement strand
TCCGGAATGACCAGGATGACATCCCCTGGGCTCAGACGCACGGACCATCCCGCCGCATTCTCATAACGGCCGGATCCCAGTACCAAGACCACGGCAAATTCCTGGAATCGACGAAACGCTTGGAGGCCGGTTCCTTGGGTTCCGAGCAGCCGACCGCCCAATCGGAGGCTGCCCAATGGGGTGGCGAAGTCTGGAAAAGCGATGATGCCGTTGCGCTGGCTCTGGGTCATGCGGCCCGGATTTTACATGGAGTTTCCCTATTCGTCTATGGTCGGGTCGGTCCTGGGGGACAGGTTCCAGGCCATGCGTACCCCAGACCTTCCGCTCCCGCCCGGAGTAACGTTGACCTCCCTGGGCCATCCCCTGGATGCGTCTCGCCTGGGGCTCCTGCGGAGCAGCACGGACCTGAAGGATGATCCCCAGGCCCTGCGGGAGCGCTTGGCCGAGGATGGCTATCTTTATATGCCGGCCTTGTTGCCGCCGGACCTCATCCTGGCGGGTCGCCGGGCCATCTTCCAACACCTAGCGGCCAACGGTGAGTTAGATCCCTCGACCGATGTGATGGAGGGCCGAGTCGCGGCGGTGAAGGCCGCCGCCTTCGCCATGGATGCTGCACCTACCTTCGCTGCGGCGGACGGCGTCCAGCGCAATCCCGACAAGGTGGGGGCCTTTCGCCCGGAAATGGCGGCGGCGTCGGCGGAGATCCGACGCCTGGTATTTGGACCGGAGCTCGCGGCTTTCTACCGGGGTCTTTTCGGTGAAGAGAGTCGGCACCTCGATTTTATCTGGGCCCGGCTCATGGGTCCGGGACACGGGACGCCGGTGCACTGCGATCAGGTTTACATGGGGCGCGGTTCCGCCGATTTGTTGACCTGTTGGATCCCCTACGTTGACATCCCATTGCAGGTCGGCGGATTGATGCTGCTGGAAGGCTCTCACCAGCAACGAGATCGCCTGGCCACCTACTTGGCCAGGGATGTGGATGCCTACTGCACCAATCGACCGGAGGAGGTGCGTCGAGTGGTGACGGAGGGGGGGTGGTCCTTCCCGGGCTGGTTGTCGCAACGACCCGACCGGATGCCCGCTACTTTTGGCGGCCGCTGGCTGACGGTGCCCCATTGGAAACCGGGTGATTTCATCACCTTCCGCATGGATGTGATCCATGCCTCCCTCGACAACCACTCCGACCGGATCCGCTTTTCCACCGATACGCGCTATCAGCCGGCGGCCCATCCTGCCGATCCTCGGTGGATCGGAGTAGCGCCTCCGGGCCATTCCCGAGCTGGCAAGTTGGGCCGGGTATGCTGATCCCCCCGTGCCAGGCGGGGAATGGTCCCGCGACCCTGCGGCCCTTCATCCACGCGGGCAATCTCCAGGGTCTCCTCCCGGAAAGCGGCGCCCCGGATCTGTTACGGGGGTTGCCGGCCTTGGAATCCCTGCGGGCCCACGGTTTCGAGGGCATCCAGGGCGTTGCCGAGCATCTCGTGCCGGTCTGCCATCGCGCGGGTCTGACCACGGCGGCAAGCGGCCGGATCCTCCAACCGGCGGACATCCATGACCAAGCCCTGCGCTGGCGCGACGCGGGACACGCCTGTTCCACCCTGCATGTTGGGACGGGCATGGAGGACGACGCCGAGGCTGACCGCCTGTGCGCGGCCGTGGTTTCCGCTGCCGACCATACGGGCCTGCCACTCTTCGTCGAAACCCACCGGGCCACCATTACCCAGGACCAGTGGCGTACCGTCCACCTGGTCCGACGTCACCCGGACCTGCGCTTTAATGGGGATTTCAGCCACTGGTATACCGGACAGGAGATGCCCTACGGGGATTTTGAGGAGCGACTGGACTTCCTGATGCC
>CAIUVD010000003.1 GCA_903902515.1 uncultured Planctomycetota bacterium | reverse complement strand
TCGAGCGCGCCAGCGGCGCGCGGTCCCAGGGGGCACAACATCGTCGCCTCCGGTGATGTCGCCTCCGGTGATGCCGCCTCAGGCCTCGTCGCCGAAGGACAGCATAGTCATCTGCAACACGCCCCAGGTGGTGCTGCGATGGAGGAGGCGACCGGGGCCGCCGCCCGCCCCCGCCGCCACCAGCAAGGGCAAGAAATGTTCAGGACTGGGGTGGTTCAGCCGGGCTGAAGGGCCCAGGCGCTGCCAGTCCGCGAGGGATGGGAGATCCCCGGCCTCAGCAGCCGCCATCACCCAGTCGTCGAAGGCCGTGACCCACGCCGGGGGTTCCGTCGAACCCGGCCGCAGGGCCCCGAGGTTATGGGTCATGGCACCGCTGCCGATGATCAACACGTCCTCCTGGCGAAGGGGTGCCAGGGCCTGACCAACCCGAACGTGGTGCAGGCCGTCCTGCCGGGGCTGAACGCTGACCACCACCACCGGGATGTCGGCTTCGGGATACATCAGCGTTAACGGGACCCAGACGCCGTGGTCAAAACCATGGTCAGCCCCTCCGGCGACCAGACCGGCCCCCTCCAGCATGCCGACCATCCGTTGGGCTAAGACGGGATCCCCGGGGGCCGGATAGCGAATCTGGAAGAGTTCTGGAGCAAAGCCGGCAAAATCGTGGACGGTGACCGGCTGATCGCCGATCTCCACCGCTGCCTCTCGGGTCGTCCAGTGGGCGGACACGACGACGATGGCCCGGGGGCGGGGCAGACGCTGGCCAAGATCCGCCCAGGCGCGGGTCGCTGGCAGATCCTGCAACACCACATCGGGGGCCCCATGGGAGATGAAAAGGGATGGCAGGGTCATGGCCGGGTTCCCGAGGAGGTCATGGTCCAGGCCGTGAAATCGAGGGTCCGGCTCCCGCCACCCGGCAGACGGATCACCATGGTTTTTTCCGGTTCCTGACGCAGGCCGTCGGTGGCAATCAGGGGGTAGGCATCGTAGGGCACCACCGTGCCGTCGATCCGACACTGACCGCCGTAGGGCTCCTGCGGCGGGTGCCAGGTGAGGTCCAGTTGCCGCCCAGCGAGGGAACGGAAACCCACGGACACCGGACGCTTGGCGAGCCCATCGGTGACCGTCGTGCGACGGACCACCGCCTCGGCGAACCGTTCGAGCACGGTCGCGTCATCACCCCCCGCGAAGTTTGTGGGGGACGCAGTTTCCAGCACCCAGCCCCCCTGGCGGCCCGTGACCCGCAGCAGGTCGAGGCCCTCCTTTTTATCAGGCTTTTCCCAAGTCCCGGGGGTCAGGCTGCGAAATCCAAAAAGCACGCTGCCACCGTGGACGAACACCCAGCCATTCCGCTCCACCCGCTGACGGATTGCCCCCCGGGTGGTGAACGGCACGTGGAGGTCGCTGAAGCCGTAGTCCTCGGGCACGTCGTAGACCGCCACCACCGTGCCCCGGTCCTGGAGGAACTGGGCGTAGGGATTTTCCCCGTAGCAAAAACGGTTGGGCTGGGCCTGCTTGGTCCGCAGGCGGTTCTCCTGGTAGACCAGGAAGGAACTGGCGGGCTGGTCCGACACCCAGCGCAACAGGACGCTCCGGCATTCTTTGTAGAGGTAACTCGTCGGCCCACTACCGTCCGTGCGCTGACTGGCCAGACCGTAACCATCCGTGTACCACGACTGTTTGTGGACCCGAATGCCCTTGTCCTCCCGCAGCACGCTGCCGGTGACGCTGCGTTCGGCCGGGAGGGCGGCGTGCCAGGCTGTCAGCCAGTCGAGGGGCAGGGCGGAGCCGGGGTGGGCCAGCCAGTAGGCCTGGGGGATCCGAGACAGATCCGAAGGCCGTTGGCCGCCGAACAGCAGGAAGGCCATGGCCGTGGTGGCCCCCGGGGCATCGGGGCTGAGGTTGTTGGAGCCCCAGTATTTGGCCCGAGCGGACGCGGTGATGAAGTACCCCTGATGCCAGTGGGCCCCAAGATGGACCAGCATGCCCGCCAAGGCGACGGTCGCGACCCGCTTGACCTCCGGATCCTGGGCGAATTCGGCCAGCATCCGGGTCGGCATGATGTCGGTGCCGTAGTACAGCGGTGCCTCGTACTCCTGGGCATTCCGACGGAGGGTGATGGCGTAGGCCGCCAGCAGCCGTTTGCGGGTCAGGGCACGAATCTTGGCGGCATCATTCCCACCCCGGTCCACCAGGTCCGGCCAGCGTTCGGCGGCGACATAGGCGGCAGCATCGCTCATCAGTTCATAATTCAGGGATACGCCGATGCCCCGGGTGTAGTCCTGGCGGGACACTTCGGCTTTGAACAGGGCATCGATGTCGGCGGGATAGCGGCCGGGGCAGATCAGCAGGCCGTGCATCACCGCATGGCGATTGAAGGGGTCAATGCGGCCCTTGGCGGTGGCGGCCATCATCTGGCGAATGGCGTCGAGGGTCGCGTCCACCTCGTGCCCGGCGTGGAGTTTGGCGGCGTACGCCGCCATGGCCGCCTTGGGGAACCGGGGATCCGTGGGTCGGCTGCCGACCAGCCACGTCCGGTAGGCAGCCATCCGTTCCGCCGCGGTCGACCCCGTGATGCGACGGGAAGCCGACTCGACGGAGACGACGGCCTCTCCCTCGGCGGCGTCATCAACGGGCGTCGGAATCAGGTCGATCTCAGCCACCGGTTCGGCCGCCGACAAAACGCTGATCAGCAGCAGTGGGAGGGACATCATGGTACGATCCTAGGCCGAGTCCTGCTCCGGACCATCCCGAGGACGGTGGAGTGGTCAGGCGTAACGGCGGCGACTCCAACCTCCGAGGGCCAACAGGAAGGCCAGTCCACCGCCGAGCCCACAGCCACCACTACCGCCGCTTGTCGATCCCGCCGAGGGGGTGGGCGTTGGACCCGGTGGGGGCGTCGGCGGTACCGCCGCCACGGTGATGACCTGGGCCGGGCTGAGGACCGTCAGGGTCGCCGAGGTAGTGCCCGTGTTGGTCACGGCCCCGTCATTCCTGAGGGAGGCCACGGTCACCGAAAATCCGTTCAGATCGAGGACCGCCCCGGAAGCAATCGTCAGGGCGGTGGTCGAGGCCAACGCGGTGGCGGCGCCCACCTGGAGGGTGCCCTGCTCGATGGCCAAGGGACCCGTGTGGCTGGCGGCACCGCTGAGCATCCACCGGCCGGTCCCGCTTTTGGTCACGGACAAGGCCCCCGTACCGTTGTTGGCCAGGGCGGCGGCGAGGGTGTTGGCTCCGGTGTTGGTGCCCCCCAAGACCAGATGCCGCGTTTGGTTGGTGGTGCCAAAGCCAAGGGCGGTGGCGGTGAAGGTCACCGGAGCCCCCGTCGCGCCGGAAGCCTCAATGGTAGCCGTGCCGCCCACCGTGGTCTGACCGACCTGGAAGCCCCGGTTGGTGCTGCCTGGGGCCGTGCCGACCCACCGCAGAGTACCACCATCCAGGCGCAGGAACTGGGGACCAGCAGCCGCCTGGCCCAGGGCGCTCGGCACACCGGCATCGGCAACCGTCGTAACCTCCAGGGTTCCACCCGTGATGGTCAGGGCCGAACTGGCATTGCCGACAAAGGTGCTGGCCCCCTCCAGCCGCTGAACTCCGCCAATGCCAAGGGCCACTTGGAGGACGATGTTGCGGGTGATGGGGCCGGTGAAGGTTGAAGTACCGGAACCCGTGAGGCGGATGGTCCGACCACCGCCCGCATTATCGAGGGTCCCGGCACCGGTCAGGGCGGCGAAGGTCCATGATGTGCCACTGGCGTTAAGATCGACCGTCGCCCCAGCGGCGATGTCGAGAAGGGAAGTTGGGGCAAACACCGATCCTGCCGCCAGTTTGAGGGTTCCGGCCACGACCCGCAGATGGCCGGTCCAAGTGGCGCTGGAATCGCCCCCAAGGACCACCACACCCGCCAGGCCAGGGGCACCAAAACGCAGGTCATTGCTGCCGGTGATCACGCCGTTGAAGCGATTCCCCCCGCTCAGTTGGGCGGTGGCGATAGTCAGGTCACCGGTGGTCGTGCCGAGGACGAGGTCGTTGGTAAAAATTCCGCCATTACCCGCCTGGCCCACCAGGGTGGCCGTGGCACTGCCGCCCGTCGCGCCGAGGCTCAGGTGGCCGGTGCCGAGGGCCGTGGGGCTGCCCGCCACCAGGGTTCCACCTTCCACCGCCATTCCGCCGCTGGCGGTGTTGGCCGCCATCAGGGCCACCGCTCGGCCGCCGCTCACGGTCAGGCGTCCCGTGCCACTGACCACGCCGCCCACCGTGATCTGGGTCGCCCCGGCGGTACTCGCCGTGCGCCACGTCTGATCGGCGGCCAGAACGACCGGCGCCTGGACGACCAGGGCCGCCTCGCCCCAGGTCGTGTCGAGGCCTGCAGCCCCAAGACTAAGGGCGCCGGTCCCAGGGGTGAGAGTCACATCCCCGGCCGCACCATTGAGGACCAGGCCGCTGGGGGCCAGGCCCGCACCGACGCTGGTGATGCGGGCCGATGAGGAGGCCATGGCATCCCAGGTGGCCAAGACGCCCATCGGCACGGCGGCATTGGTCCAACTGGCCGGGTCATCCAGGGCCACGGCATTATCCTGCTTCACCGAGCCACCCCAGGCGGGTGTGGTCACGGACGTGGGGCGGGCCAGGGCCTCAATCTCGGCCACCTGGTAGGTCGCTCCGGAACTGGCGGTCATGGTCAGGCGCAGAAACCGCGCCCGGACCGTCGGCACGAGGTCGATGATCTCGGTGCCGCCCACGCCGTTGGGCCGATCGGCGACGGTGGTGAAGGTCGCGCCATCGTCAGACACCGCGAGGGAGGACGCCGTGGCAAACGTCGCGCCCCAGGTCAGGCGTACCCGGGACAGGTCCTGGTAGGCCCCACCAAGGGTTAGGGTCAGGGATTGGGTACCGGCGCCAACACTGGTCCAGACGGTGCCGAAATTGCCGTCCACGGCCTGAGCGGCCGTGGTCCCGCTGGAGGCCGTCACCGCCACGCCAGCGGCGGCATTGGCGAAGGTCGTGGCGGCCACCTCGGCGCTCGCAGGACCGTCCCCGGACGTGCCCAGGGGCACCACCCAGTAGGAGGCGGATGTCAGGGCCGTCAAGGTCGTGTCACTCCAGGTGGTGACACCGGAAGCCAGGGTAGCGACGGTGACGAAGGCTCCCGTGGTCCGGCGCTCGACCCGGTACCCGATATCGCGGGCGACATCGGCCCAGGTCAGATCGATGCGGGTGGCGGAGATAACCATGGCCCGCAGCGACGTCGGGGCAGTGGGCACCACCACCGGCAGGCTGCCCGTCGTGGCAACGACAGTGGTGCTGGTGGAGGACCCCCCCACCGCCTGGGCCACCACGCGATAGGTCATGCCGGCGGTGCCCGTGGCATCGACCGCCTGGTCGATGCCCGCGCCGAGGGTCGCGACCGTGGAGAAGGCCCCGCCGGAGGAGCGTTCGAGGACGAAGGCCGTCTCGTTGGTGGAAGCACTGGTCCAGCGGACGGTCACGCCCCCGCCGCCCGCCACCGCCAGGAGGCCCGTGGGGGCGGCGGGCACCGTCAGGTCGCGCTCAAGAACCAGTTGGGCTCCGGCGGGAATGACCTCGGCAACCAGGCCATCCCGGCACAGGTCCGCTGCCGCTCCACTAGGGCTGAACGAGCCCCGAGGATCGACGAAGGCGCTGGTGTCATAGTCCTCCATCCAGGCGGCCCGGACCTGACCACCGCTGCGATGACGCCACACCGGCCCGCCCCAGGCCAGGGTCGCGTCATAGCGCACGGGCCGGGTCGTGGGGTTGTGGATCACCCGGACCCGGGCCTGGCCGGTGCCCCGGTCCGTCTCAAACCCCATCAAGCCCCCAGGGAGGGCCGGGAGGGCGGTAACCACTGCCGGAGCCGCCACCGTCGTCGGACGGATCTCAATCAGGGCGTAACGGCGGGTGCCGGCGAGATAGGTGGTGCTCGCCGAGGCCGTGCCGGCGTCGGCGGCGATGGCCGCCGCATCCCGCAGCAGCAGGCGACCGGCCCCCAGGCCGTCGGTGGTGCCGTCCCAAGTGTGGCACCAGGAATAGTCGGTGGCGGCATCGGCGAAGGTCGAGGCGTGGACCGTGACCCGCAGGTCGCCGTAGGCCCAGGAACCGCCCCCGAGGTCGCTCCAGGTTTTTCGGGTGCCGGCGGTGCGCCGGGAGAAGAGTTTGACCATCGTCCCGAGACCGAAGGCTTGGGTGGTGGTGGTCGCCTCAACGGCAATCAAGCCGATCTGGCCCGTCGGGCTGACCAGCCATTGTTCCTGAACCCGCCAGCCGTCCTGGGTCGGCTGAAACAGGCCCTGGGAAATGCCGTGCTGACCGGCGATGGTCCCGAAGCGCGGGGTAGTGAGGGTGGCCACGGCCCCGCCGCGCTCACCGTACCACGACAGGTTGGCTTCGTGCTCGGTGGCGGTGACCGTGGGGCCGAGGGCCCGGCGGACATAGGCCCCCAGGCCGGCGACCGCCGCGTTGCAGGTGAACCCCGTGCCAGAGCCCGGGTTGAGGATCATGCTGCCCGCGAGGGAATTGGTCTGGTTGCTGGTGTTTCCGTTGGTCCAGAACGAGAAATCCCCGCTGCGGCCCCGGGTGCCCCGCACATTGCGATCGGTGGTCACCCAGTCATCGGGTTCGGCGCGGGCCGTCAGATCCGTGCGGTAATGGGGAGCCATCAGCACGTCGCCGTAGTTGATGGTCTGCTCCGTCGCCACCCGGTAATTATCGGGGCAGCCCGTGAGAGCCGCCACCAGGTAGGCGCCGTCGGCCCCAGATACCCCGTTCCACCGATCCTTGGCGATGTGGCTGGTATTCCACTCGGCCATCGGACCCCGGCGGCAGGTCAGGGGGAAGTACCAGCGGGTGCGACGGATCAGGTCATGCCCCCGGGCATCGCCGGTGACCCGCGAAAACAGGTCGAACTGGCGCAGGGCCACGGCCTGGTACTCGTTGGCCTCGTTGCCCAGGTCGCTGTAGGGAAAGGCGCCGTCGGGGAACATCACGGCCGTGAACTGATCCATCCGGCGGCTGGTTTGGGCCAACACCGTGGCGTCATCGAAGGCCAGGCCGGCACAGGTCATGGCCCACCATTTGAGGGCCTCTTGGTTGACGTTGTTGACCTTGGTGGCGGTGGCACTGCGCGCGGCTTCGACCGTGCCGAGGCTGCGGAACACCGCATCCCAGCGGGTCTTGACCCCCGGCAGCAGCAGACCCGGATAGCGGCGATAGCATTGCAGGGCGGCCGTGGCGAAACTACTTTTGGCGAAGAAGTCGAGGTCATCGAGCGTACCGTCGGGGTCTGCCTGATCGACGATCGCCTGGAGGCGGCGCAGGGCCGGCACCAGCAGGTCCGGATCGTGCTCCAGACTCCCGGCCTGGGGATGACCGAGGGCGCTGATCAGCGTCAGGGCCTCGTCCGCCGGCTTGCGGATATCGGCAGACTCCTCACCCCGGGGAAACCGGGTGGTCGACGAACGCAGGGCGGTGGCGGCCGCCAGGCCCCGGGTGGCGAAGG
This sequence comes from uncultured Planctomycetota bacterium, assembly GCA_903902515.1. Taxonomy (GTDB): domain Bacteria; phylum Planctomycetota; class UBA11346; order UBA11346; family UBA11346; genus CAIUVD01. The sequence continues at coordinate 8,923 of CAIUVD010000003.1, read as the reverse complement.
GATTGGCCGTGCCGCCAGGATAGGCCGGGAAGCACGAAGTCGGCGCGGTGGTCGCCACGGCCACCGGACTCGGCAGGCGGGTCACAACTTCATCAAGGGTCGTGGTGGCGGCCGTGAAGCGGGCCGCATCCCGGTCCAGACCGGCGTCCTCCACCGCCCAGGTCAGGAGGGCTTTATGCAAACGTGCCGTGGCCGTAGTCCCCGTCAGGGCCGTCACCTGGGCCTGAATGGTGGCCAGGCGGGTGCCGAGGGCGGCATAGGCCGGATCAAGAGCCACCTGGAGTTCCGCCAAGCCGCAGGATTCCCCCGACCGCAGGGTCAGGCAGGTCAGGCGCCACCAGCGGGCGGTCACCGGGGCAAAGGTCCGGGCCACCGCCAGCTGGGCGGTGTTGGCCGGGAGGGCCGAGCCATCCCCCAGGGCATTGAGGGAAGTCAGGGCCTGGATGCGGTCGAGCACCGTGGTCCAGGTCGTGCCATCGACGGAGGACTCCCAACGGAAGGACCGGCCCCGCACCGTCGGTACCAAGGAGACGGCGTTGATGGCCGCAGCCGTGCCCAGGTCGAGGGTGAAGACCGCCCCGCTGGCCTCATCGGCCGCCGCCACCCAGGTGGTGGTCGGATTGCTGTCGAAGGCCGCTGCCACCGAACCCAGGGCCGTGCTGCTGGCGGTGGCGCTGCTGATGGGCACCACCCCCTCCAGGGCCGACAAACCCGCCAGGGCCGCCACCAAAAGGGCAACGGAACAATGGATTCGAGTCATAGAGCCTCCGCAATGCGGGGGCATCCTCGGCTATTCTGAAAAAAGCCACTGATTCAAAAGCATCGTTTTCAGAAAACGATCACTCTCGTCGCGGGCCGATGAACCTTCAGGTGGCCATTCAACCTGCCTAGCGCAGTTCGAGAACAGGAGGGAGTCGAGGGAGTTGAGGACGAGTCGAGAAAACCCGTGGAAAAAACAGGCCGAAGGCGCTCCTGGGCAAACATCCTCAGGGTGAGGTTCGAATTCCGTGAATTCCGAGGTATTCCTCGACGCCCTCCTGCTTCTCAATCAACGTCCGATGAACGAGGCTCAACCTCCTCGAACCTCAACTCCCTCGACTCCCTCCTGTTTCCTCGAAAAACGATCGCTCACGTCGCCGGTCGCCGCTGCCGCGCCCGGTGGAGGAGGCTCCAGGTGGTCGGATCAAGGTAGTGATCGCCCCCCAGGCGGGCGACGGTCCGCAGGCGGGCGGGGTCGGGAAGGCCATCGGCGGCGGTGATCCCCGGGTCGAGGTGGACGCCCACGACCTCCAACAGCACCAACGAGGTCGGCGGCGTGCCCACGGGGGTGATGCTGGCCACCCGGACCTCAAAGGCGACCTGGGTGCCCACCAGCCGGGGCGGGCGGATCCGTTCGCTGGGGACCGTGGCCAGCCCCAGGGCCTTCGCCTCGGACACCGTGCGGGGGTATTCAGCACCGCTGGCATGCATGGCGTCGAGAAGGGCCGGGGGCACCAGATGGATGACCGCTTCGCCGGTGGCCCGGAGGTTGGCCAGGGTGTCCTTCTCCGGGTCCCGGTGGGCGATGCACACCATCACCGTGGCCGGGGTCGCCGTGACGCCCTGGAAGAAACTGAAAGGGGCGAGGTTGACGATCTCCTCGGCGCCCTCCGTTCCGACACTAGTGATCCATGCGATGGGCCGGGGAACAATGGTACCCGTCAAAAGCCGGTACCGGTCGAGGGCCGAAAGATCCGCCGGATCGATCACGGAACGGCAGGCGTCAGTTTGAGGACCTGAACCCGGACCAGGGTCGCTTCCGGGCGGGTCGGCTGAGGTTCTTCGGCCAATAGGCGCAGACCGTCATGGGACCATTGGGGCGTCCGACCCTGGGTGACCAGGATCCGCGACGGGACCTGGGGATCATAGGCCACCAACCGGACGCCGCCGTCCCGGGCGGTGACGGCCACCATCGGCTCCGTGGGATGGGGCGCAGGATCCCGGGCATCCCGGGCGATGACCACCGGTTCGGCATCGGGACCGGCCAGGTAGACGACGTCGGTGCCCGGGGTCCACCAGGGCCGGTCCGCCGGGGGATCCGCCCGGACCACCGAGCACACCAGGCCCCCCGCCGGGGTCCACCGGGGCTGCACACCACCGGGGACGAACGATACCACGCCGGGCTTCCAGCGGACGACCAGTCGACCCCGGGGGGATTGGGCCGTCCACAGGTCGGGCTCAATGACCGGGGCTTCCTGCCAGGCGACGCCAGGTCCATTGGCCTGGGGCTCAGCCCAGAAGCCTTCGCCCGCATCGCGAATCGCCCCGAAACGGTCGATCACCACCATCGTCCGACCGGTCTGGGCATAGACCTCCTCGTGGGCCACCCGGGGGCGGTTGCCCCGGGTGCTGAGGGGTGCTCGGGTCACGGAGCAGCGGCGGCCATCATCGACCACGCCGACCACCGTCAGTCCATCGGTGGAGTTGAGGATCCGGCCATCCGCTCCCCGGGTGGCATTGCGGGGCCCGCCGAACACGAACTGGTCCCGGTTGAGCCACACGGGGCTGTAGGTCTGACGATTGTCCTCGGCGGCGAAAAATTCCTGCCGACCCGCACCCTCCTGATAGAGGGCAAATCCGTTTTGATGACGGGCCACCACCAAGTAGGTCGTGGGGTTCCAGGCCGGCTGGGGGTCGGCGACCGTCGTCTCGAAGCGGTAGGAACGAATGATCGTCACGCCGTCCGGCTTTACGACCGGGCGGGCCGCGCAGCCCGAGGACAGGACCACCGCAGCCAGGGCCAAGGAGCGAAACGGAAACATCATGGAGCCACTTCCTTACGATCGTCGATCAGCAGCAGGTCGTCACCCCGGGTCGCATCCTGGAGGCGGATGAGCGTGCCCGTGGGCCCGGCGAAAGCCCGGCAAGCTTGACCGGCCAGGGATACCTCGCCCCGGTTCCAGGCCACGGCCGAAGCCGGTTGTCCGCCAAACAGGTCGACCACCGGCACCGTGGCCCGGCCGGCGGAGGTCCAGGTCAGGGCCAGCAGCAGGGGGGCGATGGTCCGGTCCCAGGCGGGGGCCGGGCCGACCCGAGCTTCAACCAACGTGATGGAGGTCAGGGCATCCGGCGTCCGATCCCGCTGGACGATATACACCCCAGCGGTCAGTTCCGCACTGCTGTGGCCCGCCCGTTCGTTCCACGCGATCAAACGCCCGGCGCCATCCACCAGCAGGAAGGGGCAATCCAACAAGGTGGTGCCCCCAAGGGTCGCTGGAGCCGGCGGCTGGTAGACCACTTGGAGAACGCGGTGACCGCCGTAGGCGGGATCCGGGGCCAGGAGCCGGGCCCAGAAGGGTTCGAGAGTGGCACCGGTCCGCCAACGGCCGTGGATTTCCGTGGTGCCCGTGGGCAGGACCAGGTCCTGGGCGGACAGGAAGGGCAGGACCAGCAGTCCCAAAAGGGCGCACCGCCAGAGGTTCACGAACGACGACGCCATAAGCTGAGACTCCAGACCACCGCCACTCCCAGCAATACCAGTCCGATGGGAATCCGCCGGGTCGGACGCTCGGCGGTCTCATCCAGGATGACGGCGGTTCCGGCGGGGTCCTCGGCACGGTAGAAGACCGTACGGACACGCACCTGGCCACGGTCCGTGTCCATCAGGTCGCGGATCACACCCTCGGCTCGAACGGCGGCCACGTCGGGATGTCCGAGGTGGCGGAAATAAGCATCCGCCACGCCCCACCCGAGGAGGTAACGACGGCCGTCGACCCCGGCGCCGACCGGAAACTCATAGGCGATCCGCAGGCGAACCCTGCCGTTGGCCAGGGGCTCTGGAATGACATCGAGGATCCGACCCGGGGACCGCTCATGGGTCAGGTACCCCACCGCCCAGGGCCACACCAGGGATCCGCCGGCGAGCAGCAGAGCAACCAGTGCCAGGGCATGCAGCAGGCGCACGGCAGAACCTCAGAATTCCCCGGACAGCAGGCGGGCGCGGCCCGTCTCGTCGTGGATCGGGCACCGTTCGTTGAGGTCCTTGAGGGTGAACTCCCCCAAATCGAGGCGCACCCGCACTCCAGCCCCGACTTTGGTCGGCAGGGGCAACCGGCCGTGCTCCAACTGGCAGGACTGGTGAACGCCGGCCCACAAGTCCTGGCGGTCGCGGTTCACCAGTTCGAGGTTGCGAGTCCAGCCGTGCTCAAACAGGCCGTGGCGCAGACGCCCCAGGGCCCGGGGCTCAAACACCACCCGCCGCCAGTCCTGTTCCACCGGCCGCTGGCACAGGAACCAGGTCAGCAGTTTCGCCAGCCGGTTGTCGTCCAGGCCGCCCCAGTAGCAGATTTCATTGTCGATCACTTCGACCCAGGGCAGGCCCTTGGCCTCGGCCCAGGCGATCATGGTCCGGCCCGACAGGGGTTCCCCGACCTCGGGGGATCCGGCGGCGAACACCAGGCTGCCGTTGGCCAAGCCCTCGGTCTGAACGACCATCCCCGCCGAAAAAAGTTCCGTCAAGACCACCGGGGTGCAGGCCCCGGCGCGCAGGCCCGTGAGCTGGGGCTGACTCCCCTCGGTGAACACCCATCCACCCACCAGTCCCAGGCCCTCGGCGACCCGCAGGGCGCTGAAGGTGCTCATGTGGGACACCCCAACCACCCGGGTGCCCGAACGGGCATGGGCCGGATAGCCGGTGATCGTCATGGACCAATTGAAGTTCGGCATGGGCGGGATCGTCCGGCGGAGGACAGGCGGTTCAATCGGGCAGCGGATGAAGCTGCGCTGCGCGTTCGGGAACTGGACGTTGGGGCTCAACCAGCCGGGAGCGCGATCCCGGCCTCTGGCAACTCCGGAACGGTCGCCAACACCAAGTCCCGGCCATCGCCCCCGGTTGGACCGTGGTCGAAGCCACCGTCCGGGGTGGCGTCGGGTCTGGCTAGCGAAGAACTTGCGGAAGCGGTGACCATCCCCCCTCCTCGATCCGGCAACCGCCACGGTGCGGACGGCTGATGTTCTAACAAAGCTTCTTCAGGTGGGTCGCGGCTGCTATTGTCCAGACTAGCGCACGGTCTACCGTGAGGCGATGCCTGTTACCCGATTCCATCAGATCCGCGAACGCTTGTGGGCCGATATTACCGCCAATGCGTTGGGCGACAAACTGCCACCGGAACCAGAACTGGCAAAACGTTACGATGTTTCACGGATGACCCTTCGGCGGGCCATCGCGGGTTTAGTGGCGGAAGGATTCCTGACCGCCCAGCAAGGCCGTGGAACTTTTGTAGTGCGGGACCGGATCTCGCCATCGACCGCGAACCGGACGATTGGCTTGGTCATTGATCAGCGCGTGCTGGAGGGCCATGCCGACCCCTATTTTGGGGCCATGATCGGGTCCCTGGCCAGCCACCTGGCCAAAACCACCTACTCCCTGGTGTTCGCCGGAGCCCCTGAGGAACTGGTGCCCGTCACCCCCGGCACCGGTACCCGTCGCCCCGTCAGCGGCATCATCGCCATGGGTTTTGACCGGGATTCGGTGTGGAACATGTCCATGACCCGGGTGCCGGTGGTCCTCCTGGATAGTTACCCCCTGCCGGACCGGACCTGCGTCATCAGCGATAACCGGGAATCCATCCGTCTGGCCGTCCGTCACCTCACGGGCCTCGGCCATCGCCGGATCGCCCACATCGCCGGCCCGCCAGCCACGGTCGCTGGCCAGGAACGCCTCCAGGCCTGGCGGGAAGCCATGGCCCAGGCGGGCCTCCCGGCCCCGGACGATCAGGTGGAAGTGGGTTGGTTCACCGCCCCCGGCGGCGGCGAAGCCCTTCAGAAGCTCCTCACTCGCTCGGGGGAAGCCCCGACGGCGGTGGTCTGCGCCAATGATCGCATGGCCCTGGGGGCCCTCCGCCTCGCCAATGAACGGGGCCTGCGGGTCCCGCGGGATCTTTCGATCATCGGTTTTGATAATATTGACGCCGCTGAACTCGCCCACCCGGGCCTAACGACCATGGCCGTCCCCCGGGATGCCATGGTGACGTGCGCCATTGATGCCCTGGTCCGGGAACTGGAACAAGCGGGGACCACCCCCACCCAGACCATCCGCCTGCCAACCAGTTTGGTGCAGCGGGAAAGCACGGGGCCCGTCAACGGCTGAATCGACTTAGAATTCCACCTGGGCCGAAGCACCAATGGTCCGGGGAGCGCCAGCAACGCCGACCAAGCGTTCGTCACCCCCGAGCGACGTGGTGCTGCCCCGGGTCAGGTAATGGGCCTGCCCCAGGTTCTTGCCCCACAGATAGACACCCGCGCGGTCCCATTCATAGCCGACCCGCAGGCCCAGCAGTTGGTGAGGATCCTGGCTAATGTTGTTGTTGTTGTCAGCGTAATATCTGCCGATGAATTGGATTTCAGGGCGAATGAAGATGCCGATGGGATGGCGCCATTGGCCGCCAATCGACGCATCGAAAGCGGGGGCCATCGCCAGTTGATTGCCGGTCAGATCCGCGAGCGGTCCCTGGAAACCCACCAGGGGGCCGCCGTACTCCGTGATCCGGGAATGGACCACCCCGAGGCTGCTAAACAGATCGAGGCCCGGAGATGGCCGGGCGGTGATCTCGATTTCACCCCCGTCAATGGCCACCCGACCGGCGTTCACGAAATAATAATTGGGCGAGTCCAGGATCAGCGACTGCTTATTGGTGTAATCCGTGTGGTACGCCGCAACGTTGAGGCTGAGGCGCCGGTCCATGAAGGTCGCCCGATGGCCGATTTCATAGACCGTGGCGAACTCTGGGTCGTAGCCATCCATCACGTCCTGCTTCGTCCATGGGGTGTTATTGTAACCACCACTGCGATAGCCCCGTGAAATGGTGCCATAGGTGAAGGAGGTCTTGCTCCACGACCAGGACAAACTCGCCTTGGGGAGAAAGGCATGAAAGTTCCTCTGATCCTCGTAATCAAAATTGGCAATCTGCGCCAGGCCGATGATCTGCGGAACGGGGAGCGTGGTGGAGGCCGATGAATGCACATCGACGCTTTCGCGATCGAAATCGGCCCGCAGGCCGATGGTAAGGGTCAAGCTTTCCCCAAGGGGTATGCCGCCCTGACCAAAAATCGCAAGATTACGCGAAGTTTTTTCAACATCCGTATCCTTGACTAGGCGAAAGAGCTTGAGCTGGGTATTCTGGATGACGTTTTCCCGCCCCGCGCTCCCATACACCCCAATCACCCAGGACCGCAAACCTTCTCCACCGCTGAGACGCACCTCCTGGCTTAGTTCGTAAGCATAGGTGTCCCGAACATACGTCTTGTCATCAACCGCGGTAAAATCCTGATCGAGATCAAACAAATCGTTGTTGCGACTGGTGCCCGTAACGCTGGTCAGGGTGACCTGCTCTGCCAATCGCTGGGCGATCGTCAGTCCCCAACTATCCAGCTCACGGTTGAAGGCACCCATGTGGTCATTGTTGGTCCGGTGTCGCAGGGCGTCATCCACCGGGGCGAAGTGGTCGCCGCTGGAATAGAAGCGATTGCGGATCCCCTGGAGGGTGACGGTGGTCCAGTCCTCGTCGGAAGCCCAACGAAGCTTGCCCTGGAGGGTCGAATCGCGGTTGGCGGGGTCATCCGTGGGCACCGGCGCGGTATTGGTAATCACGGGGTCGGAGCGAACCCCCCGGGCAGCCAGACGGATACCAACACCCTGCCCAACGGGGCCACCGGCGGCGGCCGTGATGCCAAAGGTACGACGCTGGGCACCGTCAAGAATGCCGTAACCACTCCAGTCGGCCCCCGGATCCCGGGTCACCACGTTGACGATGCCAGGCACGGAATTGCGGCCGTACAGGGTGCCCTGGGGCCCGCGCAGGATTTCCACCCGCTCCACATCCACCAACTGATCAGCACCGAGGCCGCGTTGGGCCACGCCGTCGATATAATAGCCCGTCGGCGAGTCGACTTCGAGGCCGAACATGCCACGGATCACCGGGTAGGTGGTATGGGTGCCAAGACTCATGAAATGAACACCGGCGGTCGTACTGGCCACATCATCGATGGTGTTGTACCCCGACTCGATGATCTGAGTGCCCGTGATCACCGCCACCGAGGCGGGCACCGTCACCGGATCGCTACGAACCTTGGTCGAGGTGATCGTCACCAGGGGCAACTGGTCCGACTGCGGATCGAGGGAATCCTCTGCGAAAACCGGGCTGACGACAGCAAGCAGCGTAGGAACGAGGGCAAGGCGCATGGCCTTCACGATACCTCAAAGGCAACCCCCTCCGCAAGGGGGGAAATGTGCTTCGTACCGTGAGGGTATCAGCCCACACAACACCGTGGGCCCCTAAAGATCCCAAAAGCACCGGGGGAGCGCCTTCTCCAAAGCATCCCACCATTGGCGAAAAACCGCAGGGGTGCTCCTGCGCCAAGGTGGGCCGCCCCTGCCCGGTCACTCGCCCAGGGCCAACCAACCGAAATCGACCCCGTACACCCGAGTATCGCGCCAGGTGGTGATCCCAACCGTGAAACCCTCGGGGGTCACATCGCTGACGCGCAGTCGAACCCGACCGCTGGTCCGTTGGTCGTGGTCAAACCCCATCAGGGCCACCTGGACCACGGGCACCGCGCCAAAGGGAACGTCAAACCGGACGGAAACTTCGTAGGTACGATCTGGGTGATCTTCCCCAACCCAAACCGCCAGGGGCCAGGCCGGATCGGCGATACCCACGGAACAGGTCGAGGCGGCGGTTTTCCACGGCAGCATATGCGGAGTCATGAGGGGTTCCTGATGTGAGCAGGCTACCATGGGGGAACCCCCTCACCCAGGGCCGAGGACTGCGACGCCAAGCGACAGTTCTCGACCCATGAACCTGAAAACGCCGTTGGTCGATGGAAGCTCCTAGAGCACGCCGGCTTTTGTCGTCCTGGTACCACCTTGTCCAAAACACCCATATGG
>CAIUVD010000002.1 GCA_903902515.1 uncultured Planctomycetota bacterium | reverse complement strand
TTCGAGGATTGCCGCGAGTGCAGGCGGCAATGATGGTGTCATCGGGCATGACGAAGCTGCGATCTTGTCCTTCACCTTCGGCAGATCCTGGCCAGTCTTTGCGGGGTCGATCCATGAATCCTGGAAATGCAAGAATGAGATCGGCGCGATGAATCTCATCTGCCGTCGGAGCATCCGTTGCAACCACCATGGCCTGAGGAAATGTGTCTCGGCACATGTCGAGGTAGGTCTTCCCATCATAACCGGGTACATGTCCAGAGCCATTTCCTGACAGCTCCTTGCGCTGCGAGTTAGCGCCGGTTACCAGGATGGTTTTGCCGGCATATCCTCCAGACAAAGGAAGGATGCCATTGTTCTGAAGCAGGACGATGCCAGCGATATTGGTTGCGTGGGCGGTCGATTCCCATGTTGATCGATGCTTCTCCAGTTCTGGTTTTATCCATTGCGGGTCAAAGAAACCTGCCTTTATCCAGGTGGCCAGAACGCTTTGACACATGCGATCGATATGGGCTGATCCCAGTAAAGCTTCCCGTGATCGGGCCAGCGCGCCACCGAATGGCATCTCTAAATCGGTTCCGGAAGCAGCAACTTTGAGTCCATCATAAGCGGCAATCCAGTCCGTCATGATCACGCCTGGGAATGCAAGTTCCTGGCGTAGCAAAGTGGTATTGACATATCTACTTTCACTTGCCCACTCACCATTGAGCTGGTTGTAGGATGTCATGACTGCTAATGCACCAGCATCAATGCCAGCCTTAAATGGCGGCATGTATATTTCGTGTAAGGCCCGTTCATCAATTATGGAATTGGTTCCACGCCGGTGACTTTCCAGCTCATTGCCAATAAAATGCTTTAGGGTTGCCGCTGTTCCCGTCGATTGCATACCTTGAACGTAGCCAGCGACCATACGTCCGGCGAGGAGTGGATCTTCACCCAAGTACTCGAAATTTCGACCGCATATGGAGGCGCGGCTGATGTTCATGCCTGGGCCGAGGAGAACTTTAGTTCCTCCCGAACGGCACTCTTCGCCAAGTGCTTTACCGTACGCCTTGGCGACTTCAGGATCCCAGGTCGCGGCGAGGAGACACAGTGATGGATATGAGATGGTTTTGGGCAGTCGTTCACGTCGAGAGCTGCCTGGGGCGCCATTATTGATGCCGCAGCTTGCGTCATTGAATTGGACATCCAGAATGCCATAGCGTAGGAAAGCCGGGGTGCCGGCAGCACCATCGCCGCACACCAGGGCGAAGCGCTCCGCAGGCGTCATGGCTGTAACGAGATGTTGGGCTTGTTCCCGGGCCTGCTCCCAAGTGTCTGCCTTAGTGGTGTATTGACGGTATTTCTCAGCCTCCAAGGCGAAGCGTTCCCGCCATCCTTGGGATTTTCCATTCACTGGGTCGGTGGTATTGAGGGTATTTGGATCGATGGACACATCATCAATCCAAACATCTGTGAGATGGCTATCCCGCGCTTTGATGAAGCCCACGGAGGAAATGATGCCCGGAGGTCCATCACGTAGAAAGGTACCTGCAAGTGCCTTTGGCGCCTCAGTGGATCCTTCTTCTTGGAGATAGGCGGTTGAGCGATTATCAGTGGCGCCAGGTCGATTGTCGATCAGGAGCCACAGCCGATACCAGCGATTGCGTTTAACCGCAATGGCAGGTTTTGACCCCTTGCTGCGGAAGTCGACGAGACTCGCCTGCTTGCCAGCAATGCGAACGCCGCCCATTGAATTCCCCGCATGCAATTTGGTGGGGCCAAGGGCAATGACGAGCGAGATGGATTGAACCGGTTCACTGCCGTTGGTGTTACCGAGTTCATCGGTCCCATTTTCAACTTTAAAACGGAGGAAAGCCGACCCACTTTGGCCAGGGCTGATGGCCAGAGCGGTATTCTGCCAAAGAATGTCGTGATCTCCGGAGTTTGGTTTGCCAATGTGCCGCATTTTTAACGCACGATTTCCAGGATTATCCCGATCATCTGCCACCTCCACGAGGGTCGCCACGGAAGAGGCGAGATGCCAGCCGCTCTCTTGACGTTGAAAAGGACCCGGCTGTCGGTCCTGGAAGTCATCAATACGGACCCACTCAGCTGCGTTGATGTAGCCGGCCATGCCCAGCAACGGCATCGAGAGAAGATGAAGCAAGGTGGTGGATCTCATGGTGTCTCTTGGGTCTGATTATTGATGCAGCGGTTAGGACGAATATGGCGCGGAGTATCTCCGGTTGGTCATCGCTGCATCGGTGCGTCCCCTGTTCCGACTCCGGGCCAGTCGTCCGTGCGAAACGGCGATGCGGGCAGGCCTGCGCCGTTGAAAAGGCTGGCAACGGAACCAATCGCCCAGGCATAACGAACCGCGACGGGGTTGGCCACCGTGGTGCTGGTGAGGATTACCGTGTCATTGTCGATGTGCGCATCAGCCCAGGCCCAACGACGGTCAGATCCGGCTATGGCAAATCCGGTAAGTCCCTCGCTCGAGGCGACGAGTCCGCCATGGACTTGATCAAAGCGCAGGCGGACCGTTGACCCGGATACGGTCATGTCCTTCAGCACGGGACCTGAAAATACCACCTTTTGGCCATAGACCTTTGCGCGAGCTGCCAAGCTTAGACGTTCCCCCACTTGGGCCTTTCGTGTCGGGTGAATATCTTTCGCATCACCGAGATCGTTGATAACCGCCAGTCCACAGTCGGGAAGTGTATCGGCGACCAATGCCTGGACTGCTCGCACTTCGGACCACCCGTCGCGTTCTCGTGGAGCGGTAGGAGGAAGATGGTAATTGGCCAACTGCACGATGAGGAAATGGAGATGTTCTTGATTCCATCGTTGCCGCCAATCGGTGATCAGGGTGGTGAGGACACGCTCATAATTCGCACCAGAGCTGACTTCCTTGATGTGGTGGTCACCATTGCCTTCTCCCTGGTACCAAATCACGCCTCGCATCGCGAAGGGGTGGATTGCGGCGATGTAATTGTTGTAGCATCCGCTGGCATAGCTGGTGGTTCCGAGCGCCGCTTCATTCTTTGGTTTGGCGGGTTCAGGCTTTCCTTCAGCTTTTGCGACCTTGGCGGCGGCAGTCCATGCTGCCTGGGCTGCCTGCATACGTTTTCTGGCCTCGGGGGCATCTTCGTGCCATCGGTCGGTAAGATCTGCCATGGCGACGAGTTTGGGGTGGGCTCGTAACGCCTGACGGCTGATCCAGGATTCCCCCAGGGTTCCTCCGCGGCTAGCGAGTATAAGTCCGACAGGTTTCTTGAGCTCCCGGCGCAGCTCTTGGGCGAAGAACCAAGCCACTGCTGACATGTCGGCGGCCGACTCAGGGTTGGCGTGCTGCCACGCGTAGGGCTTTGCGCGGGGCGCAAAGGTGCGAACGCGTGGTTCCGTCGGCATTGGCCATGGCAGGGTGTCATCAGTGCTAAACAGCCGCAGGCTGGAGTCGCCTGCCTGTTTGACGGCCTCCTGGCCGCCTACGGCAAGAGGCAGGCGCATGGCCATGTTTGATTGGCCCGAGCACAGCCAGACCTCGCCAACCAGCACATCATGAAAAATCGTGGTGGTTGGACCATCACTGACCGTGAGGGTGCGGCCCTCGGCGGCCGTAACGAGCGGCTGGAGACGTGCCTCCCAGTGTCCATCCGCCTCGGCGGTGACCGTTACGGTTTGCTCCGCGAAGCTGACGGTGACCGAGTGACCCGGTGTGGTCCATCCCCATACCGGTACGGGCATGCCCTCCTGCAGGATCATGCGATCCGTAAACAATGGGGCGACAGTGAGGGTGGGTTCAGTGGCAGTCTCAGCGGCATGGCTGGCGCTGCTACAAGCCATGGCGGTGATAACCATGGCGTAGCTGAAGAGTGCTTGAACGAAAAAAGATTTCATCGGTTACTTTCCTGGGAGTGATGATGGTACAGCCGGGCCGCGGAGTTCGATACCCGTGAGTTGCCAACCCTTAATTGGATCCGACACCGCATTCACGGCGACACGGAGGTAACGGGCGGTGGTCTTTAGGTGAGCGAATAGGCTCCATTGAGGTCCAAGGTGGTTCCGCTCTGCGACGGATTTCCACGCTTGACCATCCATGGAGACTTCAATGCAGGCCTGGATCGGATAGTCTGATTGGTCGGTCTTGAGCAGCAACTGGTCGATCGTGGTTTCGGACCCGAGGTCGAACTGGATCCAGGAATGCTCTCCTGGGCCCGAACACCAGGACCAGACATCTTTGGTCAGGATCGGCGCGTTGGAACCAGAGGCGGAAGCCGCAGTCGGAACCACCAGTTTTCCCTCGGGACGCTCCCAATGCGGCCGCTTGCCAACGCAGAAATCGCGGACGCTTTGCACCCGCGCCTCTCCGGCGCCGAGTTCCGCAACCCAGGTGTAATCGCCGGTAGCGGCAGGGGCCTGGACCCTGAGCTTGATGGTGATCATGCTGTGAGGAGGTACGGTGCAGTCGGCCTCCACCGGGGGGAGCAGTGATGGGAGATTTTTCTTGGTGAGCGCAATGCCACCCGAGACCGGATACAACTGCACCCGACCTTGCCATGACTGACGGCTGTCGTTGATCACCGTGATGGGAATATCTTTAAACTCGCCGGCGCCGTAGGTGGCCTGGTAATAGCCTATATAGAGGGCCACGGGTGCGAAAGCGTCACGAAGGTACGTGGCGATGTAGGGGTCCAGTCTCAGGTCGGATATGGGTTCTAGGAAATGGTCGCTGGTGTAACCGGAACGATGGGACCATGGACGCTCACCATCGGAGTGGCTGTAAATGAGGCCACCGAACTCATGGAGGACGGCAACCCGACCGGAGGCACGGAAGTGTTCGGTCATCGCCGCCATGTAGGTGGCTTGGACATACCGGCGTGCGGCTTCGGATCCAAAGTCGCCGCTACCGATGCCACCGCCAACAAGAAATTCGTAGTTCCTAAAGGTGAGCTGGGTAGGGCTGCCATCGCGGGTCAGCCACAGCCAGCCGTATTCGTTAACAATCAACGGGCTTCCCCTTTTTTGCAAGCCACTCGCTTCATCATGCTGATCAAGGGCCTGGCGGGGAATTTTGCTGCTGTTGAGACAGGCCAGGGTCTGATTGGGAGGAATGAAGTGGTAGAGATGGGCCTCCATCGGATCTTGGGGATCGGGTGGAGGTCCATTGTGGCCGCTGCTATTTTCCCAGCGACGTCCCTGAAGGTCGATCGGACGAAGGAATTCCACGGCCTCGGCGACCTTCTGGCTTTTGGTCTCATTGCTGAGGTCCCACAGAAAAACACACGGGTGGTTAGCGCGTTCTAGGACCCAGGCAGTACCTTCATCAACGAGCTGCTGGACCGACACCGCCGGGTTGAGTTGGTCCTTGGTCTTCTCATCACCAATATGATTGACTGATTCCCAGATCGGAAATTCGTCTTGGACCAAGAATCCCTCTTCATCGCAGAGGTCATACCAAAAATCGGGTGGGAATCCGATGCTAAATCGAAATGAGTTCCAGTGCATGCTCTTATAGGTGCGGATCAGACGACGTGCCCAATCCCGGTCCCAGAGGAGGTCACCGCGGGCATGGTCAGCTTCGAAGCGGAAGATGGCCACATTGGTACCGAGCAACGCGTAGGGTTCGCCATTAAGTACGAAGCGACGGGTGGCGGGATCGAATCCGACCGTACGCATGCCGAAACGGTCCCGGCGCTCATCTCCGGCGGTACGGGTGGTAAGTTCGTACAGGAAAGGATCTTGAGGCGACCACCACCGACAGTCGGGAATTGGAATAGCAACGTTGACCTCGGTGGTGGTCGTTCCGGTCGTGCTCCTGAATGACGTCGCGGTGGCGGTGAGTTTGGCCACGATTTCGGGGGTGCCGTGGCGGCGGACTTCGAAATGGACTTGTTGACCAGCCATGGTCTCAGGTGACGCCCGCACCACCGCCCGAATCTTCAGGGTGCCATCACGTTGCGGCGCTGTTTGTACGGAGGCAATGGACGGCGTGCCGGCGAGGATCAGCTCCACATCATCGTAGATGCCGGACGGTTTCGGCACCTTGATCTCGGCATCCATGCCATCTACCGCTCCTAGGGTCAGTTCGGGAGAGCGGAAGGTGCCCAGACGGATGGTTAGGCGGTTTGTGCCATGAAATTTCAGCGTCTGCGACAGGTCATGGAGCTGTGGGGTGAAATTCGGCAAATGCTCACCGATGCATCTCCCATTGAGATAGACCCGGGTGCTGTATTTGGCTTTGTTGATCTTTAAGAGGGCTACTGGGGTCTGGACATGATTGAGGGTGAATTCACGTTCAATCCACCACCAAGGACCACTGCCATTCGCATGGCGGGCCATATCGGTCACCCCGGGCACGATGATCTCGCCCTGATAGGGGGTCATTGGCAGTTCAGCAGTTCCGCGCTGGATCTTCCAGGTTCCATTGAGACAGATGGTCTGGCGCAAGGATTCGGCGGCTGGGCACCAAGCAGCGACCAGGACAACGAGGCCGACATGGAACCAGGTGCATAATGGGGACATGGAACGGAATACCTGATGGCGCGTGGATCCCGATGAGGATACCCGGCCTGGTGTGCCCCTCATGTCACAAAAATCATGGGGGGTGTCTCAGCGTCAGCGCGTCTCCTGCTCACTGACTGATTATACCGGTAGTATGTAGATAGTGGTTAATTGCTCGGGCGAGAACACACCGAAGTGTCACGAAACTAAGTCATGGTCACACGGCAGGCTCATGGCGAGGTCTTGTTTTGCTCCTCACGTGGTTGCATCTGATCGCTGACCTTAGACCGGCTGGATTCCCAGCCGGTGAGCCCCGCAACCAGATTGAGCATCATTAAAGCATCACGTAGTGGCATGTCTTTGGCTTGTCAGGAAACCATCAATACCTATTCATCCCTCAAGGGACACGCGGATTTTCCACAATTGTCCCCATTCATTGGAGCTCTTAGCAAACCCCGTATAGAAAATGGTCCAGCTCCCGTCGTCTTCCGGAATCAGACCAAGGGGTGTCCGTACCTTGCGAAGCGTGGAGTTTGAAGCGAGGACCTCCAGCTCGGAGGCATCGGACCAGGTGATGCCATCCGCTGAAGTGGCGTAGCCAAAACCGCGTTCGTTAAAAACCGATTCGAACATGGCCAGCCACCGGCCATCCGGTAACTGACTGACGATGGGGTTTTCCGTGCCACGGGGGCCACACAGCGGGACTGGATTGATATCTCGCATCCGATTCCACGGGCCTGACAAGTGGCTGGACTCGGCCAATCCGACCCGGAACCATGAGCGGATGTCCGAGCTGCCATAGAAGGCAATCCAGCGGTTGCCAATCCGGTAGGGGAAAAATGAATCCACACCTTGGATGCCTTCCCAGGTCTGACTCTCGGGTCCGGGGGACATGATGACACCGACGTCGTGCCATGGTCCGGTGATGCCAGCGTGTCCAGGAACCTCAGATACGGCGCGCCAGATGCGCCCATCAAGGCCTTCTGGACGAGTGCAGGCCCGGTAGGAAACGTAGAAGAGATTCCAGCGATCGTCGTCCTGGTCATAGATCGGCATGGGGCCCCACAGGGCGGCGCGTGTATCCTGGCCCGTGAGATCGCCACTGGAGGTGGCGATGGTGGATTGCCGCTGCCAAGCGATCCCATCAGAGCTCGCCCAGTGGGCCAAGCGCATGCTGTTATTCCGGATGTCGGCATACATTTCCGCAGTGATGAGGTGGTATACCCTATCCACTTTAACGACCCTGCCACCTTCTAATCCATAGGCGTTGCCGCTGGCATCCGCATGCCGCTCCTGAATGACCGGCTGCGGATACTCGGAGACCAACCGCAGGGTCGGGGATGATGATTGACGATGGCAACGGCCACTGGGACGTCCCAGGATGGCTTGCAGTTGAATGCCCAGTCGACTGGCAATCAGTTCATATCCAATATCATCAAGATAGCGGTCATCCTTGGCGACGCCGATGACCTTAAGGCTTCCATCCACATTGATGAAATCTTGTACCGTATCGATGCGATGAACGTTGAGGTCCTCTGTGAGGCGGGCATTATCAAGAGCTAGATGGAGGGCTCGATGATCATGGCCATGGCTTGGAATCGTGTCGATGAGAATGAGGTGGGACTGGGGGCATGTGCCGCGGACGGTCTTGACGATGTCCTGAAGTCGATGACTGATGTATGCGGCATTGTTTTGATTCGGCTGATCGTGGAGTCCGGCGTGCAGGATCACGACCCGGGGGGATAGCCCTGTCAGCAGGCCCTCTCTGAGGCGCCACTCCAGATCATCGACCGTGTCTTTCTGCACGCCCAGGTTCACGACCGTACAAGCGCCTGTGTGCTCCGCCCATGCAGCCCGTATGGGAGCTCCGTCCATACCTCCACCGAATCCGAGAGCCACCGTATCTCCAATGAGCACGATGTCCGGCGTCGAGGTGCCTGCCTGACGGAATGATTTCAAGTGGATTTGTGCATGGAGACGATGATCGTTGTCATGGTTCGGATGGAGGCTGCTATCAATGGTCATCATGGGCGTCCTTTTCTGATGCGCTGGGTCCCAGGGTACAACGAATTGGTCATATCCCTGAGTGCGGACAGCGGTCAATTAGAATGGGTCTATAAGGTGAAAAAAGGATGGGATTAATCAAAACGCCTAGACGACGCGATTTTGACGGATGGTTTCAGCATACCAGTGCGCCGATGCCTTGGGGATTCTGGTCTGGCTATCGAAGCTGTTCCAGACGATGCCAAATCGCTTCGAATATCCCCATGTCCATTCGAAATTGTCCATGAACGACCACAGGAAATAGCCTTTGGTGGGGAAGCCTTCAACGATGCCGCGATGCAGCTGACGCAGGTACTGCCGTAAGTAATGAATCCGATCAACGTCCAGAACCTCACCTTGGGGCGTGAGCCAGTCATCCACGGCACAGCCGTTTTCCGTGATGTAAAGGTCGCCAAGATACCCACAGGATTCTCGAATGAATCGCTGGGACCAGTACAAGGATTCTGGCATTAATTGCAGCCAAGGCATGGCCAGGCGGGGATAGTTCGGTGTGAAGGGGACCTGTTCAGTCCCTGAGACATTCTCGGACGCACGGTGGTAGAGGCCGGAATAGATGTTGAGTCCCATGGCATCGAGTGGTTGGGATATCGTGGCGAAGTCCCCGTCCATCACTTCGGGTAATTCACCGGAAGCTGCCGCCTGGGATTCCCAGCGCGGCGACCAGCGACCGGTGAGCACGGGATACAGAATTTGGCCATTGGTCCAATTCGTCTGAAAAGCCATTCGTGCGGCGGCAATGTCAGCGTCAGATTCCGTTAGGGGAACGGAAACGATGGGATTATCCACCAAAGCTACCTTGCAGGGCCGAGGGCTATGGGCACGAATTGCCTGTACCATCTTGCCATGGGCCAGGGTCGCGTGATGGATCGTCTGATTAACCGCTTTGGCATTGGCCAGACGCACCCGAGGGGCGTGGTTGTCAAAGCTGGGTTCCCCCACCGGATAGCTCAGCCAGGTGCAGCAGCCAATTTCATTCATAGTAAACCAATTGGTTACCCGATCCCCGAGACGGCGGACCACCACGGCCGCATAGTCGGCCAGGTCGTCGGCCATCTCGCGGGAACGAAAGCCGCCGTAGCGCGTCTCAAGGGCCTGAGGATGATCCCAATGGTAGAGCGTCACATAGGGGGTGATGCCTCGCGCAAGGGCAGCATCAATAAGACGCTCATAGAAGGCTAATCCGGCTTCATTCACCTGTCCTCGACCGGTTGGAATTATGCGGGACCAGGCAATCGATAAGCGGTAATGGCGAATTCCCAAGGATGCCATGAGGTCGAGATCGGCCTCATAACGGTGGTAATGGTCGTTCGCGATGGCGGCGGTATCGCCGGTGCGAGTGGTAAAGGCATCCCACACCGAGGCCCCTCGGCCCTCGGCGTCGAATGCGCCTTCGATCTGATGGGCGGCGGTGGCAGTTCCCCAGATGAAACCCTGAGGAAATTGGTAGCTGGAGGACATGGGATTATCTGTCGTAATTGAAGGGGCGAATCAAGGTGGTCCCAAATGCTGGGTCTCAGGCGCTGATAGCTTACCGATGATGAGCATGATCAGAGTCGCAATTATTGGGACGTGAACATGTCTATGACCGTGGGAGAATGCCTCCATGCCCGAATCGCTGACACAGAAGCCATCATCGCCGGATGGCTGGTTGTATTGAGATCGCTTGCGGAAGCAGGTAGGGTGAATCGCCAGACTGGAGTATCAATGATCGACCACATGCAGTATTTGGCCGATGATCGGGATTCCGGCCGCTGGGGCTTGCGGCTGATTGCTGGCGGTACGGCGTGTATCCCGGCTGGTCGTCCGTATCCCTTGCCGGAACACCCGGAATCCCATCTCTTTCGATGGGAACGCGGCCGTGTCCTCAGGGAATATCAGTTCGTGGTTATCGCCGGTGGGGGGGGGGTCTACGAGGATCACAGCGGCACTCGCACGGTTCGTTCGGGAGAGGGATTTCTGCTCGTACCTGGTCGTTGGCATCGCTATCGTCCTGATCCTGCCACGGGTTGGATTGAACGTTGGCTGGCCTTCGATGGCCCGGTGATGCGTGATCTCCAACGGCAGGAGCGATTACCCGCCATGCCTATCGTTAGCCAGAGTGTGCTGGATACCATATGGCGGAATCGGTTCGATGAGATCTTGACCATGCTTCGCCAGCAGACTCCGGCATGGAGATCTGAGTCGGAAGCGCTGTTGGCCAGCTTGATGGCGCGGTTAACCGCCATGGGGGCGCCAGATGAAGCGGATCCCGTACAGCGATCAGCGATGCGGTTGACCACCGAACTGCAGGTCCCCATCGAATCACTTGCTTTGGAGGCAGGTCTTTCAGCCTCGCAATTTCGACTGCGGTTCCAAGGGCTCCATGGCTGCAGTCCGCGCATCTTCCGGCAACGCGCCCTGGTGGCGCGCGCGCAGCGTCTGCTGGTCATCCCAGGAACCACCGTTGCCGAGGTTGCTGCCGCCCTGGGATTCACGGATCAGGCGCATTTCAGCCGTGGATTCCGGAGGGGGTGCGGCCAGTCTCCCCAGGCCTGGCGAGCGAAAATTGGCACTGAAGATGCGACGTGACCGAAGGATGGTTTGTTAGACATCTACACCGCAACATCATGGCAGGCATTATCCAAAATCATGCTATTGAAATAGCCGTCTGGATGACATCAGCGGTGTCAACCTCCGCATGAGCTGGTCGGTCGAATCCCATCGGATGTTTGTACCATCGCTCAAGGTCTTAGGTAGCTATCGTAAATTTTTAGGCTATTCTGGACTCACAGTGGGAATGATCAGTCATGGCGATATCTCGGCGTCATGTCCAATCCACCCAAGAAGAATAGAGCGGCCATCCTGAACGTCTCGTGATGCCGATAGCCCCGACCGGCGGGGATGACGGACATGAGCTTGGAGTTTATCTTCCAGGGGTCAATTAGTGATAGGGTGCGTGAAGTAACTGACGATGTCATCCAGGCGGTCAGCGATCATGCTGCCCACCTTCTGAAAGGGCCGCA
>CAIUVD010000001.1 GCA_903902515.1 uncultured Planctomycetota bacterium | reverse complement strand
ATGAAGTCATTCAAGGACCGTCCACCCAGCTTCGGTCCATGCGCGTGAAGGTGGCATGAAGCCAAGCCGCCGCCCTCCACCGGCACTTTAGGCGGTGCTTCCTTCGAGCAAATATCCATCACAAACGGGCAGCGAGTCCGAAACCGGCAGCCGCTTGGCGGTGACATCGGACTGGGCAGGTCCCCACCCAGGATAATACGGTTAACTCTGCGCTGCCGTTCTGGGTCCGGAAAAGGAACAGCTGATATCAAGGCCGCAGTATAGGGATGTGCTGGCTGATCGTAGACCCTGCCACTGGGTCCGGTTTCAACAATCTCCCCCAGATACATGACCGCCACACGCGGGCTCATGAGCCGCACGACCGAGAGGTCATGCGCCACAAGCAGAAACGCCGTACCTGAATCTTCCTGAATTTTCTTGAGCAGATTCATAATCTGGCTCTGTGTGGAGACATCGAGCGCGCTTACAGGCTCGTCGAGAACCACAAGTTCCGGGTGCAACATCATGGCCCGCGCGATCGCGATGCGCTGTCTCTGCCCTCCCGAGAACTCATGCGGATATCGTGCCGCATAGCCCGCATGCAGCCCGACCGATTCAAGCATGCGCCCGATCATGGCCTTGCGCTCATCCTTCGGGATGTCCGCATGGATGATCAACGGCTCCTCGAGCAATTGCGCAATCGTCATAGACGGGTTCAGCGACGAATACGGATCCTGGAACACCATCTGCATACGACGTCGCAAAGCGCGCAACTCGGACCGCGTAGCGCCTGCGACATCGGTCTCACCGAGGCGTACCGTTCCGGACGCAACATCGATCAACCGCAGGATCGCAAGGCCCGCGGTCGACTTTCCACTGCCGGATTCACCCACAAGACCAAGCGTCTCACCGGCGCCAATCTCCAGGGACACATCGTTGACAGCATGCAACTTGCGGCGCTTGCCCAGGAAGCCCGTGCTCCCGACATCATAGCTGACGTGCAGATTCTCCACACGCAGGCAGGGTTTGTTGCTCATGCGGTCACCATTGCCCGTCCGAGTGTCGACTGGAGTTCCGCGGCCCGGGCGCATCGCACTAGGCCGCCGCCGATTGGCTCCAACGGTATGGCCGCCGTCGTGCAGGTCCCTTCCTCTCTGTAGATACACCGAGGATTGAACCGACAACCACTGGGCCATGAATGGGCCTGTGCCACGGTGCCCGGAATGGCGATCGGATCGTGCCCGCGTTCCAACGCGACCTGCGGCATGGCCCCAAGCAGACCAGAGGTGTAGGGGTGTCTCGGTGCTCCGAACAGGTTGTCGACGTCGGCCGACTCAACCACCTGCGCGCCATACATCACGACGACATGTCGAGCGATGTCGGCAACCACGCCAAGGTCGTGCGTAATGAACAAGACCGACATGCCCGAGTCACGTTGCAGTTCCCGAAGCAACTCCAGGATGCGCGCCTGAATGGTGACGTCCAGCGCCGTCGTCGGCTCATCTGCAATCAACAGCTTCGGATCGCAGGCGATCGACATCGCTATCATCACACGCTGCCTCATCCCGCCCGAAAACTGATGCGGATACTCAGCCGCTCGGCTTGCCGCGGAGGCGAT